>NZ_CP095555.1:300000-423563 GCF_023078375.1 Roseomonas gilardii subsp. gilardii | reverse complement strand
GAGGGCGAGGTTGGTGTAGACCCCTTCCGCGAGCAGCCGGTTCCAGAAGACGACCGCGGTTTCCCGGTCCGGCATGAGGAGGGAGACGATCGGGCTCGGCATGGCCCCCACCGCGAGGCCCGCCGCCACCAGCCCGGCATGCAGGTGCCGGCCGTTCCGCCGCAGCGCCTCGCGCAGCTCGGGCCGTGCCTCGACGGCCTCGATCGCCCGGGTCACCGAGGCGGTGACGGAAGGCGGCAGGGAGGCGGTGAACATGTAGGACCGCGCCGCGAGGCGCAGCGCGTCGAAGCCGTCATGGTCCGAGGCCAGGAAGCCGCCGATCGCGCCCAGGCTCTTGCTGAAGGTGCCGACGACGAAATCGACCTCCGGCTCCACGCCCGCGGCCTCCGCCAGCCCCCGCCCGTTCCGGCCCAGCACGCCGAGCGAATGCGCCTCGTCCACCAGCAGCCAGGCCCCGGCCTCGCGCTTGACCTCCACGATCTCCCGCAGCGGCGCGACGTCGCCCAGCATGCTGTAGATGCCCTCGACCACGATCAGCTTTTCCCCGGGCTGGGAGGAGAGCAGCCGGAGGCGGCGGCGCAGGTCGTCGGGGTCGTTGTGGCGGAAGCGGGTCACCTGGGCATGGCCCAGCCGCGCCCCGTCATAGAGGCTGGCATGGCTGTCCGCGTCGAGCAGCAGGTGGTCGCCCCGCCCGGCCAGCGTGGAGAGCGCGCCGAGATTGGCCTGGTAGCCTGTGGTGAAGACCATGGCGGAGCGGCGCTTCAGGAAGGCGGCGAGGCGCGTTTCCAGCGCCGCATGGCCCCCGTAGGTGCCATTGGCGATGCGCGACCCCGTGGTGCCGGTCCCCTGCTCCCGCGTCGCGGTCACGGCGGCCTCGATGCCGTCGGGATCGAGTGTCAGGCCGAGATAGTTGTTGGTCCCGAGCAGCAGGATGCGCCGCCCGTCCAGCATGGCCTCGGTGGCGGAGAGTACGGCGTCGAAGGCGACGCCGAAGGGGCTGCGCCCGGCCGCGGCCACGGCCGCGTGTTCCTCGTGCAAGGCACGGAACCTGGAGAGCATGGTCAGGACGCCAGACTGGGATCGCTGGTCACGACCCGGACAAGGTCGCCGATGGTCTCGATCTCCGTCATCCGGTCCATCGGGATGATGATGTTCAGGCGGGTCTCCAGCACCATGATGAAATCGACCGCCCCGACGGAGTCGAAATTCAGGTCCTTGAGGATGTTCGTGTCCATGCCGACAGGGCCGGCCAGCTTTCCGGTTTCTTCCAGGGCTGCGGTGATTTCCCGTAGGGCGGCCTGTTCATCCAGCATGTTGTCTTCCTTGATTTCCAGCCACAGCCCCCGGCCGCGCCCGACTAAACCCTTCATGAAGTTTAATGCAAGTTTCCCTTGCCGGTGGAGCGGGCGGGGGTGGAGAGCCATTGCATGGCAGGCATGGCCTGCCCCGCCAGCAGCAGCAGCGCCGACAGGATGGAGGCCACCCCCGCGCCCGGCAGCCCGAGCCATGCCAGCCCGGCCAGGGCCAGGGGCACGTAGACCGCCGTGGCGATGGCCCGCAGCCGCAGCGCCAGGCCGTGCCGCTCCATCGAGACGAGCAGGGGTTCCAGCGCGAAACCGGCGAAGCTGATGGAGGCCGCCGCCGCCAGGAGCAGCATGACTTGGTAGGCGCCGCCCGCCTCCGCCCCGCCCACGAGGCGAAGCAGCCATTCCCCCAGCACGGCCAGGACCAGCAGGAACAGCAGGGCCACGAGGGTCGAGAGGGCGAGGCCCCGGCGCAGCAGCCGGCGCAGCGCGGCCCGGTCCCGCGCCGCCGCCAGGCGGGCCAGTTCCGGATAGAGGGCGGGTGTGAGGAAGCGGCTCGGCTTGAGGGCGGCCTCCCCGATCTGCCGCGCCAGGGAGAAGAGCGCCGCTTCCGTGGGGCCCAGCATCCACCCCACGCAGAGCGTCGCCAGATGGGTCGAGCCGAGGGAGAGCGTGGTCATCAGGTTCGTGGACCAGGCGAAGCCCCAGATGCCGGGATGCGCCTCCGCCGCGCCCAGGCGGGGGGCGCCTGCCTCCCGCCGCAGCAGGCCGCGGCGCGACACTTCCCGCCAGGCCGCCGCCATCAGCACGATCCCGCCCAGCACCGTCGCGAGGTACCAGGCCGCGAGGAAGCCCGGCAGCCCCGCGCCGCAGGCCGCCGCCAGCGCCGCGCCCGCCAGGCGGAACCCGGCCCCCATGGCATCCCGCCGGGCCAGAAGGTCGAAGCGGTCGAAGAGGCGCAGCAGCCCGATCGGCGTGGCGGTCACCAGGAAGGCGGTGCTGGTGGCGTAGAGGGCCGCCAGCGGCACCACCTCCGGCGGCCAGCCGAAGGAAGGGCCCAGGAACCAGGCCGCCAGGGCGCAGGCGAGGCTGCCCACGACCCCGGAGCCGATATCCAGCCCGAAGGTGAAGCGCAGCAGGGCCTGGAAGGCCGGCCGCCGTTCCGGCCCCAGGCTGCCGGCGCCGTAGCGCAGCACCGCCTGCCAGGACTGGAACTTCACGAGCGAGGAGGCCGTCTGGGCGAAGCCGTGCACCAGCACCAGCACGCCCATTTCCGCCGCGCCGAGGCTCCGCATGGCCAGGCCGAAGGCGGCCAGGTTCAGCAGCGCCGTCGCCGCCTTGCCCCCCAGGACCAGCCCGGCATTCCGCAGGATGCGGCGGAACAGCGCGTCGGCGGTGGCCGTGCTCGCCGCCGGGGTCATGGCCGGCCCTCCGGCGGATGGGCCGCGACCCGGGCCAGGATGCGGGCCGCCCGGGCCTCCCAGGTATAGGTGCGCAGCAGGACCGCCTTCGCCTCCGCCGCCAGGGCGGCCGCCCGCGCCGGATCGCCCAGCAGTGCCCGCGCCGCCGCCGCCCAGGCCGCCGCATCTCCGGGCGGGAGCAGGAGCGCCGTCCGGCCATCCACCAGGATCTCGCGCAGTGCCGGGATGTCGGAGGCGAGGATCGGCTTTCCCGCCGCCATGTATTCGAAGAGCTTGAGCGGCGACATCCAGCGCCCGATTTCCCGCCCCGCCGCGGAGGCCACGCTGGGCGAGGGCGGTGCCAGCAGCAGGTCGAAGCGCGCCAGATGGGCCGGGACCCGCGCATGTGGCACATGCCCGTGCAGGTGCAGGTTTGCCCGCCCCGCGCAACGCTGCCGCCAGGTGGCCAGGTCACGCTCCGTGCCGCCGACCACGTGCAGGTCGCATTCCGGCAGGGCCGCGGCGAGGGCGGCCACCATCTCCATCCCCTTGCCGGGATAGAGGTGCCCGACATAGCCCAGTTGCGGGGCGCCCGGCCGGCCCGGCCAGGGCGCGGGCGGCGGGCCGGGCTCCGCCACAGGGTCGGCGCCGTCATGCGCCACCATCACCGGCCGCCCGCCCAGGGCCGGCATCCGGGCGGCGTAGTCTTCCACGAGGCTCTGGGAGATGGCGACCATCAGCGCCATCCGCCGGTGCTGGAACAGCCAGGATTCCGCCATGCGCCGGGCCCGCCGCAGCGGCAGCGCATGGGCCTCGTAGACGAAGGGTGCCCGGCTGCGCGTGACCGCCGCCGCCAGCGCATAGGCATGGCGCCCATAGAGCAGGTCCGGCGCTGGCCGCGCGGCCATCTCCCGCGCGGCCAGCGCGGGGTAGAGCAGGTTCTTCGCCAGCGGCAAATGCGGCGGCGCCCGCAGCACCAGCTCGAAGCAGCGGGGCATGCCGAAGGCCCCGAAGACCGCCTCCGCATCCGCCTGCCGCCCGCGCGCATAGAGCGTCACCTCGTGCCCGGCGGCGGCGAAGGCGCGGCACATGCTCATCACGTTCACCGCGCTCGCGACGCGGGAAGGCAGGGCTGTGCCCGCGACATAGGCTATGCGCATGGGGCTATGCGCATGGGGCTATGCGCATGGCGTGGCCTTGCCGGCATCCCCGCCCGCGCCCATCCTCCGCGCCCCCCGGAAAGAGCGCATGGGCGAGACGGACAGCAGGATGGATAGGGGGCCGCGCATCTGGGCGCTGCTTGGCCCCCGCACCGGCGACAACAACCAGGTTCTGGCGCTGGCCGAGGCCGTGGCCGATGCCTGTGGCGGCACGGTGGAGGCGATCCCCCTGCGCCACAACCTGCTGCGCCTCTGGCCCACCCGCCTGGGGGATATCGGACTGCTCAGCCTCGATGCGGCCTCCCGCGCGAGGCTCGGGCCGCCCTGGCCGGAACTGGTGATCGGCGTCGGGCGCCGCAGCGTGCCGGCCGCGCGCTGGGTCCGCGCCCGCTCGGCGGGGCATAGCCGGATCGTCCAGATCGGGCGGCCACGCTGCCATCCCGGCCGCTTCGACCTGGTGGTGACGACACCGCAATATGGCGTGCCGGCCGGCCCCCATGTCCTGGAACAGCCGCTTTCCCTGACTCGCCAGACCGCCGCCCGGCTGGCCGAGGCCGCGGTGGCCTGGCGCGGAGCCCTGGCGCCTTTCCCGGCGCCCCGCCGCGCGCTTCTCCTCGGGGGACCGTCCTGGCCCTGGCGGCTGGACCCGGGGGAGGTGGAGCGGGCCTGCCGCGTGCTGCTCGCCCGGGCGGAGGAGGAGGGTGGCAGCGTCCTGGCCATCGCCAGCCGCCGCACGCCCGCTGCCCTGACCGGGCGCTTGCGCGGCCTCCTCGCCGGGGCGCCGGTGCCCGCGGCCCTGCTGGAAGGCACGGGCGAGCGGAACCCCTATGCCGGGCTGCTCGCCCTGGCCGACGGGATCGCCGTCACCGCCGACAGCGTCGCCATGGTCTCGGAAGCCGTGGCGACCGGGAAGCCCGTCACCCTGATCCCCGTCCGGGCGAGCTGGCCCGGCGGTGTCTGGCTCCGCGCCATGCGTGCCCTGCGGCTGGCGGATGCCGGGCGGACGGCGCCGCCCTGGCTGCGCCTTCCGGGCCGGGCCTGGGGCCGGCTGGTGCGGGGCGGCTGGGCCGGCTGGCCGCGCGATCTGTGGTTCTTCTGGCAGGGGCTGGAGCATCACGAACTGACGGCAGGAAGGTCCCTGCCGCCGCAGGTGGCGGTGGCGGCGGTGGACCGCATCAGGCCGCTGCTGCCGACAGGGGCCGGGGGAACTGGCCACGGCAGCGATCCGCGAGCGCCAGGGCATCCGGGCGGATATGCTTCTCCCTGATCCCGTGCTCGACCTCCGCGCGGGTGACCGACCCTTCGTCCAGGCATTCCGCCAGCATGGCGAAGAAGAAAGCCTCCTGCCGCTTGTCCGGATGCGGCTTGTAGCGGGCCTGGGAGGTCCAGAGCCGCAGGAGGGGGCGCACCACCGCCGCCGGGATCGGCCCGAAGCCGCGTTCGCGCACGGTGAAATCCACCTTCAGCCCGGTCTTCCAGGGCTGCGTCCGCCGCTTGGTCGTGTGCAGGAGGCGTGTATCCGCCTCCATCCGGTCGAAATCGTTCCAGACGGATTCCAGCAGCCCGATGGTCTCGCGCTTCTCCCGCCGCAGCTCGATCAGCTCCACATAGTCCAGCCGCTTCGCGAGGAGGTCCTCCAGCATCGGTCCGAAGCGCCAGTGCGGCAGGCGCGCGCAATCCAGCAGCATCACGCTGGTGGCGAGGTATTCCGCCGCGCCATTGTGCCCGGGCCGCGCCCGGCACCATATGGCCTTGCCCTCGCGGTCGCGGGCGAAGAGCTCGCCCACATCGCCCACCGCGAAGACATCGGGGTCCACCACCAGCGCCAGGCCCTGGTGCCCCATGGCGTCGGGCACGGCGAAACGGAGAGGGGTGAAGGATTGCAGGTCATCCATACGCCAAATGCGGCTGTGGCCGGCGCGGAGGAAGCTCCGCCCCTCGGCGGCACGGAGCGGCGCCGAATGCTCCGCTTCCAGCAGCCGCACCTCGAATCCCTCCGGCTGCCGCGCGTTGCGCCGGAAGGAATGCGCCGAAACCAGGGCCCCCAGCCGCTGCTTGGCGTTGGTGTGGATGAAGACGACCGGGCGATCGGCGAAATGGGCGGAAGCCGTGGCGGATTGGGTCATCCGTTCCTCCGTGGCCCAGGGCTGGCCACGCTCATGCTGCTGATGGTCCCTCTGCTGGCGGGGTGTGCCGGGGAGGGAAGGGGGAGGGGGCGGCGCCGGCATTGGCACGCTTCGACGGCCTGTACCAGGGCCAGCAGATTTCGATCGGCACGGCGCCGGGCTGCCGGAAGGAGCCCCGCACCGTCTGGTTCCGCATCCGGGATGGGCTGGTGGAGCTGCGGACCTCGCGCCACCGCCATTCCGCCGTCCAGCGCCCCATCATGACCGGCACCGTGACGCCGCATGGCGAGATCGCGCTGGACCGGGATGGATCGGAGCGCCGGGCCGCGGGGCGGATCGCCGGCGACCGGCTGACCGCGGAGGAGATTCCCACCATTGGCGCCGCGCGGACGGGTGGCGGCTGCGGCTATCGCTACGAGGCGACGCGCATGGGCGGGGAGACGCCATAGGGCAGGGTATTGGGCGATCCGTGCTTCCGGACATGGTTGATCCCCGGTTCAGCCCGGCGCCGGGGCGAGGCCGAGGCTGGCCCACCAGGCCAGCGTGTCCCGCAGCCCTTCCTCGAAGCCGATGCCCGGCGTCCAGACCGTCTCCGGCAATTGCCGTTCCGCGTCGGAGCCCCAGTCCCGGTGCAGGATCTCCCGCGCCTTGCCGAGGCCGAAGAGGCCGCTTCGCCCGGTCAGCCGGGCCCAGCCATCCGCCGCCGCGCCCGCCGCCAGCATGGCCGCGTCCGGCACCTCCAGGAAGCGCGGCCGGTGCCGCAGCTCCCGCGCCAGGCGGTGCAGCAGCTCGCGCCAGCCATAGCCCTCGCGCCGCGCATCCGTGATCTCGAAGGTGCCGCCCAGCAGACCTGCCTGGGGGCCGGAACGGCAGAGGGCCGCGATGGCGCCCGCCACGTCCCGCGCATGCACCATGGCGATCCGCGGCTCCGGCGCGCGCGGCACCGGCACGATGGCGGAGGCCGCCAGGCGGCGCAGCAGCAGCCCTTCCCGGTCCCCAGGTCCGTAGATCACCGAGGGCCGCAGCACCACCCAGCGTCCCGCCGGCCCCAGCGCCGCCACGGCGGCCTGCTCGCCCGCCCGCTTGCTGCCGGCATAGGGGGAAAGCCGTGGCTCCCGCGCCGCCAGGGAGGAGACCAGCACGCAGCGGGCCTCCGGCGCCGCCTGGGCCACCGCCTCCGCCAGCCGGGCGCTGCCATCCCGGTTCACGGCCAGGAATTCGGAGGGCCGCCGTGCCTTGGTCAGCCCGGCCAGATGCACCACCGCCTGGGCGCCGGCCACCAGTTGGCACAGGGCCACCGCATCGGCGAGGTCGCCCCGCACAGCTTCCACCGGAACCCCTTCGGGCGCGGGTGCGCCCCGGACCAGCATCCGCACCCGCCAGCCCTGTGCCGCCAGCGCCGCGACCACATGGCGCCCGAGGAAGCCGGTCCCGCCCGTGACGGCGACCAGCGGGGCGCCGGTCATTCCGGCAGGGCCACGAGCGCGCTGGCCCCCGCCGTGAAGTGACCGGCCAGATAGAGGCTGCGCGCCCGGGTACGGCTGAGCTTGCCCGAGGAGGTGCGCGGCAGGCTGCCCGGCGGCACCAGCACGATCCGCGCCTCGACCCCATGGCGTGCGCGCAGCGTGCCGGCGGCCTCGGTGGCCAGCCGCTCGCGCTCTCCATTGTCCGGCGCGCCGCGTGCCTCGATCAGCATCACCACCTGCTCCGTCCCGTCCTCCTCCACCGAGAAGGCGGCGGCATCGCCGCTGCGGGCTGTCGCGATCGACTGCTCCACGGACCATTCCAGGTCCTGTGGCCAGACGTTGCGGCCGTTGACGATGATCAGGTCCTTGGCGCGGCCGGTGATCACGATCTGCCCGCCCAGGCGGTAGCCGAGGTCGCCCGTGTCGAGCCAGCCATCCGCTGAGAGCACGGCCGTGCTTTCCTCCGGCCTCTCGTCATAGCCCTGCATCAGCCCCGGCCCGCGCACCAGGACGCGCCCCACCTGCCGCTCGGGCAGCGGGGCGCCGGTGGCATCGCGGATCTCCAGCTCGGTGCCCGGGACCGGCGGGCCGCACAGCGCGAATTCCCGAAGCCGCGACCCATCCCCTGGGGGCATGGCGGTGCCCTCACGCTCCAGCCGGTCGAGGTCCACCATATCCGTCGCCAGCCCCTTGCCCAGTGGCGCGAAGCTGATGGCCAGGGTCGCCTCGGCCATGCCGTAGCTGGGCACGAAGGCCCCGGCGCGGAAGCCGTCCGGCTCGAAGGTCTCGGCGAAGCGCGCCAGCACATGCGGCCGGATCATGTCGCCCCCGATGCCCGCGGCGCGCCAGGAGGAGAGGTCGAGGGCCGGCCCCTTGGCCGGGTCCGGCCGCCCCCGCCGGGTGCACAGCTCGTAGCCGAAGCTGGGGCTGTAGGAGAGGGTGGCGCGGTTGCTGGAGATCAGCCGCAGCCAGAGCTGTGGCCGCCGCGCGAATTCCTGCGGCGAGAGGTAGTCCACCGTCACCTGCCCGGCGAGGGGCGCCAGCAGGAAGCCCACGAGGCCCATGTCGTGGTAGAGCGGCAGCCAGGACACCGCGCGGTCCTCCGGACCCACCTGGAGCCCGTGCCGCAGGATGGCGCGGATGTTCTCCATCAGGGCGCGCTGCGTGACGGCGACGCCCATGGGGAAGCGCGTGCTGCCCGAGGAGAACTGGAGATAGGCGATCTCGTCCTCGCCCAGCGGGACCGGTTCCGCGGCGCTTTCCGGGGCCGATGCCAGTCCCGCCACGGTTCCGAAGACCGTCAGCCCGGCCTCGGCGGCGAAGGGCGCCAGCCAGGGCTGGAGGGCCTCTGGCACGAAGAGTGCCGAGGCGCGTGCCGCCAGGGTCAGCCGGGAGATATGCTCGATATAGGTCTGGCGCCCGCCGAAGGCGACCGGGAGGGGCAGCAGCACCGGCACGAGGCCGGCATACTGGCAGGCCATGAAGGCTTCCACCACGTCGGGCCGCGTCTCGGCGATGATGGCCACGCGGTTCCCGCGTTCCAGCCCCGCGCCGGTCAGCCGCCTGGCCAGTTGCCGCGATGTTTCGCGCAG
This sequence comes from Roseomonas gilardii subsp. gilardii, assembly GCF_023078375.1. Classification (NCBI taxonomy): domain Bacteria; kingdom Pseudomonadati; phylum Pseudomonadota; class Alphaproteobacteria; order Acetobacterales; family Roseomonadaceae; genus Roseomonas; species Roseomonas gilardii. Next base: position 414,515 of record NZ_CP095555.1, on the reverse strand, counting down.
CCTGCGATAGGGCAGGGCCTGGGTCAGTTCGCCGCGGCCGTCATGGAAGCCCAGCCCCGTTTCCCCGCCGGCGGCATAGTCCAGTGCGTCGGGCAGGGTGGCGAAGGAGCCCAGCCGCCGGGGCAGCGAATGGCGCGTCGGGAGCATCGTCACCTCGGCATCAGCCGGCCAGGGCCGGGGCGGGCATGGCCCAGGAGCGGACAAGCGCCTCCGCCTCGGCGAGATCGTCCGGGTAGTCCACCTCGCCCCAGCTCAGGCCCTGGATGGAGGTCACACGGACCTGCCCCCCTGATGGCCTCCCTGATGGCTCCTCTGATGACCCATCTGGGCGATGGCGTGGATGACGGAGAGGTACCAGCGGCGCAGCCCCTCCGGCTGACGCAGCACGGCCTCCAGCCCATCGGCGAAGAGCGCGCCGCCCGTGCCCTGGAAGCGCAGCATGCCGATGGATTCACCGTTCGTCTCGTCCGGAGTCAGGGTCTTGCCGATGGCGCGCAGGCTCGCCCCATCTGCCGAGACCTTCATGTCATCGGCATCGTAATGGGATTTGCGGTCGATCGTGACGGTGATGGGCGCGGCGGGGGCCGACAGCAGGTGACGCAGTACCGCAGGTTCGAACAGGGTGTCGCCGTTCAGCAGCACCGTGTCGCCGGCTCGCAGCAGGTCACGGACCAGGAAGCAACTGCCGATATTCTCGGCGACGCCGAAGAAGGGATTGAAGACAGTCCGGACCGTCAGGCCCTTGGGCGTGATGCCGGGCAGTGCCGCCTCGATCGTCTCGGCCCTGAAACCCGTGACGAGCGTGACTTCCTCGATCCCGGCCTCGGACAGGCCCAGAAGCTGCCAGCCGAGAATGGGTTTGCCGCCCACGGGAAGGAGACATTTCGGGGTCCGCTCCGTAAACGGCAGGAGACGGCGCCCCTGGCCAGCACACAAGACGATGGCCTTCAATGTTCATATCCCATGATTGACGCTGGTGTATAAAGCTATCGCCCCCTGATGTAACACCTTTCTTTGGCTCGGCCATGCCCAGGGGACGGGGCAGCGCCCCGCTTGCAACACCCCGTTGCCTGCCATGCCGGGGGCAGTTTCTTTCAGGATATTGCGAACGATTGGCATTCTCTATAAGGCGGCGGGCGATTCGAAAAGCCATAAAGTTGAATATGTTGCGGGGGCATCATGATGCCCGGTGAAGCCAGTTCACGGGTCCGGTTCGACGGGGTGCTGGCTGGATTGCTACTGGTCACCGGTGCTGGAGACGCCGCAATCCCTCCCGGTCATCACGCGCGATCAGATGGACCAGCAGAACGCGCAGGCCCAGAACGGCGCCGTGCGGTACACGGCGGGCGTGACGCCGGAAACGCGCGGCGCGGCCGAAGTACCGGCGGTAGCCGGAGCCGCTGGCTCCGGCCCCTTCAGGCGGCGAGGTCCTGCCGGACGGTTTCCAGGCGCAGCCCGTCGGCCTGATCGAAGAGATGGGCGAGGCGCGTGTCCCAGTGGATCGGGAGCACCTCGCCGGGCGCGGCCTGGATGCGCTCGCGGAAGCTGCCCATGAAGCGATGGCCGCCCAGCATGCCGAAGACCTGGGTTTCCGAGCCCGTGGGCTCCATCACCTCCACCACCATCGGCAGGCCACCCTCGCCGACCAGCAGGTGCTCGGGACGGATGCCGTAGGTCACGCGGCGCCCGGGCGCGACCGGCGAGCCCGCGGGCAGCGGCAGGACCGTCCCGTCGCCGAGTTGCACGCCGCCCTCCACGGTCGTGCCGGGGAGGAGGTTCATGGCGGGCGAGCCGATGAAGCTGGCCACGAAGATGTTCGCCGGGCGGTCATAGAGTTCCAGGGGCACGCCGATCTGTTCCACGCGCCCGTCCTGCATCACCACGATCCGGTCGGCCATGGTCATGGCCTCGATCTGGTCATGCGTCACGTAGATCATCGTGGTGCGGAGCCGCTGGTGGAGCGCCTTGATCTCCGTGCGCATCTGGACGCGGAGCTTGGCATCCAGGTTCGACAGGGGCTCGTCGAAGAGGAAGACGGCCGGGTTGCGCACGATGGCGCGGCCCATGGCGACACGCTGCCGCTGCCCGCCCGAGAGATGGCGCGGCAGGCGGTCGAGCAGCTTGGACAGGCCCAGGATCTCCGCCGCCGGGCGCACCTTCTGCAGGATCTCCTCGGGCCTCGCCCTTTTCAGCTTCAGGGCGAAGGCCATGTTCTCCGCCACCGTCATGTGCGGATAGAGCGCGTAGTTCTGGAACACCATCGCGATGTCGCGATCCTTGGGCGGCACGTCGTTCACGACGCGCGGGCCGATGCTGATCGTGCCGCCCGTGATCGGTTCCAGCCCGGCGACCATGCGCAGCAGGGTGGACTTGCCGCAGCCCGAGGGGCCGACAAGGACGACGAAGGCGCCATCGGGGATGTCGATGGACACGCCGTGCATCACGGCATGAGCGCCATAGGCCTTGCGGACATTGTTGATGGTGACGGACGCCATTTCCCCTCGCTCCCCTTTTTCGTGTTCAGTGTCCGGCGATGACGCCCTTGCGCAACAGGAAGCAGCCATAGGGGCGGGCATCGCCGACCTGGACCACGGCGAAGCCCCTGCGGGCGGCCTCGTAGAAGGCGAAGCGCTCCAGCCCCTGCATGGCCAGTCCCGGCACCGCCCGGTCCAGCACCGCCTGGACCTCGCGCTGGATGGGGGGATCGTGGTGGGGGCGCCTACCACCTCCATGCGCCGGACCGGGCCGGGCTCGAAGTCGTCGATGGGCAGCAGGGTCAGGATCGCCGCCGCGACATCGGCCATGCGCAGGCCCGGAAGGCTGACGAGGCGCCCCGAGGCCGTGGAGCGGGCGATGGCGGTGGCGGGATGGTTGGCATCCACCAGGACCAGATCGTCGCCATGGCCCATCGAGGCGAGGACCCAGAGCAGGTCCGGCGTCAGGAGGGGAGGGATGGTCTTCAGCATGGCTCTTGCCCTCCTTGGCGCCCCCGCTTGCCGAGATAGATCCGCGCCGCATTGCCGCCGAGGATGCCGGCCTGTGCCCCTGGCGGCAGAGGGGCGAGGAGCGAAGCGGTGGCCGCGCACCAGCCGGGATAGGTTCCCGCCATGCGCAGCACGGGCCAGTCGCTGCCCCAGATCATGCGGTCCGGCCCGAAATGGCCCAGTGCGAGGGCCAGGTAGGGACGCAGATCCCCGGCGGTCCAGCCGGGCGCGGCCTCGGTCGCCAGGCCCGAGAGTTTGCAATGGACATGCGGCAGCCGCGCCAGCGCCGCCATGCCATCCGCCCAGCCTTGCCAGGACCGGGAGCCCGGCCCTTCCGCGATGGCGGGCTTGGCCAGATGGTCGATGACGATCGGGAGGTCGGGATGGGCCTCGGCGAAGCGCAGCAGATGGGGCAGGTGGCGGGGCTTCACCAGGGCATCGAAGACCAGCCCCAGGGCCTGCATCGCCTCCAGGGCCGGAAGCAGCGCCGGGCGCAGCAGCCAGTCGTCGTCGGGGAGGTCCTGGAGCATCGGCCGCAACCCGACCAGCAGCGGGTCCGCCGCCAGGCGCCGGAGATTGTCCGGGGCGTCGGGGGCTTCCAGGTCGCTCCAGCCGACCACGCCGAGGACACCGGATTCCGCCGCCGCGATGCCGAGCAGGTATCGGGTCTCGGCCTCCGTGGGCGCGGCCTGGACGGCGATGCTGCCGGTGATCCCGGCCTCGCGGAGCAGGGGGGCCAGATCCCCGGGGCCGAAATCCCGGTGGATCGCCGCCATCGCCGGCGTCAGCCAGCCATAGTCGCCCCGGGACAGGGCCCAGAAATGCTGGTGCGCGTCGATCCGGGGCGGGGGCGCGGCGGTCATGCCGGGACGGGTGCGTCTGGGCGCAGCAGGCCGGTGTCCCGCATCTCGGCCCAGAAGGCGGCGGGAACCGGCCGTTCCAGGGCGGAAAGGTTCCGCTGGACCTCCTCCGGGCTGCCCGCCCCCAGCACCACGGAGGAGACGGCCGGATGCGCGAGGCCGAAATGCAGGGCCGCATCCGCGAGGCGGACGCCATGCCGGGCGCAGACCGCCTCGATGCGGCGCACCGTGCCGAGGATCGCGGGCGGCGCGTCCCGGTAGTTGTACTTCGCCCCCGGGACGGCGCCGGTCGCCAGGATGCCGGAGTTGAAGACGCCGCCCAGCAGAATGCCGATGCCCTTTTCCAGGGCGAGCGGCAGGATATCGTCGAGCGCCCCCTGTTCCAGGAGCGTGTAGCGCCCGGCGAGCAGCATGGCGTCGAAATCGCCGGCGCGGGCGAAGCGGGCGCACATCGCACTCTCGTTGACGCCGACGCCGATGGCCTTCACCACGCCTTCGCGGCGCATCCGGTCCAGGGCGGGATAGGCGCCCTCCATCGCCTCGCGGAAACGCTGCCCGACGGCATCGCCATGAGTCCAGCGGTCCACGTCGTGGATCAGCAGCAGGTCGATCCGGTCCGTGCCCAGGCGGAGCAACGACTGCTCGACGCTGCGCAGCGTGCCGTCATAGGAGTAATCCACCACCGCCTGGTGCGGCAGGCCGCCGAGATAGCCCGAGCCGTCGCCGCGCCCCTGGCGCGGGTCCAGCCAGCGCCCGGCCTTGGTGGACAGCACCACGCCGTCACGGCCCGTGATCCGCAGGGCCGTGCCGCAGCGATGCTCCGACAGGCCGTGGCCATAGAGCGGCGAGGTGTCGAGCAGGGTGACGCCCTGCTCGATGGCGGCGACGGCGGCCCCGATGGCCAGGCGCTCATCCAGCCGGGCATAGAGATCGCCCAGGGGGGCGGCGCCGAAGCCGATGGCGGAGACCGCCAGCCCGGAGCGGCCGAGGGCGCGCGCGGGCAGGACGGGGCGGGGATCAGCCACCCTTCACCGCCCCCGCTGTGAGCCCGGCGACGATCTGGCGCTGTGCCACGATGGTGAGGATGAGCACCGGCAGCGTGACCACCAGCGCGGCGGCGGCCAGCGGCCCCCAGCTCACCTGCTCGAAGGACAGCATGTTGTAGACCGCGACCGGCAGGGTCCGCGTCTCGCGTCCGGCGAGGACGATGCCGAAGACGAAGTTGTTCCAGGAGAAGATGACCGAGAGGATGAAGGCCACCACGATCCCGGGCCGCGCGATGGGCAGCGCCACCTGCCGGAAGATCTCCCACTGGCTGGCGCCGTCGATCATGGCGGCCTCCTCCAGCTCCAGCGGCGTGGTCTCGAAATAGCCGATCATGATCCAGATCACGATCGGCACCGTGACCACGAGATGGATGACGATCTGCGGCACCAGGGAGCCGAGCAGGCCCAGCCACTGGAAGAGCAGGAACATCGGGATCAGGAAGGACAGGCCCGGCGTCATGCGGGCGATCATGATCACCACCGCCGAGCGGTGCGCCCCCAGCCGCGCGATGCCGTAGCCCGCGGGCACGCCGACCAGCAGCGCCAGCAGCGTCGCGGTGCCGGTGACGACGATGCTGTTCCAGAAATACAGCAGGAAGTTGTTGCTCTCGAAAACGCCGGTATAGTTCTTCCAGGCGATCCGGTCGGGGATCAGGATCGGCGGATAGGCGCCGTTGTCGATCTCGAACTTCAGCGAGAGGGACAGCATCCAGACGAAGAAGAGCAGGGCGGGCGAGACCACCAGCAGCCCGCAGAGGATCATCCCGATCTTGCGCATCAGCATGCGTGCCATCAGGCGGCCCCCGCACGGCGCGATCCGCGCGGCGGCGCAGATGCAGCAGCAGAAGCGACAGCAGCACGATGAAGAGGAAGAACACCACCGCGATGGCGGAGCCGTAGCCCACCTGATAGTAGGCGAAGGCCACGCTGTAGAGATACAGGTTGATCGTCTCCGAGGCCGTGCCCGGGCCGCCCTGGGTGATGGCGTAGATGATGTCGAAGCTCTTGAAGGCGTCGATGGTGCGGATGATCACAGCCACCATCAGGAAGGGGCTGAGCATCGGCAAGGTGAGGTAGCGGAGGCGCTGCCAGGCATTGGCGCCGTCGATCTGCGCGCTCTCGTAGGGTTCCTGCGGCAGCGAGGCGAGGCCGCCCAGCACGATCAGCATCACCAGCGGCGTCCACTGCCAGGTCTCGACCAGCACCAGGGAGGGGATCACCGTGTTCGGGTGGAAGACCCATTCCTGGGGCTCGATGCCGACCAGGGAGAGCAGGTAGTTCAGCACGCCGAGCTGCGGATGGAACATCATCGTCCAGACCAGGGCGATGGCGACCGGCGTCGCCATCATCGGCATGACGAAGATGCCCCGGAACAGCCCGCGCAGCGGCATCTCCTTGTGGAAGAAGAGCGCCGCCGCCGTGCCCAGCACCAGAGGCGCCACCACGGACAGCACCGTGTAGACCAGCGTGTGCCAGAGCGATTCCAGGAAGCGCGCATCCCCGGCGAGGCGGAGGTAGTTGGCCATCCCGACGAAATGGTGGCTTTCGCCCACCCGCCACTCGTTCAGGCTCATCCACAGGGTGAAGACCCAGGGGAAGAGGATCACCGCGCAGACGGTGAAGAGGGCCGGGAGCACGAAGGCCCAGTAGGCGCGGCGGCGCCGGTCGGTGCCGCCACCGGAAAGGGCCGCCTCGCCCGGCGCCGCCTGCGGCTCCGCCGGCGAGCTGGCCGAGGCGGCCCCGCTCATGCCCGCTCGCTCCGCTCCAGCACCGGCCGGAACTCCTGGGTCGCGCGCTTGAGCTCCGCGGCCGGGTCGGCGCCGGAGATCATGTTGGTGAGCGCCACGCCATAGACGTCACGGAACTCGGTGACGGGGATGATGACCGGCAGGGCGAGGCGGCTGACCGCCGCCGACTGCGCCACGGCATCCACCCATTCGCCCGGCATCTTCACGCCCTTGCGCACCTCGGGATCCGTCAGCACGGAGTTGCGGAAGGGCACGCCGGAGCCGGTCTGCAGCAGGCGCGCGCCCATTTCCCGCGACACCGCCCACTGGCAGTAGAGATAGGCGGCTTCCTTCTTCGCCGAGGCCGCGGCGACGCCGATGCCGTCGCCGAAGGTGCCGGCGGCCTGCACCTTGGGGCCCCTGGGCATCACGCCGTAGCCGACCTTGCCCACGACGCGGGACTTCTCCGGGTCCTCCAGCGGCGGGGCGAAGCCGATGCCGTCCAGCCACATGCCGATGCGGCCCTGGAGGAAGGCGGACTGGCATTCCGCCCAGTTGAAGCCCGAGATGCCCGGCGGGCCGGACTTGCTCAGCAGCCTCTGGTAGAGCTTCGCCGCCTCGATCGCCTCGGGCGTGTCCGTGCGCAGCTCGCCCTTCGCATCCACCGACGGCATGTCATAGCCGAGCATGAAGGTGGTCCAGACGGGTGTGTTGGCGTTGCGCAGCCCGCGCGCCACGAAGCCATAGGTGCGGCTGCGCGGATCGGTCAGCGCCTCGGCGGCCGCGACCATCTCATCGAAGGTGGTCGGGAAGGCGATCTTCTTCTGCGCGAAGAGATCCTTGTTCCAGTACAGGATCCAGTAGTCCACGGACCAGGGCAGGCCGCCGATGGTCTTGCCGTCGCGCGCGAAGGTGAGCCCGGCCTCGGAGAAGTCCGACAGCAGGTCCGGCGGCGTCAGGGCACGGTCGTTGATGTAGGGTGTGAGGTCGGCCAGCCAGCCGCCCTTCTCGAACTGCCGCTTCTGCACGTGGTAGCTGAGATGCACCACGTCGAAGCTGGGCTTGCCGGAGGCCAGCTCGATGGTGGCCTTCTGCCGCTGCTGCTGCTCCGGCGTCTGCTCGGCATTCACCTTGATGCCGGTGAGGTCCTCGAATTCCTTCTGGTAGCGCTGCAGGATGTCGCCGCGCGGGCTCTTGATGAGCGAGACCTCGATGGTCGTTCCGGCGTGCTTGCGCCAGTTGACCCCGCTTCCGCCCGCACCCTGGGCCAAGGAAGGCCGCGTGCCCGTCAGGCCACCGGCCAGGCCGAGACCGCCAAGTACCGCTCCTGTGCCGAGAAGCCGCCGACGCGTCGGCATGCGCAGCTCCGCCATACGTTCCTCCACTTCCCTCGGCGGCATCACCCGCCCAGCCGGATCTTCGGGACGGTTGTCGCCGCCCAGCCCTCTCCGGGGCTCGCCGCCTTCCCGTGACGGAGGCGGCGGTCATCCATGAGCGATTCCCATAGCCGCCCCGCGAGAAGCTTGCAACATGGTTTGAGGGGAGTAACATGTTGGCTTCATAACGCCGCCCTGTCAGGGGCGAAGGGAGTGGAACACATGCCCCGGGACACCCAGAATTTCGGTCTCTCCTGCGCCCTCACGACACCCTTCGGCACCGATGGCGCCGTGGATCTCGCGCGTCTGGTCGCGCAGGCCGGCTGGTGCCTGGAGCAGGGTTGCAGCAGCGTCACGGTCTTCGGCACGACGGGGGAAGGGGCCTCGATCGGCCTTTCCGCCCGGCGCGCGATCTTCTCGGCCCTGGGGGAGGCGGGGTTCGACTTCCGCCGTTCCGTCGTGGCGGGCGTCGCCGCCTCGGCGATGGAGGATGCGCTGGAACAGGCGCGCCTGGCCTATGACCATGGCTGCCGGGCCATCCTCCTGGCGCCGCCCTTCTACTTCAAGAATCCGAGCGAGGAGGGGCTCTTCCGGTGGTTCAGCGCCTTCCTGGACGGGCTTGGCGAGATGGCGCGGGATGTCATCCTCTACAACATCCCGTCGGTGACGGCGGTGCCGCTTCCGGTTTCCCTGATCACCCGCCTGCGGGAAGCCTATCCGCGGGCGATCCTGGGGGTGAAGGATTCCTCCGGCGACTGGCCCTATGCGCAGGCGCTGCTGGCCGCGCATCGCGACCTCGTCATCCTCATCGGCGACGAGCGGCGCCTGGCGCAGGCCGTGCGGATCGGCGCGCAGGGGGCGATCTCCGGCATGGCCAATATCCATCCCGACCGGCTGCTGCGGATGATCGGCACGGGTGAGGTGGATGCGGCCATGAGTCAGGCCGTGGACGAGTTGCTGAAGTATCCCGTCACGCCCGCCGTGAAGGCGCTGGTCGCGGCGCGCACCGGCGACCCCGCCTGGGCCAATACGCGTGCCCCGCTGCGGCCCCTGTCGGCCGAGGAGGCAGGGACGCTCGTGGCGCGGATACAGGCGATCTTCGGAGGATAGTGCCGGGGATGGTCGCCATCGTCGAACAGGCGCTGATGGACCGGGATTCGCCCAATCTGCGCTCCCGGGCCTATGACAGCTTCACGAGGCATCTGCTCGCGCGCGACCTGCGCGCGGGACAGTTCATCTCCCAGCGGGAGCTGGTGGAGATGACGCAGCTTCCGCTCGCGGCGATCCGGGAGATGATCCCGCGCCTGGAGGCGGAGGGGCTGGTCCGCACCGTTCCCAATCGCGGCATGCAGATTCCCCATGTCGATCTGGGCCTGATCCGGGAAGCCTTCCAGCTTCGCCTCTTCCTGGAGCGGGAGGCCGTGGCGAGCTTCACCCGGACGGCCAGCGACGAGACGGTCGCGGCGCTGGAGCGCGAGCACCGGGCCATCATCGACGAATGCCGGGCGGCGGCCGCGGGCGCCGGGATCACCGACGCGCATGTGCAGCATGCCCAGGACATCGACTGGAGCCTTCACACCAGCATCATCAATGCCCTGAACAACTCCATCATCGCCGATATCTACCGCGTCAATTCCATCAAAATCCGGCTGATCAAGCAGGAACAGACCCGGCTGAACGAGACCGTCCTGCTGCCGACCATGGAGGAGCATCTCGCGGTGATCGCGGCCATCCGGTCGCGCGATCCGCAGAAGGCCGCGGACGCCATGGGCGATCATGTGAACAGCGCCCGCGACCGCGCCATGGGGTTGCGCTGAATTCCTGACCGGCCCCGGCGGCCGGGGCCGGACGCCTTACACGAGCAGTTCGATCAGGAAGGGGCTGTTCCGGCCGAGGCTCCCCGCCAGGAGATCCGCCAGCCCGTCGAGGCTTTCCGTCCGGGCGGCCTCGACGCCCATCCCCTCGGCGAGCTTGACCCAGTCCAGGTCCGGGTTGCCCAGGTCGAGCATATTCATCGCGGTCGGGCCGGGATTGGCGCCCACACCCAGATATTCGCCCAGCAGGATCTGGTATTTCCGGTTGGCGATGATGATGGTGGTGACCGGCAGCCTTTCCCGCGCCTGGGTCCAGAGAGACTGCAAGGTGTACATGGCCGAGCCATCCGCCTGGAGGCTGATGACGCGCCGCTGCCCGCCCGCGCCGATGGCGGCGCCTGTGGCGACGGGCATGCCGTCCCCGATCGCCCCGCCGGTCAGTTGCAGCCAGTCATGCGGCGGCGCGGCATGGGTCTGGGGGTAGAAGCCCCGTCCGTAGGAGACGCTTTCGTCGGAGATGATGGCGCCCTCGGGCATCAGGGCGGCCACGGTGCGCGCCAGCCCTTCCGGCGTCGGCGCGCCGCGCACCGGTTCCGGGCGTGGGCCGGGATCGGGGATCTCGGCGCGGGGGGCGCCCAGCTCATCGGCGAGGGCCATCAGCGCCGCCTCGGCATCCTGCTCGTAGCGGCTGAGCACATGGACCTGGGCGTTGGGGGGGTAATGCGTGGAGGGCTTGCCGGGATAGGCGAAGAAGCCGACCGGCGCCTTGGCGTTCACCAGGATCAGGTGCTCGAACTCGGCGAGGGCCTGGATGGCGACATCGGCGACATAGGGCACGCGCTCCAGCTGCGGGCGGCCGCGGCCGCGGGACACGCGGGCATTGGACATCTCGCCCAGCAGCTTCGCCCCGCTGGCCTGTGCGATGCGCCAGGCCAGATCCTGGCCCTTCTCGCCCAGCGCGGCGCCGCCGAGGAGGATCAGGACGTTCCGCTTTTCGCGCAGGATGCGCGCGGCGGTCCGGACAGCCGCCGGGTCGGGTGCCGGGGCCGGTGGCACGGGAAGGGGCTCCACCACCACGCCGCCTTCGTTCCAGGAGGCATCGGAGGGCAGGATCAGCGTGGCGATCTGCCCCGGCGCGGTGCGGGCGGCCTGCACGGCCACCGCGGCGTCCCGCCCGACATCGGCGGCGGCCATGCTGGTGCGGACCCAGGCGGAAACGGGCCGGGCCCAACCTTCGGTATCGGCGGTGAGCTGCGCGTCATAGGGGCGGTGATAGGTCGCCTGATCGCCCACGACATTGACGATACCGCTGCGGGCGCGCCGGGCATTGTGGAGGTTGCCGAGCCCGTTCGCGAGTCCGGGGCCGCAATGCAGCAGGGTGCAGGCAGGCTTCCGCGCCATGCGCCAATAGCCATCGGCCATGCCGGTGACGACATTCTCCTGCAGCCCCAGGACGCAGCGCATGCCGGGGATCTGGTCCAGCGCCGCCACGAAATGCATCTCGCTGGTGCCCGGATTGGCGAAGCAGGTGTCCACGCCTGACTGGAGCAGCGTATGGACAAGGCTATGGGCACCGTTCATGGCGGTTCGTCTCTCCCGTGACAGTCTCGGGCGCGCAGACTGCGCGTGCCTGGCAAGGGCCGCAAGGCCCCGGCCCTCGCGGGCGAGGCCCTCCACAGCCGCGCCTCCAGCCGCTAGCCTGCCAGCCTGGGCCGCGCGTCAGAAAGCGGCTGTCATGGAGGATGTGGTGCGACCGACCCTCGGCATGGCTGGCCTCGCGCTGGCACTGGGCATTGTGCAGCCCGGCTTGGCGCAGGTGGCGCAGCCGGCGAATCCGCCGCCGGCCAACCCATTGCCGGTGAACCAGGGCACGGTGCCGTCCGATTGCAGCACGCATGTGAATTTCGACCGCAATGCCGACCTGCCCGGCTACCGGATCGCCGCTGGGGGGCGCGAGCAGTGCCTGCCCTTCATGCCCACGAACCAGCTCGTGCCGCCGGGGTATGGCCCGAACGATTTCTACGCACGGGAATTCACCGATGCGCGCATCCGGCAGCGCTGGGCGCAGTGCCGCGAGAATCCCGCCTGCGCCGGGCCGGCGCGCAAGGCTGCCGAGGGCTTCACCAGTTTCGAACCGCGCCGCACCGGCAGCGTCGATCCCGTGGGCCGCATCGACCAGGATGGCGAGGTGGACCTGCGCGCCATCCGCCGCCCGGTCTTCTTCGCGCGGGAGCCTTTCGCCGAGCCGATCGCCGGCGCCGAGGCGCGCACCCACACGGTCGAGTTCACGGTGCCGCGCGACAGCTACGAGCGCCTGCATCTCGGGCTGCGGGACCCCATCCGGCTGCGCGGCTGGTATCTGGAGGGGCAAGGGATCGAGGATGGGGCGGGCGCGCGGCGCCGGGCTCTGGTCATCATGAACAATGGCGGTGGCAGCGAACTGACCGCCACCGACGACCCCCGGGCGACCGGCGTGGCCCGGGATGCGGAGGGCCGCTATGTCGTCGATGCCTCGGCGAGGGGGAGGGCGAGCAGCCGGGCATGCGGCACTGGCGTGGCTTTGTCTGGGCGCTGAACGAGGCGGGATTCGATGTCCTGATCACGGACCGGCGCGGCAACGGCATCTCGGGCGGCGTCAACGGCTTCAACACCGCCGAGCAGGGCCGCGACATGGTACGCGAGCTGGAGCAGATGGAAAGCGGCAAGGGCCTGCGCATCCTGACGCCACAGGGCGAGATCCTGTCCGGCCCCGCCGCCGGCGGCAGGCTCATGGCCGGGATGAAGGCGCGGGAGATCCCGGTGGTGCTGGGTGGCTATTCGCGCGGCTCCTATGCCACGGCCTGGGCCATGCACCGCAACTTCGTGGCCGACTGCGACCGCGACCAGCCCGACCAGCCCTGCAAGCCGCCGCTGGGCTGGAGCAATATCCGTGGCGCCATCCTCTACGGCCCCAATTCGGGCGGCCTCGGCTATCGCATGGCGGGGCATGACATGGTCGAGGCCGCCCTGCGGATCGAGCGCAACACCACCTACTACCCGGACTCGGAGGTCTTCGCCGGCATCGCCCAATGGCCCGGCCTGCTGATCGCGAAGGGCATCTGGGATTATGTGGAGGGGCTGGAGGGTTCGCTCGATGCCTATCGGCGCGCGCGGGAGCCGAAGGAGATTTTCGTCTTCCGCGGCCCGCATCCGCTGAACACCCAGGCGCCGGAGAACATGCGGCTGGCCGGCGAACGCATGGTCGCCTTCGCGACGGCGGCCGTGCTGGGGCGGCCCGCCGTCCAGGGCGCGAAGGCCCCGGCGGATCTCAAGGCCCTCGTCGCCTCCAGCCCGCCCTATTGGGAAAGCACGACGCGCCCGGCGGAGTGACGGTCACGGCGCGGGCAGCCATTCCTCCAGCGTGACCTCGAAGGTCATGCAGACGGGATTCGATCCGGGCACGAAGGGGCCGCCGAAGACGTTCCCTTCCGTGTCCGCCACCACCCCGGTCAGGGCGGCGCGCGTGGCGCCGTCCTGGCCGGAGCGGACCTCGCCCGCGATGCTCACGACCTCCACGGCCGGCCCCTGGACATGGATGTAGCGCCCGTCGAGCGTGCCCAGGCAGGCATCGTTGAGGCTGCCCAGCGCCCCGCGCACGAAGGCATTGCGGAAGCCTTCCGCCAGGCACAGCTTCTCGACACCGAGGACCAGATCCTCGTTCGGCGCGATCCGCGCATAGGCGACGCGCCCCATCTGGCCGTTCTCGACAGTGATGGCATCAGACATTCCGGGGAATCCTGTGCGGTTGCAGAAGCGGGATGTTGGTTTCCGGATCATGGGCCTGCCGCAGCTCGAACTCGTCGAGGGAGGTCACCAGGACCGGGATCGGGACAGGGCCGACGATGCAGGCTTCCGTGACCACATGCCCGCCCTTGACCGCGCCCGAGGCGGTGCGGATCGTCGCATGGCAATGCACGAGCGGCCTGTCCTGAAGGCTCCGGCCCAGCGTGGCATTGCCGAAGACCATATAGGCCGCCCCCGCATCGATGGGCGCGCTGTAGGCGATCAGCGCCTGCCCGGACGGATCGGGCGGGGCCACGCAATATTGCAGGCTCTCGAAATAGCCCCCCAGGATGGTGGTGGAGGCGCTGGTGATGCCGGCCTCCGCCAGCGGGCGGACCAGCGCATCGAAGAGGCTCAGCCCCGGCTTGCAGCGCGAGCCGGATATGGCGCGCGGCATGGCCGTGCAGGCTCTGGATGCGCACCGGGTTGAAGATGCCCCGGTGATGCAGCAGCCTGGGCCTGGGGACATGCGCCGTGACGGAATATCCCATGATCGGTTTCCTTCCCGGAGTCAGTCTTGCCTGAGGACGAGGCGCGGCATCAGGCCGAGACCGGCTGTTCGGGTTGCGCCAGGCAGCCGCGGGCCTGCAATTCCTCCCGCACGAGTTTCTTGGTGATCTTGCCATAGGCGGATTTCGGCAGTTCCTCCCAGAAGAAGACCCGCTTCGGCAGCTTGTACCGGGCGATCCTCCCTTCCATCCAGGCGAGCAGTTCCGCCTCGTTCAGCGACATGCCCGGATGGGGCACGGCCACGGCGATGCCGACCTCGCCCCAGACACGGTCCGGCATGCCCAGCACCGCGACCTCCGCCAGGGCGGGGTGAGTCAGGAGCTTCTCCTCCACCTCCCGCGGATAGACGTTGGAACCACCGGAGATGTACATGTCCGAGGCACGGCCGGTGATGTAGAGGAAGCCCTCGCTGTCCTGATGGCCGAGGTCGCCGGTGCGGAACCAGCCATTGCGGAAGGCTTTCGCATTGGCCTCCGGGTTGTTGTAGTAGCCCGCGAAGACCGCCAGGCCACAGACGCAGACCTCGCCCGTCTCGCCGGGCGGCAGTTCGCGGCCGGACTCGTCCTGGATGGAGACCTGCATGGCGGTGCGCTCGTAGCCGCAGGTGCCGATGCGGACTCCGGGGCCATCTTCCGCCTCATGCAGAGCAGGCGGCAGGACGGTGATGTTGCCCGTGACCTCGCCCAGCCCGAAATACTGGACCAGGACCTTGCCGAGCTTGCGCAGGGCGTGCTTCTGGTCCTCGCGGTACATGGGCGCGCCCGCATAGATGACGTAGCGCAACGAGGAATGATCGTGGGCATCCACGGCCGGATGCTCCGTCAGCAGTTTCACGATGGTCGGCACCGTGAACATGTTGCTGACATGCCAGCGCTCCACCAATCCCCAGACCTCGTCCGGGTCGAGGCGGTCGCCCGCCGGCAGGATGGTCTTCACCGCCCTGGCGACCTGGGCGAGCTGGTGGATGCCCGCGCCATGCGACAGGGGCGCGACCACCAGGGAGGCATCCGCCGGACTCATTCCCGGCATCAGGTCGCAGAGGTGGTTCGTGGCGACGAAACCCATCTGGCCATGGGTGAGCACGGCGGCCTTGGGCCGTCCCGTGGTGCCGGAGGTGTAGAAGAACCAGCAGGGATCGTCATGCTCGACATCGGCGGGCGGGAAGGGGGTGCCGAGATGCTGCTCCACCAGGGCGTCGTAATCCTCGCCCACCCCGTTTCCGCCGATGGAGACGGTCAGGCGGAGATCCGGCGCCGCCCCGCGCACCGCGGCGGCATGGTCCGGGAACTCCGCGCCGCAGAGCATGGCCGAGGCGCCGCTGGATTCCGCCAGATAGGCGACCTCGGCGGGCGTCTGGCGGAAGTTGGTCGGCACCCAGACGGCGCCGAGCCGGAAGCAGGCGAACATGCTCTCGAAGAGCTGGTTGCAGTTGCGGGACTGCACCAGCACGCGGTCGCCCTTGCGGATTCCGCGCGCCGCCAGGGCATGGGCCATGGCGTCCACGCGCCGGTCCATCTCCGCCCAGCTCCATTGCCGCGTGCCCCAGACGAAGCCCGTTTCGTCCGCGTGGCGCCGGGCGGCCTGCCGCAGGAAGTGCGACAGGTTCATCACGCGCTTCGTGGCCGGCACGACGCCGCCGAGGGGGGCGAGGCCGCTCACGACAGGCGCTCCAGGATGGAGACGTAATTGGCAACGGCCGCGCCGCCCATGTTGAAGACGGCGCCCCGGTCGGCACGGGGAAGCTGCATGTCGCCCGCCCGTCCCGTGAGTTGCATCGCCGCCATCACATGCATCGAGACGCCGGTGGCGCCCACCGGATGGCCTTTCGATTTCAGCCCGCCGGAACGGTTCACCGGCAGCCGCCCATCCGGGGCGGTGATGCCATCCAGCGCCACGCGGGCGCCCTGGCCATGCGGCGCCAGCCCCATGGCCTCGTATTCGATCAGCTCCGCGATGGTGAAGCAGTCATGCGTCTCGACGAAGGAGAGGTCGTTCAAGCCGATCCCCGCATCGGCGAAGGCGCGTTGCCAGGCCTGGGCGCCGGCCTCGAAGCGTGTCGGATCGCGGCGCGACAGCGGCAGGTAGTCGTTCACCTGCACCGCCGCGCGGAAGCGCACGGCGTGCTCCATGGCGCAGGCGGTTTCCTCATCGGCCAGGATCAGCGCCGCCGCGCCGTCGCTGACCAGGGAGCAGTCCGTGCGCTTCAGCGGCCCGGCGACATAGGGGTTCTTCTCCGAGGCCGTGCGGCAGAACTCGAAGCCCAGGTCGCGCCGCATCTGCGCATAGGGATTGTCCACGCCGTTGCGGTGGTTCTTGGCGGCGATCGCGGCCAGGGCGTCCGTCTGGTCGCCGAAGCGCTGGAAGTAGTTCTCGGCGATGCGGCCGAAGACGCCGGCGAAGCCGCCGGGGATGTCGCCTTCCTCCCGCCGGTAGGAGGCGCCGAGCAGGTTGTCGCCCACCTGCGGTCCCGGTGTGGCGGTCATCTTCTCCACCCCGATCACCAGTGCCAGGCGGCCGCGGCCGGCGGCGATGAAGTCGCGCGCCGCGTAGATCGCCGCGGAGCCGGAGGCGCAGGCGTTCTCGCAGCGCGTCGCCGGCTTGAAGCGGAGCTCCGGCACACTCTGCATCGGCAGCGAAGCCGGGAAGTCCTGCCGGCTGAAGCCGTTGTTGAACTGCCCGACGAAGACCGCGTCCACCTCGCCCGGTGCGATGCCGGCGTCGGCGATGGCCGCGCCCGCCACGCGCGCGATCAGGCTTTCGGCATCCGGGTCCTCCAGCTTGCCGAAGGGGGAATGCGCCCAGCCGACGATGCAGGCTTCAGTCATGGTTCGGTTTCCTCATGGTTTGGGCCGCCGGGCGGCGCAGCGCGGCGGAGATGTTCGTGGCGCCGCTGGGGCGGGCGAGCAGGTCGCTGACCCGTCTGGCCTCGGCGGCGAGAAGGGCCGCGATCTGCGGGCGCCGGGCATCGCCCAGGCGGCTGTCGATCGCGGCAATGGACAGGGCTCCTTCGCAGCGTCCCTGCCGGTCCAGGATCGCCACGCCGACGCCCCAGCTTCCGGCGGTGAGATGGCCCGGGTTGAAGGCGAAGCCCTCGGCGCGGGTGCGGGCCACGGAGGCGCGCAGGATGTCCGGCGTGAAGCTGCGGTAGCGCTCCTCGGCGAACTCCGCGGCGCAGGCGGCGATCATCTCCTCGACCTCGTCATCGGGCAGGGTGGCGAGGATCGCCAGGCTGCCGGCGCCGACGCCCAGCGGATGCCGGTCGCCCGCCTGCAGCACATGGGAGCGGATGGGGAAGGGGCCTTCCTCCCGGTGCAGGCAGACCACGTGCCAGCCGCGCCGCACGGACAGGAAGGCGGTGTCCTCGCTCGCCTGCGCCAGGCGGACGAGGGAGGGCAGGGCGGCACGGTGGACGCCATAGCGGTCCGCCGCCAGGGAGCCGATGACGAAGGCCTCCGGCCCGAGATGGTAGCGTTCGCTGAGGCGGTCCTGTTCCACCAGCCCCTGCCGCTCCAGGCCGCGCAGCAGGCGGTGCACCGTGGGCTTGCTGAGGCGGGAATGCTGGGTGAGGTCGATCAGCCGCGCGCCCCGGCCGCCATGCCCGGCCACGAGGCGCAGCAGCCCGATGGCCCGTTCCAGGCTCTGCGTGCCGGACAGTTGAGCACGCTCAGACATGGTGCAACGCAAAATATTCCAACATGTGGACCTTGACTTCTCTTGGAAATTCGCTGCTTCCCGTCTGAAAAACTATGTCTTATAGACAAGTCCGTCAAAGCAAAATCATGGCGCTCTTTTCGAGGTCCATATTCCGGAACCGGAGCAACTTTCTTCCCGGACCTCGCGAGGCACGGACACGAAGTTGCTGGACCATGGGGCAGAAAGACCCCGTCGTGACCACGTTGTTATGGGGAAACCGTTCCAATGACATTCATCCCACGCCGCTCCCTGCTCGTCGGCGCCACGGCCCTCCCGCTCGTGGCCCTGCGGACACGCCCCTCCCATGCGGCGGAGTTCAGCTACAAGCTGGCGACGAACCTTCCGGCGACGCATCCGCTGAACACCCGCAACGCCGAGGCCGCGGAGCGGATCAAGGCCGCGACCGGGGGGCGGCTGGAGATCCAGCTCTTTCCCAACAGCCAGCTCGGCAACGACACCGACATGCTGAGCCAGGTGCGCTCCGGCGCGCTGGAATTCTTCACGCTGTCCGGGCTGATCCTGTCCACGCTGGTGCCGGTCGCCGCCATCAACGGCGTCGGCTTCGCCTTCAAGGACAGCCAGCAGGTCTTCGCCGCCATGGATGGCGATCTGGGCAAGCTCATCCGGGCCGAGATCGCGAAGCGCAACATCATGGCCTTCGAGCACATCTTCGACAACGGCTACCGGCAGATCACCACCAGCACCAAGCCGGTCCGCGATCCCGGCGACCTGCGCGGCATGAAGATCCGCGTGCCGGTCAGCCCGCTCTGGACCTCGATGTTCCGGGCCTTCGATTCCGCGCCGGCCTCGATCAACTTCAACGAGGTCTATTCGGCGTTGCAGACGAGGATCGTGGATGGGCAGGAGAACCCGCTCGCGATCGTGGAGGCCGCCAAGCTCTACGAGGTGCAGAAATACTGCTCCGTCACCAACCATATGTGGGACGGGTTCTGGCTGCTGGCCAACCAGCGCGCCTTCTCGCGGCTGCCGAAGGATGTGCAGGACGTGGCCTCGCGTGAATTCGCGCGGGCGGCGAAGGAGCAGCGCGAGGATGTGGCGAAGCTGAACGCCGAGCTGCGCGAGAAGCTTTCCACCGCCGGGCTGCAGTTCAACGACACCGATCCCGCGGCCTTCCGCGACACCCTGCGCAAGGCCGGCTTCTATGCCGAGTGGAAGGGCAAGTTCGGCGACGCCGCCTGGAAGACCCTGGAGGATGCGGTCGGGGGGCTGGCATGAGTTCCATCGCGGAGTCGCCCCTGGCCCATCCCGGCGCCCCTGCCCTGGCGGGGGCGGTGGGCGGGTTGCTGCGGCGGGCGGATCGTCTGCTGTGCCATCTGGTGGCCGTGCCCGCCGCGCTGATCGTGCTGGCGGAGATCTGCATCCTGCTCGCCGGGGTGGTGGCCCGCTTCGTCTTCCACCAGCCCATCATCTGGTCGGATGAGCTGGCTTCCATCCTCTTCCTCTGGCTGGCCATGCTGGGGGCGGTGATCGCCCTGCAACGCGGCCAGCACATGCGGCTGACCGCGCTGATCTCGAAGCGCTCGCCTTCCACCCAGGCGGCGATGCAGGCCCTGGCGGTCGGCGCCGGCGCGCTTTTCCTGCTGCTGCTCCTGCCGCATGCCATGGAGTATGCGGAGGAGGAGTGGTTCATCGAGACCCCGGCCCTGGGGTGGTCGAACATGGTGCGCGCCGCCGCCCTGCCGGTGGGCGTGGCGCTGATGCTGGCGACCTCGCTGCTGCGCCTGGCGCAGCACCGGCTGCGGGACCTGCTGCTGGTCTGCGCCGTCCTGGCCGTGCTGGCGGCGGCGCTGTGGCTCACCGCGCCCGCCCTGAAGGCCATGGGGCACGGCAATCTCGTGGTGTTCTTCGTCGTGCTGCTGATGGCCGGCGTGCTGTCGGGCGTGCCGATCGCCTTCTCCTTCGGGCTGGCGACGCTGGCCTATCTCGCCACCACCACCAGCGTGCCGCTGCTGGTCCTGGTGGGCCGGATGGATGAGGGGATGAGCACGCTGATCCTGCTCGCCGTGCCGCTCTTCGTCTTCCTCGGTGCGCTGATCGAGATGACGGGCATGGCGGCGGCCATGGTGAACTTCCTCGCCTCGCTGCTCGGCCATGTCCGGGGCGGGCTGAACTATGTGCTGCTCGCCGCCATGTACCTCGTTTCCGGCATCTCCGGCGCCAAGGCGGCGGACATGGCGGCGGTGGCGCCCGTGCTGTTCCCCGAGATGAAGCGGCGCGGCTGCGACGAGGGGGAGATGATCTCCCTGCTCGCGGCCTCCGGGGCGATGAGCGAGACCATCCCGCCCTCGATCGTGCTGATCACCATCGGCTCCGTGACCGGCATCTCCATCGCGGCCCTTTTCACCGGTGGGCTCCTGCCGGCCTTCGTCCTGGCGTTGGCCCTGGGCCTGATCGCCTGGAAGCGGGCGCGCCACGAGGATATGAGCGGCGTGCGCAAGGCCGGCGCGCGCGTGGTCGGCCGCGCGTTGCTGGTGGCGCTGCCGGCGCTGGCGCTGCCCTTCCTGATCCGCGCTGCGGTGGTGGAGGGCGTCGCTACGGCGACCGAGGTTTCCACCATCGGCATCGCCTATGGCGTGCTGGCCGGGCTGCTGCTCTATCGCCGCTTCGACTGGCGGCGCCTTTATCCGATGCTGGTGGACACGGCGGCGCTGTCGGGCTCGATCCTGCTGATCATCGGCGCGGCGAGCTGCATGGCCTGGGCGCTGACCCAGTCCGGCTTCTCGCGCGATCTGGCGCAGCTCATGGGATCGCTGCCGGGGGGTGCCATCGGCTTCATGGCGGTGTCGATCCTGGCCTTCATGATCCTGGGCAGCGTGCTGGAGGGCATTCCCGCCATCGTGCTGTTCGGGCCGCTGCTGTTCCCCATCGCGCGGAGCATGGGCATCCACGAGGTGCACTATGCGATGGTGGTGATCCTGGCGATGGGCCTCGGCCTTTTCGCGCCGCCTTTCGGCGTCGGCTACTACGCCGCCTGCGCCATCGGCAAGATCAGCCCGGATGCGGGCATGCGGAAGATCTGGCCCTACATGGGCGCGCTGCTGCTGGGCACGATCCTCGTCGCCGCCGTGCCCTGGATCTCGATCGGCTTCCTGGGAGGAAAATGAGCATGCGGAACCGTCTTGAAGGCAAGGTCGCCATCGTCACCGGCGGGCTTTCCGGCATCGGCGATGCCATTGCCCGCCGCCTCCTGGAGGAAGGCGCCAGGGTCGTCGCCGCGGACCTGTCGGCGAACACGGAGCGGCTTTCCGGCCAGGAGATCGACCCGATCCGGACGGATGTGTCCGATCCGGAGCAGGTGCGGGAGCTGGTGGCGCAGGTCCTCGACCGCCATGGGCGGCTGGACTGCCTGGTCAACTCGGCCGGAACGGGGACGGAGCGGGACTTTCTCGACACGCCGGTCGAGCTTTTCGACCGCATCATTGCCGTCAACCTGCGCGGCACCTTCGTGGTCGGGCAGGCCTGCGCCCGCGCGATGCGGGAGGGCGGCGGCGGCTCCATCGTGAACATCGCCAGCGTCTCGGGCATGACCGGCAACTTCCATCGCTCCGCCTACGGTGCCTCCAAGGGCGGCGTGGTCACGCTGAGCAAGGTGATGGCGGTCGATCTTGCCGCCAGTGGTATCCGCGTCAATGTGCTGGCCCCCGGCCCGGTGGACACGCCGCTGGTGCGCCGGATGCATTCCCCGGAAAGCCGGGCCGGCTGGGCACAGCGCACGCCGCTGGGCCGCTACGCGCTGCCGGAGGAGATGGCGGGGGCCGCGGCCTTCCTGTGCTCGGAGGATGCCAGCTACATCACGGGGCATGTCCTCGCGGTGGATGGCGGCTTCCTCGGTTCGGGACTGACCGCCGCCTGATCCTGTGGCGGGGGAGGCGCGTCCTCCCCCGGCGCGGCTACCAGCCCCAGGCATGGTCCTGCCGGCCGAGAAACTCCCGGGCGAAGCCCAGGAAGCGGGCGGCCACGGCGCTGTGGTCGGGCCGGCGGATCATCTGGACGTCGGCCACCAGTGAAGGGGCGATGAGCCGCCGATAGAGGACGCCCTGGCGCGACAGCAGGGTCTGGCTTTCCGGCACCAGCGCCACGCCGAAGCCCGCCGCGACGAGGCTGGGCAGGGAATGCGCCTCCACGACCTGCTGCGAGATCCGGGGCGCGAAACCCGCCGTGATGCAGGCATCCCGCAGGTAGCAGGCGAAGCGCAGATCCCGCAGGCGCAGGAAGACCAGCCTTTCCTCCCGCAGATCCACAAGGCGCAGGCCGTCGCGCATGGCCAGCGGATGGTCGTCCCGCAGCGCCACGCAGACCCCCTCCGCCCAGGCGCGCTCCGCCACCAGCCCGTCATCCTCCGGGGGCCAGCGCTGGAAGCTGAGATCGACGCGGCGGGCATGCAGCGCCTCCTGCTGCTCCTGCGGTGGCATCTCGTGCAGGCGCACCTCGACCTCGGGGAAGCGTGCCTCGAACCCCGCCACCAGGGAGGCCAGGGGCCCCAGCAGCACCGAACCCGTCAACGCGATATCGAGCCGGCCCCGCCGCCCCTGGCCGATGGCGCGGGCCTGTCCGGCCGCTTCCTCGGCCTGGGCGAGAATGGCGCGGGCCTGGATCAGGAAGGCTTCCCCCGCCTCGGTCAGCTCGACCTTGCGGCTGCTCCGGCGCAGCAGCCGGGTCTGCAACTCGTGCTCCAGGTCCTGGATCTGCTGGCTGAGAGGGGGTTGCGACAGGCCCAGCCGGGCTGCCGCGGCGGTGAAGCTCAACGCCTCGGCCACGGCCACGAAGTAGCGCAGGTGTCGCAGTTCCATGCCCGTTTCATTGATAGATACGGCGAATGCATCAAGTCCAATAATATATTGGCCCTATGGCCTCGTTTCGCCCAACCTGCCGCGCCGCGAGGGAACAGCCGATCATGGGGGCCAGGACCGGCATGAGTCAGGACATCGCGCGTGAGGTGACGGCCGTTCCGGGTTCCAGGCTCATGCGCCGGCTGGACGAGCTGGCCCGCTTCACGGCCCAGGAGGATGGCCTCACCCGCCTCTATCTCACGCCGGAGCATCGCGCGGCGGCGGATCGGGTGGCCGAATGGATGCGGGAGGCCGGGATGGCGGTCTCGCTCGATGCGGCCGCCACCGTGGTCGGCCGCTATGAGGGCCGGGAACCCGGCCTGCCCGCGCTGTTGCTGGGCTCGCATATCGACACGGTGCGCCATGCCGGGCGCTATGACGGCATGCTGGGCGTGCTGGTGGCCATCGAGGCGGTGGCGGCCCTGCATGCGGCGGGCCGGCGTCTGCCCTATGCCGTGGAAGTCCTGGCCTTCGGCGACGAGGAGGGCGTGCGCTTTCCCGTGACCCTGACCGGCTCGCGCGCCATCGCCGGCGGCTTCGACCCCGCTGCGCTGGAGAGCCGCGATGCCGAGGGGGTGAGCCTGCGCGAGGCGCTCCACCGCTTCGGCGCCGACCCCACGGCCATCCCGGCCCTGGCCCGCAGGCCGGAGCAGGTCCTGGCCTATCTGGAGGTCCATATCGAGCAGGGGCCGGTGCTGGAGGCCGAGGGCCTGCCCACCGGCATCGTCACCGCGATCAGCGGCGCCACGCGCTTCGTGGCCGAGGTCGGCGGCACCGCCGGCCATGCCGGCACCGTGCCGATGCATCTGCGCCGTGACTCCGTGGCGGCCATGGCGGAGATGGTCCTGGCGGTGGAGCGCCTGGCGCTGGAGGAGCCGGATCTCGTCGCGACGGTCGGGCAGGTCACGGCGATCCCAGGGGCCGTGAATGTCATCGCCGGCGGCGCCCGCTTCACGATCGACCTCCGCAGCCCCCGCGACGCCCAGCGGGCCGCGGCGACGGAACGCCTGCGGCGGGATCTGGCCGCGATCGCGGCGCGCCGGGGCGTGACCCTGTCACTGCGGCCGACCTATGACGAGGCGGCGGCCCCTTGCGACCCTGGCCTGATCGAGGCGCTGGAACGCGCCAGCGGCCGGTGCGGCCTCCGCCCGTTCCGCCTGCCGAGCGGTGCCGGGCATGACGGGCTGGCCATGGCCCGGCTGTGCCCCATCGGCATGATCTTCGTCCGCTGCGAGGGCGGCATCAGCCATCATCCGGGAGAGGCGATCACGGAGGCCGACGCCCTGGCCGCGCTGCGCCTGCTCCTCGAGACCCTGCAGAACCTTCAACCCCGGATTTTCCAGAGAGCATGATGTCCCACCAGGAATCGATCCGCGCCTTCCTCGACCGGGAACAGGGCGCCCAGGCGGAGTTCCTCGCCGAGCTGGTCAGGATGCCCTCCGACAACCCGCCCGGCGACTGCCGCCCGCATGCCGAGCGCACCGCCGGGCTGCTGCGTGCCCTCGGCCATGAGGTGGAGCTTCATGCCGTGCCGGAGGCGCTGGTGCGGGCGCATGGCATGATCAGCGTCACCAACCTCGTGGTGCGCCGCCGCTTCGGTTCGGGGGAGGGGCCGGTGATCGCCCTCAACGCCCATGGCGACGTCGTGCCGCCGGGCGAGGGCTGGACCCGCGATCCCTATGGCGCCGAGGTGGTGGATGGCTGGATGTATGGCCGCGGCGTCGCCGTGTCGAAATCCGACTTCGCCACCTATGCCTGGGCGCTCCGGGCGCTGGAGGCATCCGGCGCGCCGCTGTCGGGCACGGTGGAGCTGCACCTGACCTATGACGAGGAGGCGGGCGGCGAGGTCGGGCCGGGCTTCCTGCTGAGCGAGGGCATCACCAAGCCTGATCTCGTGCTGAGCGCCGGCTTCTCCTACAATGTGGTCACCGCCCATAATGGCTGCCTGCATCTGGAGGTGGAGGTGAACGGCCGTTCCGCCCATGCGGCCATGCCCTTCACCGGCGTGGATGCGCTGGAGGCCGCCACGGCGATCCTCTCGGCCCTGTACGAGTGGCGGAAGGGGCTGGCGGCGAAGACCTCCGCCATCGCGGGCATCGGCTCGCCGCAGCTCACGGTCGGGCTGATCAAGGGCGGCATCAACACCAATGTCGTGCCCGACCGCGTCACGCTCCGGCTCGACCGCCGCATGATCCCCGAGGAGAATCCGGCGGAGGCGGAGGCGGAGCTGCGCCGGGTCATCGCCGATGCCGCCGCGGCCTTCCCGAAGGCCCGGGCCGAGGTGCGCCGCATCCTGCTGGCCGAGCCGCTGAAGCCGCTGCCGGGCGGCGACCGGCTGGTCGAGGCTCTGTGCCGCCATGCCAGCCAGGTCATGGGCGAGCCGATCACCGCCAAGGGCGTCCCGCTCTACACCGATGCGCGCCTCTATGCGGCCCATGGCATCCCCGCCGCGCTCTACGGCGCCGGGCCCCGGACCATCGAGGATGCCAATGCGCACCGCGCGGATGAGCGGCTGCCGCTCAGCGACCTGCGCAAGGCGACCGAGGTGGTGGCGCTGACCCTGGCGGACCTGCTGGCCGCCTGACGGCGCGGGGGCCGGGACCGGCGTCAGGCCACGTCCCGGTCCGGATGCTCCAGGCGCCAGTCCACGGGTTCCAGCCCTTTCGAGGCCAGGAAGCCGTTGACCCGGGAGAAGGGGCGGGAGCCGAAGAAGCCGCGATAGGCGGACAGCGGCGAGGGATGCTCCGACTGGTGGAGCAGGTGCCGGTCGCCATCCAGCAGCGGCGCCCGGCGCCGCGCATCATTGCCCCAGAGGATGAAGGCCGTGGGAACGGGTCGCGCGTTCACGGCGGCCAGGACGTGGTCGGTGAAACGGTGCCAGCCGGACCGGGCATGGCTGCCGGGGCGTCCTTCCTCCACGGTCAAGGCGGTATTGAGCAGGAGGACGCCGGCATCCGCCCAGGCGGTCAGGCAGCCATGCGGCGGGGGGCGGATGCCGAGGTCGCTTTCCAGCTCCTTGTGGATGTTCCGCAGGGAAGGGGGCACCCGCACCCCCGGCGGCACGGAGAAGGAGAGGCCCATGGCCTGTCCGGGCCGGTGATACGGGTCCTGGCCGAGGATGACGGCCTTCACCGCGTCCAGAGGGGTCCGTCTCAGGGCGGCGAAGATCCGCCCGGGCTGCGGGAAGATGGTCTTGCCCGCGGCTGCCTCGGCCTGGAGGAAGGCTGCGAGCGCCCGCATATAGGGGGTGTCGAACTCGGCGCCGATGGCATCCCGCCAGGACCCGGGAAGTGTCGCCCGGGCTTCCGCCCAGGGGGATTTCCCCTCCGCATCCTTCCGATCCGGGACCATGCCGTGACTCCCCCATTGTGGCGGCGCGTTATCCGCCAAAGCGGGCGCCGGGGCCACCGGCTCAGCGCGCCGCTTCCTGCGACACGCGGATGAGCTCCGTCCCCACCGGCGTCGGCGACTGCACGTGGAACTCTTCCTTCCGCGCCGGAGCGGCATCGCGCGTCATCCGCCAGATGCCGTAGAAGGCGATCAGCAACTGTGCCAGCACCGTCATCCAGGGCAGGCTGCGCGGCCCGAAGGCGGACATCGCGGCCCCGATCGCCAGGGGGCCGATCGCCGCACCGGCCCCCTGGACGAGCAGCATCCCGCCCGAGGCCGCCACGAATTCCTCGGGCGGAACGGAATCGTTCACATGGGCCAGGACCACGCTGTAGGTCGGCACCACCAGCCCGCCGAAGACGAAGACCAGCCCGAAATACACCCAGGCCGAGGCGCCGGAGGGGGTGAACAAGGCCATGGCGCCCAGCACGCCCACGGCGATGAACGCGATGATCACCACCAGGAGCCTGCGGTCGATCCGGTCCGACAGCAGGCCGAGCGGCCAGGTCATCGCCGCGGCACCCAGCGCGCCGGCGGCCATGAAGATCGCGATGCCCTGTTGCGGCAGCCCGATGGACTGCGCCAGCAGGGGGCCGAGCGCGAAGAAGGAGCCCGCGCTGATGCCGCAGAGGAAGGCCGCGACCAGCCCGAAGGGCGACTGGGCATGGAGCCGGAAGAGGTTGATCCGCACCGGCTGGGCCGGCAGCGGCGGTGCCTGGGCCTGGGAGAGCGTGACCGGCAGCACCGCGGTGGTCAGGATGATCGACACCAGGGCGAAGAGCGCGAAGCCGTCGGGATCGGCGGCCGGCAGCAGGAGCTGGCCGACCACGCCCGCGACCAGCCCGGTCATGCCGTAGATGGAGAGGATCTGGCCACGGACCTCGTTGGCGGCGGCGCCGTTCAGCCAGCTTTCCACCACCATGAACAGGCCGGCGAAGCAGAAGCCGGTCAGCATGCGCGCGATGACCCAGGCCGCGGGATCGACCCAGAGCAGATGGATCAGCGGCACCATCGATGCTGTCGAGGCCAGCGCGGCGAAGCTGCGGGTCTTGCCGACCCGCAGGATCAGCCGGCTGGCGGCGAGCGAGCCGATCATGAGGCCGGCGGAGAAGGCGCCGCCGATCAGGCCGATCGCCGTGGGCGAGAAACCTTCCATGCCGCCACGCACGGCCAGGAGCGTGCCTTGCAGCGTGTTGCCCATCTGCAGCAGGCCGAAGCCCGCGAGCAGCGCGACGATCACCGACAGGGTTGAGGCGAAGGGTGCTTTCTGCATGCTGCCATGCCTAACATGATGTGGCGCGATGGCAGACACCGGCAGATCCATGCCGCAGGAAACATAAAAATTTTACATAACAAATATTATCGAACTTTCGCGATCGCGAAGGCATGATGGCCCCCCGTCCCGCCCCCCGTACTGCTGCATGCGACGCGGGCAGCAACGCATACTCCGCACGGCATCTGGGCATTGCTCTGGATGGGAAGACGTTTCAGGCCATTCCTGATGCCTGTCCCTCCCGTGCTTCGGGCCTATAGTCGCACCGGGCATGAAGGTCTGCGCCACGTCTGGGGGATCGGACACATGAAGGCATCCGGCACCGCAGGCGATGTTGCGCCAGGATCGTGTGGCCAGGGCGCCATCGGCACGGGCGTCGTCCCGGACCCTGACCAGCGGAACCTGCGCAAGGCGGTGCTGATCATGCTGCTGGGCATCGCGCTCTTCTCTGTCCTCAACGGCGTGGTGAAGGATCAGGCAGCGCGCTTTCCGGTGAACCAGATCGTCTTCTTCCGGAATGCCTTCGCCCTGCCCCCGTTGATCCTGGTGCTGGTGATGACCGGCAGCCTGCACCGGCTGCGGACACGGAAGATGCCCCGGCATCTGGCGCACGCGCTGACCATGACCGCGATGCTGATGCTGTCCTTCACCGGCTTCCGGCTGATCCCGCTGGCCGAGGCCACCGTGATCTCCTTCGTGCGGCCGCTGGTCGTCATCCTGCTCGCGGCGCCGCTGCTGGGCGAGAAGGTCTCGCTCCTGTCCTGGCTCACGGTCCTGGCAGGCTTCGCCGGGGTCCTGGTGGTGGTGCAGCCGGGCGGAGGCGGCCTGGCGCAGGGCGGCGCCCTCTTCTCGCTGGCCGCCGCCTTCATCGGCGGCATCAACATGCTCCAGCTTCGTGCCCTGTCGATGACGGATCACACGGCCGGGGTCGCGGTCTGGTTCCTGGCCCTTTCCTCGCTGATGCTGCTGCCGACGCTGTTCTTCTCCTGGGAGAGTCCGTCGGATGCCGACCTCACGGGGCTGATCGGCATGGGTCTGGCTTCCGGCCTGTGCCAGTATCTCATCATGCGCCCCCTCGCCTATGCCGGCGCAGCCGCCCTGGCACCGGTGCAGTACACCGGCCTGCTCTGGTCGATCGCCATTGGCTGGCTCTGCTTTGGAGATGCGCCCACCGCGGACGTGCTCCTGGGTTCCGCCATGGTGGTGGGCGCCACCATGCTCGTCCTGCGCGGGGGCCGGCCGGGCTGACCCCTGTCCGGCCAGGACCTCGCGCCGTGTTGTGGCCGCCGGATCACAGCGTGTTCAACTTCCATGTGACGCGGCCCTGGAATCCGGAGTTCCGATGTTAGGGTGAAACCCATTCCAACAAGCCAGCCCGCGACACGGGCGGCCAAGCGAGTGTCGATGGCCATTTCGTCGCGTCACTTCCCCGCCCCCAAACCCCGCTTCGGCTCCTCAGGCTTCCCCAGGCTCGGATGGGCGCTGGCGATCGCCCTGGCGGGCTGCACACCATCCGTGGCGCAGCCGTCGGGAGCCCTCGTCGCGGCCACGCCGCCGGCCTTGCCGGGATTGGCCCCTCCGGACTCTTCCCTCCAGATGCCGCACGGAACCGGCCCGGCCACCTTTCCCGTGCCGCTGCCGGAGATGCCGGCCCCTGCCGTCCCGCCGGAGGACCCGCCCCTGTCCGCTGCGGCCACCGAGGCCGAGATCGCGCGGCTCAGGGCGGATTTCGCCCGCGAGGTGCCGTCACGGCTGACCACCGCGGCACCGGGCGAGGCGCTGATGCCGCAACGCGCTGCCGCCGTGGTGGCCGCCAGCGGCAAGCTCGTCATCGACCGGCCGCAACTGGTCGTGGTCGTGGACCGGAACCCCCGCGTGCAGGTCCTGTGGCTGGTGGCGGCCCGGCCCGACGCGCCCTGGGCCGTGATCGGCCGTGCCCGCGTTTCCACCGGGGAGACCGAGCGTTTCGACCACTACATCACGCCGGTCGGGGTGTTCCTCAACACGGATGCGATCCTGGGCTTTCGCGCACAGGGCACTTTCAACGAGAACCATATCCGCGGCTATGGCGTGAAGGGGATGCGGGTCTGGGATTTCGGCTGGCAATCGGCCGAGAAGGGCTGGCGTGCCGATCGCGAGCGGGGCGACATCCGGCTGGAGATGCATGCCACCGATCCGGACCGCCTGGAGCAACGGCTGGGACGGCCCGCCAGCCAGGGCTGCGTGCGCATTCCTGCGGTGCTGAACCGCTTCTTCGACCGGCATGGCGTGATCGACCGCGACTACGAGCGGGCAGCGGTGGAGGATATCCGCTTCCGGGCGTTGCTCCTGCCCGATCGCAGCCCTTCTCCACTGGCTGGACGGGCGATGGTCGTGATCGATTCCGCGCAGCCCATCCCTTTGCTGCCGGCGGGCGGAAAGGTGGCTGCCCTTCCGTGAGGCCAGACGGCAGCCATCTGACATGTCATGATGATGCTAATACCGCGGCGGGGCCGGACTCGTTGGAATCATCGTCCTGGCTCCAGGCTCCCTGGGCCGTTCCGGTGCGTTGCGACGCCCCCCGGAACTGGTCGCGGGCCAGTCACGCCGCCTCCTCGCTGCCCTGCTTCCGGGCCAGGCCATCCAGCATGCCGAGGATCTCCGCGGCCGGGCGGGGGGACTGAAGAGATAGCCCTGCCCCTCGTCGCAGGCTTCGGACAGCAGCAGCCGGCGCTGCTCCTCCGTCTCGATGCCTTCGGCCTGGGTCAGCATCCCCAGGCTCCTGCCCAGTCCGACCACGGCATGGACGATGGCGGCGCTGTCCGGGTGCTGCCCCATGTCCCGCACGAAGGATTGGTCGATCTTAACCTTGGTGAAAGGAAAGTTCCGTAAGTAGCTGAGAGAGGAATAGCCCGTGCCGAAATCATCCAGGGCGATACCGATCCCCAGGGCGCGCAACTCCTGCAGGATCGCGAGCGTCTCCGCCGTATCGGCGAGCAGCGCGCTCTCGGTCACTTCCAGTTCCAACCGGGTGGAAGGCAATCCGGACTGGGCCAGGGCGGCCCGGACCTGCGTCACGAGGTCCCGCCCCTGGCCGAATTGCGCGGCCGACAGGTTAACCGCCACCTTGAGCCCGCCCGGCCACCCCGCCGCTTCCCGGCATGCCTCCCGCAAGGCCCAGGCGCCGATAGGGACGATCAGGCCACTCTCCTCCGCGAAGGGGATGAAATCCCCCGGCATGACCAAGCCACGGATCGGATGGTGCCAGCGCAAAAGTGCTTCGAAACCTGTCAACTCGCCTGAATGAATTCTGAAAACAGGTTGATAGTAAAGCAAAAATTCTCCGCCGCGCAGAGCGTGCCGAAGATCGGCCTCCAGTTGCCGGCGAAGCTGGATCGCTGTCTCCATCGCTGGAACGAAGAGGCGGTGGCAGCGCCGGCCAGCACCCTTGGCATGGTAAAGGGCAAGGTCCGCGCGGCGCAGTAGCATGTCCTCATCGCCGGTATCCCCCGGTACGAGCGTGGCGATGCCCAGGCTGGCACCGATCGTCGCCTGCCGGCCGCCGATGTCGTAGGGATGGCCGAGCGCCGCGATGATCGTCTCCGCGAGCGGGATGGCTGCCTCGCCATGCCGCGCATCGGTCAGCAGCACGGCGAACTCGTCCCCTCCGAGACGGGCCACGGTATCGGTATCGCGCAACAGGTGCCGCAGCCGTTCCGCGACGATCCGGAGCAGCGCGTCACCGGCCGGATGGCCCAGCGTGTCGTTGACCTCCTTGAAGCCGTCCAGGTCGAGGCAGAACAGGGTGCATCCCCGCCCCGCCGCCACCGCCTCCCGCAGCCTTTCGCCGAACAGCGCGCGGTTGGGCAGTCCGGTCAGTGGATCGTGGCGCGCCATGTGAATGATGCGGGCCTCCGTCTGCCGGCGCTCCGTCACATCCTCCAGGCTGGCCATCCAGCCGCCATCGGCCATGCTGCGGAGAAGGACGGACAGGGCACGGCCATCGGCGAGCACCCAGGTGAAGGAGGACTGCTCCTCCGGCGGCAGGCCGCCGCGGCGCCTCGCCCGCAGCCAGGACGCCAGCGATCCGATGTCCCGGCCGCGGAGCCCACCCCGCAGGAGGCTGCGGCGCGCGATCCACCGCAGCGGCTGGCCCAGCACGGGCTCGTCCGGCGGCAGGCGCAGCATGGCGAGGAGACGGGGATTCATCACCTGTACCGTCCAGGCATCGTCCACCATGCAGAGACCCTGGACCATGTTCTCCAGGGCGGTGCGGAAGCGCAGATCCTGTAGCCGCAGGGCGCGTTCGGCCGCTTCCCGCTCCCGCGCCAGGGCCAGTTGCGCCTCCACCGCCTCGTGGGCGGCTTTCGCCTCCGCGGCCTCCGCCCTGGCGAGCAGGACATGCGCCCGCATCTGGCGGCGCCCCAGGAGGACGAGCCCGGCCATGCCCAGCTCCAGCAGCAGCGCGCCGACTCCCAGGGCGGCCGCCTGACGCCGCCAGCCCTCCAGCATCGCTGTCTCGGTGGTGCTCGCCGCGAGGATGATCGGAAAATGCTCCAGGACGCGCGCCGCGAAGACGCGGTCACGGCCGTCCAGCGCGCTCCTCAGCCGGAACACGGCCGCCTGCCCCGGGGCCGGCAGGATCAGCCCTGCCAGGGCGCTCCCGAAATCCCTCGGATGCGGTTCGGCGACGAGAGGGTGGCGCGCCAGCAGCATGCCGTCGCGGCGGATCAGCGTGATCGCCTCGTCCGCATGGCTCGTGACATTGCGGTAGAAGGCCTCGAAGGAACTCAGGCGGATGGCGCCCATGATGAAGCCCAGGAACTGCCCTTCCGGGCCTTTCAGGCGCCGGGCCTCGTAGATGGTCCAGTTCCCGGTGCTCCGGCTCAGCACCGGATCGCTGATCAGGCTGTCCGGCCCGTCCGGCCGCAACAGTTCCTGGAAATAGTGGCGGTCGGCGAAGCTGACATCGGGAACCGGAAAGAGCCGCGAGGAGTTCAGCGGCCGCGCCTTATGATCGAACAGGGCGATCGTCTCGACTTGTGGCAGGCGGCCAGCCTGTTCGCGCAATGCCTTATGCAGTTCCACGGAATCCCTCAGCCGCGCCATCCCCTCGGGCGTCGCGGTGCCGGGGCGGGCACGGATCTGCTCGATCAGCCCGATCTCCACCAGATCCAGGGACTGGAAGATCCGTTCCGACTGGTCGGCCAGCATCAGGGCCGTCCGTGCCAGTTCCTCCGTGCCGGCCTTGATGGCACGGGTCCGCAGGTCCTTTGTCAGGACGAGGGTGGCAACGACCAGCAGGACGGCGAGCGCGATGCCACAGGCTGTCAGGAGCCTGGACGGATCCCGCTCCCTCCTAGGCGCAACTGGCACGCGCAGATGAAAGATCCCGCAATGGTTGCGCCCTATACGCTGCCCTCAATGAAGCCGACCATATCCCCCGCTCATTTCGCTGCCAAGCCTAAGGGATGGAGAGCCGGACGGGTGTCTTTCGCGTCATGGCGGAAGCTCCGCCTCCGGGAAGGCGAGATCGAAGGCGGCATCGAGGTCGTCCCGCCGGCACTGGGCGGCCAGCAGGGTGGCCTGTTCCGGTGCCATGGCGGCATGGAACCCGGCGAGGGCCTGATAGCGACCGGCCAGCGGAGCGGCCCGCCGGCCGGCGCGGTGGAGCAGTCCATCCAGGCAGGCCAGGCCCAGCAGGCGCAGGAAGGGCAGGGCCGCGGCCTCGCGCCGCCTGGCCGGCGCTTCCGCCAGCGCCGCCGCCATCTCCAGGACAGGCGAGGAGAGCGTGGCCGAAGGTTCCAGCCGTGCCAGCAGATCGCGCAGCACGAACAGGCCCCCTTCCGCCAGGACCCGCCGGTGCAGCAGGTCCTGTGCCTGGATGGCGGTCGTCCCCTCGTAGATCGAGAAGACCCGGCTGTCCCGCAACAGGCGCTCCGCCGGCCATTCCCGCACATAGCCGGCGCCGCCCAGCACCTGGATCGCGGCATCGGCATTGGCGAAGCCCGCCTCGGCCCCCAGGCTCTTCGCCAGCGGCAGGAGCATGGCGGCCCGGGCGGCCGCCTCCGCATCCCCGGCATCGCCCGCGTCCAGCCAGGAAGCGGCCTGGAGGGCGAGAAGCCTCGCGCCTTCCGCCCGCACCCGCATGTCCAGCAGCAGCCGGCGCGTTTCCGCGTGGCGCGTGATCGGCACCGGCGGCAGGGCGGGGTCACCACCCTGGAAACGCTCGCGCGCATAGGTTTCGGCCAGGGCCGCGGCCGCCTGTGCCACCGCCGCGCCCTGGGCCGCCACGCCCAGGCGCATCGCCTGGATCATCGCGAAGAGCGTGGGCAGCCCGCGCCCCGCCGGGCCGACCGGCCAGGCCCGTGCCTCCTCGAAGGCCAGGGAACAGGTGGGCGAGCCGTGCAGGCCGAGCTTCTCCTCGATCCGCAGGACCTCCACGCCGTTGCGCCCGCCGCCTTCCAGCCGGTCGGGAACGAGGAAGAGCGAGAGGCCCCGCGTGCCGGCCGGCGCCCCTGGCATGCGGGCCAGCACGAAATGCCCGATCCGCTCCACCAGATCGTGGTGGCCATAGGAGATCCAGCATTTCTCCCCGCTCAGGCGCCAGGTGCCGTCGCCCTGATCCACCGCCCGCGTGCGGATGCGCCCGACATCGGAGCCCGCCTGGGCTTCCGAGATGCAGATCGTCGCGCCCCAGCGACCGGCGGCGAGCGCCGGCAGCCAGGTCTCCCGCATCCCCGGGTCGCCATGCCGCTCCAGCAGGCGGATCGCGCAGCGGGCGTTGAGGGCCAGCATGCCGAAACCCGGGTTCGCGGCGTCGAAGACCTCCTGCACCGCCGTTGCCAGGGCCAGGGGGAGCCCCTGCCCGCCCGCATCCTCGGCGGCGGTCAGCCCGGCCCAGCCCGCCCCGGCGAATTCCGCCCAGGCTGCCGCATGGCCCGGCGCGGTGCGGACCCGCCCATCCTCCAGGCGGCAACCCTCCCGGTCGGCCACGGAGGCCAGTGGTGCCAGCCGCGCCTCGGCGAAGCTCCGGGCTTCCTCCAGGATCGCGGCCGTGGTCTCCGCATCGGGGCGCGCGGTGGCGCCGTCGATGACCTGATCCAGCAGGAGCGCCAGGGTGGCGGCGGGATCGGTCACGGCAGCCTTCCCATCAGCCGTCCTCCCGGCGCAGCACGTGCTTCTGCAGCTTCCCCGAGGCCGTGCGCGGCAGGCTCTCCACGATGATGAACTCCTTGGGGATCTTGTAGCGGGCGATCCGGGCCTCGCAGTGGGCGATCAGGCTCCGCGAGGGAATGTCGCCCCGTCCCGTCCTGGGCACGATGAAGGCGCGCCCCACCTCCCCCCAGGTGGCATCCGCCACGCCGAGCACCGCGACATCCTGCACGTCCGGATGCTCGCCGAGCACGATCTCCACCTCGGCCGGATAGACGTTCTCGCCGCCCGAGATGAACATGTCCTTGCGGCGGTCCACCAGGGTGACGTAGCCGTCCGCGTCACGGCGGCCGATATCGCCCGTGCGGAACCATCCATCCTGTGTGAAGGCGCGCCGCGTCTCCTCCGGCCTGTTCCAGTAGCCGGGCGTGATGCTCGGACCGGCCAGCAGCAGTTCGCCAGCCTCTCCATCCGCCACGTCCCGCCCGGCCTCGTCCACCAGGCGGAGCTGGATCATGGGGGCAGGCAGCCCGGCCGCACCGGCCTTCGCGGCGATCAGCCCGGGCTCGATGGGCATGCCCAGCACCGTGCCGGCCTCGGTCATGCCGAAGCCATCGACCATGGGCACACCCTGGTCGAGCCACCAGCGGACATCCGCAGCGGGGTTCGGCGCGCCGCCGGTGAAGAGCGCGGTGAGCGAGCGCCAGCGGGTGGGGTCGAAATTCGCCTGCTCGCGCAGGCGCTTCGCCATCTGCGGGACACAGAAGTAGTGCGTGGCCCCCAGGGCCGGGTCCCCCAGCCGGTCATTGGTGGCGACGGGATCGAAGCCGGGCGAGACCAGCATCGCCCCGCCCGCCAGCATCGGGGCGCGGAGGCTGGTGATCAGGCCGATGACGTGGAACATCGGGGAGTCGCAGAGGAAGACGCTGCGATGGCTGACGCGCCCCAGCACCCCGAAATTCACCGCCGTGGCCATGGCATTGGCTTCGGTGATGATGACGCCCTTCGGACGGCCCGAGGTGCCGGAGGTGTAGAGGATGATCGACGGTGCCCCGGCATCCGGGAGAGGGGCCGGTGGCGTCGGCGGGCTGTCTTCCGCCCTTGCCACCAGCTCCGCCAGGGGAAGGAGGCGGCCATCCGGCAGGGGGATGGCGCCTTCCTCGCTGTCATGCACCAGCAGGGAGGGCTGGCAGTCGGCGAGGATCACCTCCAGCTCCGCCCGCGACAGGCGCCAGTTCAGCGGCACGAAGACCAGCCCGTTCCGCATGCAGGCCTGTTGCAGGATCACCAGGTCGGCGCTGTTGCGGGCCAGCACGGCCACGCGCTGCCCGGCCGCGAGGCCGAGCTGCGTGGCCAGCACGGTGGCCATGCGCCGGATCGCCTCGTGCAGCGCCGCATAGGTCCAGCTCCGGCCGGTGGCGAGGTCGGTGCAGGCGGGACGGTCCGGCTGCAGGCGCGCATGCAGCGCCACCGGATCCGGTGAGGCCCGGAGAGGCATGGATCGGTCTCCCTCGATGTCCTGGACGGCCCGTTGCTCAGGCTTCGCCGCGGTTCTTGTCATAGGCGCCGAGGCCGGGCTTGTAGCTCTTCTCGTCGATGAACTGCCGGATGCCTTCCTTGCGGCCGGTGTTGTCGTGGAAGTTGGCCGCTTCCTGGGCGCGGACGAGATAGTCCTCCGCATTCTCGTAGGTCATCTCGGAGACGCGGCGGATGGCGTCCTTGGTCGCCTTCAGCGCGACGGGGTTCTTCTTCAGCAGGGTCCGCGCCACCTCCGTGACGCGCTCGCGCAGTTGCGCCAGCGGCACGCTCTCGTTCACGAGCTTCCATTCGGCGGCCTTGCGCCCGTCGATCAGCTCCCCGGTCAGGGCATGGTACATGGCATCGCGGAAGGACAGCAGATCCACCACGACCTTGGTGGCGCCGCCGCCCGGCAGGATGCCCCAGTTGATCTCCGACAGGGCGAACTGCGCCTCGTCGGCGGCGAAGGCGAGGTCGCAGGCGAAGAGCGGGCCGTAGCCGCCGCCGAAGCACCAGCCATTGACCATGGCGATGGTCGGCTTCTGGTACCAGCGCAGGCGGCGCCACCAGCCATAGGACTCACGCTGCGAGCGCCGCACGGCGCCGAGCCCCTGGGCCTCGGTCTCGCGGAAATACTCCTTCAGGTCCATGCCCGCCGACCAGGCCGTGCCCTCGCCCGTCAGGACCAGGACGCCGACATCGTCGCGGAACTCCAGCTCGTCGAGAACCTCCATCATCCGGCGGTTCAGCGCCGGGCTCATGCAGTTGCGCTTCTCCGGGCGGTTGAAGCGCACCCAGGCGATGCCGTCCTCGACATCGAAGGCCACCGTGCTGTCCTGTTGCTGTTCCATGGCAGTCTTCCTCCGTGTTGTAGGTGTCAGATCGGGAAATGGCCGGGCTGGGTCTCGACGGTGATCCAGCGCAGCTCCGTGAATTCGGCGATGCCGGCCTTGCCGCCGAAGCGGCCATAGCCCGAGGCCCCCGTGCCGCCGAAGGGCATCTGCGCCTCGTCATGCACCGTGGCGCCGTTGACATGGCAGATGCCGCTGCGGATGCGGCGCGCGACGCGCAGGCCACGCGCCGTGTCCCGCGTGAAGACCGCCGCGGAGAGGCCGTATTCGCTGTCATTGGCGAGGCGGATGGCGTCCTCCTCATCCTTCGCGCGCAGGATGGCGACGACCGGGCCGAAGCTTTCCTCGGCATAGAGCTTCATGCCGCTGGTGACGCCATCCACCACGGTGGCCGGCATCAGCACGCCCTCGGCCTCGCCACCGGTGAGGCAGCGCGCGCCCTGCGCGACCGCGTCCCGCACCAGCCCCTGCACATGCTCGACCGTCCGCCGGTCCACCACCGCGCCCAGCGGCGCCCGGCCTTCGCGCGGGTCGCCGGCCACCAGCGTCGCGGCCTTGGCGCGGAACTTCTCCAGGAAGGCCCCGGCCACGGATTCCACGACGATGATCCGCTCGGTGGACATGCAGATCTGGCCCTGGTTGAAGAAGGCGCCGAAGGCCGCGGCCTTCACCGCCTCGTCCAGATCGGCATCCTCCAGTACCAGCAGCGGCGCCTTGCCGCCCAGTTCGAGCAGGACGGGCTTCAGGTTGCGTGCCGCGCGCTCCGCGATGATGCGGCCGACCTTGGTGGAGCCGGTGAAGTTGATGCGCCGCACCGCGGGATGGTCGATCAGCGCGCCGACCACCTCCCCGGCATCCTCCGGCGCATTGGTGACGAGGTTGACGGTGCCGGCGGGCATCCCCGCCTCCTCCAGCGCCTCGACGATCAGCGCATGGGTGCGCGGACAGGTCTCGGAAGCCTTCAGCACCACGGTGTTGCCGCAGGCCAGCGGCGTGGCGATGGCGCGCGTGGCCAGGATCACCGGCGCGTTCCAGGGCGCGATGCCCAGCACCACGCCCGCTGGCTCGCGGATGGCCATGGAGAGGCAGCCGGGCTTGTCAGACGGGATCACCTCGCCCGCGACCTGCGTCGTCAGGGCCGCCGCCTCACGCAGCATCCCGGCGGCGAGCATGACGTTGAAGCGCGCCCAGCTTTCCGTCGCGCCGGTCTCCTCCATCATCGCCGCGACGAAGTCCCCGGCCTTCGCGGCCACGGCATCGGCGGATTTCAGCAACAAGAGGCGGCGGGCATTCGGCCCCGTCCCGGCCCAGTCCGGCAGCGCCTTCGCGGCGGCCTCGGCGGCGGCCCTGGCTTCCGCCGCGTTCGCGGCCACGGCGCGCGTCGCGACCTCACCCGTCACCGGGTTGCGCCTCTCGAACCACCGTCCGTCGGCGGCCTGCTTCTTCTCGCCCGCGATCCGCAGGAACACGGCGTCATTGCGCTGCATCAGAACCTCCCCGTAGCCACCAGGCCCAATAGTTATGTCTCATAACATTTTCGCCTTGACAAGCACCGATTGCGGATCGCCTCATGGGCCATGGTCGGAATCACGGATCGCAAGCGCGGCAAACCCGCGGCACAGGCCGGGCGGGATGGCGAGAGGCTCGGGGAGCTGATCGGTTATAACCTGCGCCGCGCATCGGCCTTCGCACTCAACGACTTCGTGGTGGAATTCGCGGATATCGGCCTGCGCCCGGTGACCTATGGCATGCTGTCCACCATCGCGGAGCGGCCGGGCATCACCGCGACGGAGCTCTGCCGCCGCCTCGGCATGAAGCGCGCCAACATGGTGCCGCTGATCAACGAGATGGAGGAGCAGGGGCTGATCGAGCGCGTGGCGCATGAGGAGGACCGGCGCATCCAGCTCCTCTTCCTGACCGCGGCGGCGAAATCCGCCATGCCCCGGATCCGCGCCCGGATCAGGCGGCATGAGGATCGTTTTCTGCATCGCCTGACGGAAGCGGAGCAGGCCACATTGCTCGGCCTGCTGCAGCGCATCTGGAAGGACGAGGAAGACTAGGCGGTTCCGAGGCGGGACCGCAGGGGACGGGCAGCCGCGCACCGGCCGGCCCGGATAAGGGAAGGAAACATGGACAAGACACTCTCCGGGGCCCCGGACCGACGGGCCCTCTGGCTGTGCTTTCTCGCCGCGATGATCGAGGGCTTCGACATCCAGGCCGCTGGCGTGGCGGCGCCGAAGCTGGCACCGGCCCTGGGGCTGACGCCGGCCCAGATGGGCATGTTCTTCTCGGCGGCCACCTTCGGGCTGATCTTCGGCGCCATCGCCGGCGGCCGCATCGCCGACCGCTTCGGGCGCCGCATGGGCCTGGTGCTCGCGCTGCTCGCCTTCGGTGTTTTCTCCATCGCCACGGCCTTCGTGAGCGGCTTCACGGAACTGGCGGTGCTGCGCTTCCTGACCGGCGTGGGCCTCGGCGGCGCCCTGCCCAACCTCGTCGCCATCGCCGCCGAGGCCGCCCCGCCGGAGCGGCGCGGCTCCGCCGTGGCCGTGATGTATGCGGGCATCCCGCTGGGCGGCGCCGTCGCCAGCCTGGTCCCGCTGTTCGGCCTGCATGGCGGCTGGCAGGAGGTCTTCCTGATCGGTGGCATCCTGCCGCTCGCCATCATCCCGGCTCTGCTCGCCCTGCTGCCCGACCTGCGCGTTCCGGCGGTCACTGCCGCCGATACGGCACGTACCACCGGCGCGATGCGGGAGATCGTCGGCCCCGGCATGCTGGTCTCCACGCTGTCGCTGTGGATCGGCTTTTTCTTCTCCCTGCTGGTGCTCTATTTGCTGCTGAACTGGCTGCCGGCGCTGCTGGTCTCGCGCGGCTTCAGCCCGGCGCAGGCCGGGATCGTGCAGATCGCCTTCAATGTCGCCGGTTCCGCCGGCAGCCTGCTGACGGGCCGCGCGCTGGACAGCACGCGCCGCCGCAGCACCGTTGTCGCGGCCTTCGGCGCGCTGGTCCTCGCCCTGGCGCTGCTGGCGGTGCTGCCGGCGAACCTGCCGTTGACGGTGCTGGCCGGCGCCTTCACCGGGGCGGCGGTGATCGCGGTCCAGGCGATCCTCTATGGCCTGGCGCCGCAATGCTATCCGGCGGCGGTGCGGGGCACGGGCGTCGGGCTGGCCGTGGCCGCCGGGCGGCTGGGCTCGGTCGCGGGGCCGCTGCTCGCGGGCGGCCTCGTGGCCTCCGGCCGTTCCCCGGGCGAGGTGCTCATGGGCATCGTGCCGATCGCCATTCTGGGCGGCCTGTCCGCCTATGTCCTGGTGACGCGCCGCCCTTCGGTGCCGCCGCTGCAACCGGTCCGGGCGGCCTGAGTCATGGAGCGCGACATGCACGATCCGGCTTCCACTCACGGGCATCCCGCTGGCCACGAGGCGGGGCGCGTTCCGCCGGGGCGCCGGGGCATGCTGCTTGCCGCCCTCGCAGGGGGCGGCCTGGCCGCCGCACTGCCCGGCGCCGAAGCCAGGGCGGAGGAGTATGTTTCCCTGGCGCCGCAGATCCCCATGGCGGCGCCCCGGACGGAATTCGTCTATGAGGCGATCTGCGACCTCTCACCCACCATGGCGCTCGGCAACGGGCCGCTGGGCGAGCGGCGGATGGTCCCGATCACGGGGGGCGAGTTCCGGGGCCCCCGGCTGCGTGGCAAGGTCCTGCCCGGTGGGGCGGACCGGCAGCTCGTGCGGCGCGACGGGGTGCGCCAGCTCAACGCCCTCTACGAGTTGCAGACGGAGGACGGCGCCGTCATCACCGTGAACAACCACGTCACGGTGGACGATCCGCCGGGCGGGCCGCGCTATGCCTTCTCCGTGCTGGACATCACCGCGCCGGAAGGCCCCCATGGCTGGCTGAACAAGGGGGTCTATGTCGGCACGCTGGACAGCCTGCGGCCAGCCCGCGCCGCCGTGCTGATCCGCGTCTTCAGGTTGGTCTGACGCCATGCGGAGCGACACGACACGCGGCCGGGCCCTGATCGGGCGGGGCATGTTCGCCCCGGGCCTCGCGATACTGGGTCTCGGGATCTCCGGCCTGGGCCTCGCCCTGCTGTCCGCCCCGGCGGCCCGGGCCGCCGGGGCGCGGGACTGCGCCAGCCTGACGGCCCTTGCCGGCCCCGATCTGCGGATCACCCGCGCGGAGGCCGTGCCGGCCGGGCAGCTTCCCGCCGAGAACCCGGGCCGGGCCGCCCTCACCGGGGCGGCGCGCGCCCAGGCGGCCATGCCGGCGCATTGCCTCGTGGAAGGGATGATCGCGCCGCGCCAAGGGGTGGGCCAAGGAGTGGATCAGCGGAGTTTCGGCATCGGCTTCCAGCTCCGCATGCCGGAGGACTGGAACGGCCGCTTCCTCTTCCAGGGCGGCGGCGGCATGGATGGGGTGGTCAGCGATGCCGTCGGGGCCATTCCGGTCGCGGGCGCGACGGCGGCACCGGCGCTGAACCGGGGCTATGCCGTCGTTTCGACGGATTCCGGCCACCAGGGCGCGGACAGCAGCGATGCCTCCTTCGGCGTCGATCAGCAGGCGCGGATCGACCACGCCTATGCCGCGATCGGCCGCGTGACGGAGACGGCGCTCAGCCTGATCGGCGCCTATGAGGGGCGGCCGCCCGAGCACCGCTACTACATGGGCTGCTCGAATGGCGGGCGGACCGCGCTGATGGCGGCGCAGCGCTTTCCCACCCTCTTCGACGGGGTGGTCGCGGGCAATCCGGGCTTCCGGCTGAGCCGTGCCGCCATCGCCCAGGCC
Organism: Roseomonas gilardii subsp. gilardii; assembly: GCF_023078375.1. Lineage (NCBI taxonomy): Bacteria > Pseudomonadati > Pseudomonadota > Alphaproteobacteria > Acetobacterales > Roseomonadaceae > Roseomonas > Roseomonas gilardii. Next base: position 372,888 of record NZ_CP095555.1, on the reverse strand, counting down.
TGGGACGTGCAGGCCCTGAACCGCGCCGCGCCGCGCGACGAGCAGGGCCGGCCGATCCTCGCATCGGCGCTGACGCCCGAGGACCTGCAGCTCGTCTCCCAGGGGGTGCTGAAGCAGTGCGACGCCCTGGACGGACTGGCGGATGGCAGCATCGATGCGATGTCCGCCTGCCGCTTCGATCCCGCCACCCTGGCCTGCGGCGCGGGGCAGACCCAGTCCTGCCTCGCCCCGGCGAAGCTGGAGGCCCTGCGGAGCGTCTTCGGCGGTGCCCGGGATGGCCAGGGCCAGCCGCTCTACAGCACCTGGCCCTGGGATGCCGGGATCTCCGCGCCGGGCTGGCGCGCCTGGAAGCTCGGCACCTCTCCGACGGGCACCCCGAACGCCCGCAACGCCACCCTGGCCGCCGCATCGCTGGGCCTCTACTTCATGACTCCGCCGAAGCCAGGCCTGCGGCTGGAGGAGGTGGACTTCGACCGCATCGCGGCACAGACGGCGCAGACGGCGGCGATCAACGACGCCACCGCCACGTTGCTGTCGAGCTTCGTCGCACGGGGCGGCAAGCTGCTGGTCTTCCACGGCAACAGCGATCCGGTCTTTTCGGCGGACGACCTGCGCGCCTATTGGCACACCCTGGGGCAGGACAGTGGCGGCGATGCGGCCCTGGCGCGCTGGGCGCGCCTGTTCGTGGTGCCGGGGATGAACCACTGCGGCGGCGGCCCGGCCCTGGACGACTTCGACCCGCTCGCCGCGATCGAGGCCTGGGTCGAGGCGGGACAGGCGCCGGAGGCCCTGCCGGCCAGGGGCCGTGCCTTTCCGGGGCGCAGCCGCCCGCTCTGCGCCTATCCCCTGGAAGCGCATTACAAGGGCCAGGGCGACCCGCAGGACATCGGCAGCTTCGAGTGCCGCCCGCCCGGTTAGCGCCGGAGCCCGGAGGCGAAGCGCCCGGCGCCGCGGCCTGCGGTGCCGGGCGTTTTCCGGGATGGCGTCAGCCGCCGGCCGGGGCCGGCTTTGCAGCGCCGGGGACGGCCACGTCCTCCGACACCTTCGGCGCCCATTCCGGCCGCAGCAGAATCCAGGTCGTCGCCGCGCCGATGAGCAGGAAGACGAAGATCACCATCATCGGGAGGTCGTAGCTGCCGCTGATATGCAGCAGCCAGCCGGACAGGCTGGCCGCCACGCCGCCAGCCAGGCTGGTCGCGACCTGCTGCACGCCCGTGACAAGGCCGACAGCCGGCTTGGGGATCAGGGTCAGGCGGCACAGGGCGAGGTTGTTCGCGGTGTTCAGCCCCAGGAAGGACAGCGAGAACACGTTCCAGAACAGCGCCATCTCCAGCGTTTCCGCCCAGGCGCCGAGCAGCACGGTCGAGGCGCCGACGAAGCCCGCGGTGACGAAGGCCTTGCGCACGAAGACCGGATCGCCGCCGCGCTCGATCAGCTTGTCGGCGGCCCAGCCGGCGGCGACGGCCACGATGGCGATGCCGGCGAAGCTGAAGAAGGTGTAGAGCCCCGACTGCTCCAGCGACAGGCCGCGCTGTTCCACCAGATAGGCGGGCATCCAGCTCATGCAGTAGAAGGTGAAATAGCCGTAGCAGAAGTTGTTGATCATCGCGCCCCAGACGACCGGGCTCCGGATGATGTTGGCGAAGGGCACGGTGGCGCCCCGGTTCTGTGTGCTGGCGCGCTTCCCGGCGCTCGGCCAGTCGTTGCGGACCACCAGAATCCAGGGGATCAGCCATACGAAGCCGGCGATGCCCGTCAGGACGAACATGGTCCGCCAGTCATAGTTGACGATCAGCCAGGCCGCGGCGGGGGCGCCGATGGCGGGGCCGAGCTTGTTGCCCATGGAGAAGATGCCGACCGCCGTGCCGCTCCGCTTCTCGCTGAAATTGTCCCGGATCCAGCGATAGCTGGCGGGCACCACGATGGCTTCCGCTGCGCCGATCACGAGACGCAGCAGCAGCAGGCTGGCGAAGGCGTCGGTCAGGCCGATCGCGGCCGTCGCGACGCACCAGATCGCGAAGCAGACGGTATAGGGCCACTTCACGCCATAGCGGTCCACGACCCAGCCCATCGGGATCTGGACGAGGCCATAGGACCAGAAGAAAGCGGAGTTCAGCCAGCCGCGATCGACGCTGGACAGGCCGAAATGCCGGATGAAGGGCTGGTCGGCCAGGGCGGAGGAGATGCTGGTCCGGTCGACGAAAGCGATGAGCACGCCAAGCGCGAGCAGCAGCAGCACCAGCCAGCGGGCGGCGGGAGAGAGCCCGTGCATGTTGCGAACCGACGGGGTTCTTTCCCTGGTGAATGATGGCGATGCCATCGGCCCCTCCCTTTGGTTTCTCACGGCCGGATCATTTTGGTGTACGGGAGAAGAGGCCGGTTATTCGTTTTCGGTCGTGGGCATTCGTTTTCGATCGCGGCGCCCCTCAACGTCCGCCGGCGGCCTCCGGCCCGGCATAGAGGGCGCGTGGCCGGATCAGCCGGCCATCGGCCCGCTGTTCCAGGGCATGGGCGATCCAGCCGACGGTCCGGCCGGCGGCGAAGATGCCCAGCCCGCCCCCCGGCGGCAGCGGCAGGCATTCCTCCATCAGCGCGAGGGCGACATCGACGGTCGGGCGGAGGCCGGTCAGACTCTCGGCGGCCCGGATCATCTCCCGCCATGTGTCCGGGACCGGGAAACCGTCCAGCAGCGCCCCGGCCCGTGGATCCCCCTGCGGATAGAGGCGGTGGCCGAAGCCCGGGATCTCCTCCCCGTGCGAGCCGGGCACCGAGGGCCCTGACCGGGTCGCGCAGCACCTCCGGGTCCGCCGCCAGGGCGCGGACGCGGTCTGTCATGCCGCCATGCCGGGGGCCGGACAGGGCGGCGAGACCGGCCAGCACGCAGGCGGCCAGGGAGGCGCCGGTGGAGGCGACGACGCGCGCGGCATAGGCGGAGGCGTTCAGCTCGTGGTCGGCGCAGAGCACCAGGGCGCGGCGCAGCAGGTCGCTTCCCCGGCTGTCGAGACCCCAGGCGGTGGCCAGCCGCTCATGCGCGGCCATGCCGTCCCCACCCTCCCGCCCCCGGCCACGGCCTGCGCCACGAGGCCCAGCAGCCGGGCCGCGCCCGCCGCGATCCGGGGTGGGTACAGCGCCCAGTCACTGCGGGCCGCCTCGGCCGCCACCGCGCGCAGGGCGCGTTCGAGCGGCCGTTCCCCTGCCGGGGGAGGTTCCTCCGGCGGGGCGAAGGGAGCGACCGGGAAATCCCAGAGCAGGGAGGCCGCCTCCTCCAGCGGGGCCCGCCGCGACAGGGCGACCGCATCCCGGCCACGATAGCGGAAGCCGCCGCCATCGATCAGCGTGAGCGAGGAGCGCAGCACCGGCTCCCCCCAATCGGTCGTGGAAGCGGCGATGTCCCGCCGCGCGCGGCCGCGCCCACGGCGTTCCAGCAGCAGGGCCACGTCCTGGGCGTCGTAGAGGCTGCGGCGGGGGTCGCCGGGCGCCGCGACGGCACGCACCAGGCCACGGCTCACATAGCTGTAGAGGGTCTGCCGCGAGACGCCGAGGCGTGCCGTGGCGTCCTGGGCGGTCAGATGGGGAGGGGCGGGCGCGGCGATGTTGATCATCTCGATCAAGATTGACGACAATCCCTGCCGCGATCCTCCTTGCCCCGTCAAGCACAGGAGGCGTGGATGTCCGGGCAGCCGGCGCAACAGGAAAAGCTTCTCGCCAGCTTCGCCAAGCAGATCGGCTGGTGCGACAGCCTCGGTTCGCCCTTCACGGCCGGACTGCTGCGCCTGCTCGCCGCGGATCTCACGGCTGGTGGCCCCGTCGCGGCACTGGTGGGGGGATGGCCTGGCGACCCGGTGGCCGATGCGCTGCCGCTGCGGCTGGCGGGCGCGCTGCATGCGCTGGTGCTGAGCGGCGCGGCGCCGGAACTCGCTGCCGCTTATCCGCCCCATGCGGAGGCGGGTCCGGAACGGCTCGCCCCGTTGCTGCCCGGAGTCCTCGCGGCACATCGCGCCTTCATCGAGGGCTTCCTGGCCTCCCCGCCGCAAACCAACGAGGTCGGGCGTTCGGGCGTGCTGCTGGGCGGCTTCCTGCGGATCGCGCGGGACACCGGCCTGCCGCTGCGGCTGCTGGAGATCGGCGCCAGCGCGGGCCTCAACACGGTCTGGGACCGCTTCCACTACCGGCTGGGCGAGGCGTCATGGGGCGATCCCGCCAGTCCGGTGCAACTGGCTCCCGCCTGGGAGGGCGGGCTGCCGCCGCTGGATGCGCCGCTGCGCGTGGCCTCGCGCCGGGCCTGCGACCTCTCGCCGATCGACCTGGAGGACCCTGTCCAGCGCCTCCGCCTGCGCGCCTATGTCTGGGCGGATCAGCGCGAACGCCTCGCCCGGCTGGAGGGCGCCATCGCCGTGGCGCGGGCCTGCGGGCAGCGCGTGGAGCAGGCCGACGCGGCCCCCTGGGTCCGGGCAGGGCTGGCCGAGCCGGCGGATGGCTGCACCACCGTCCTGTACCATTCCATCATGTGGCAATACATGCCCGGGGGGACGCGCGAGGACATCGCCGGAGCCCTCCGGGACGCCGGCGCGCGCGCCACGCCGCAGGCGCCGCTCGCCTGGCTCCGCTTCGAGCCCTCCACGCCCGAGGCCCGGCCGGAACTGCGCCTGACCCTCTGGCCGGGCGGCGAGGAGCGCCGCCTCGCCACGGCGCATGCCCATGGCAGCCAGGTGAGCTGGCTGGACAGCGCGACGCAAGGAGTGGGGAAGCGGCCCGGAAGGGCGGTCGGGGTGCTGACGTCCGAACAAGGCCCCGGCGAGGTGTCCGGTCGTGACAAGGCCCGCCGCGGCTGATACGTATGCGGCCACCCATGCGCCAGGTTCGCCGCCTTCTCCTGAGCCTTGTGGCCGTACTGCTTTGCCTGCATTGGTCGGCGGCGCTGCCCTCCTGTCTTCGCCCCTACACGGGCACCGCCGCCGCGCAGCTCGTGGAGTTGTGCAGCCCCTCCGGTTTCCACCGCACCATCCTGGTGGACCGGGACGGCAAGGAGGTTCCGAAGACCACGGTTCATCCGGGCTGCCCGATGTGCCAGCATGCGGGGATCGCACTTCCTTCGGCGCCGCCCTGCGCGATGGCGCCGCCCACGGTCTTCGTGGCGGTCGCGCATGACATCGCCCTGCCCGGCCTGCCGCCGATCCCGCCGCGCGGCCCGCCGCAACAGCCCCGCGCCCCTCCCATCGCCTGATCCCTGACCATGGCCACCGCCCGGGCTTCCTGCCCGCGCGGCCATTCGCCATGCGGGCCGCGCGGCTGGGCTTCTTCCCGGCCCGCATGCGGCCCTTCCCCTCCCAGCCCGCCTGATCGCCACCCGCCGCGCATCCGCGGCCGCATGCCGGGACCAGAGTCCCGTCCAGCGCTAAGGAAACCCCGTCATGACACTGCTCCGCCGCCGGCTGCTGCCGGCCCTGTTCCTGTCGCCTCTCCTGCCCGCCCTTCCCGCCCGGGCGCAGCAGCCGGGCTCCATCAGCATCGAGCAGCCCTGGGCCCGGGCGGCCGTGCAGGGAGGCACGGGTGGCGTGTTCCTGACCATCCGGAACACCGGCGCCGCGCCGGACCGCCTGCTGTCCGCCAGCAGTCCCCTGCCCCACTCGGCGGAACTGCACACCACGGTGCGCGACGGCGATGTCATGCGCATGCAGCCGGTTCAGGCCATCGAGATCCCGGCGGGCGGCAGCGTGACCCTGCGCCCCGGCGGCCTGCACCTCATGCTGGTGGGCCTCTCGGCCCCGTTGCGGGTGGGCGAGGCCGTCCCCGTCACCCTGACCTTCGAACATGCCGGCGCCATCACCGTGCAGGTGCCGGTGCAGGCGGCGGGCGCCACCGGCCCGCATGGCCATTCCTGACCCCCTTCCACGCCCGAAACCACGGAGACCAACCATGCTCAACCGCCTCGCCATCGCCTTCGGCGCCAGCCTCCTCGCCCTCCCGGCCGCCGCGCATGTGACGCTGGACCAGTCCACCATGCCGGCGGACAGCTACCTCCGCGTGGCCATCCGCGTGCCGCATGGTTGCGACGGCGCGGCCACCACCGGCATCCGCGTGCAGATCCCAGAGGGATTCCGCAACGTGAAGCCGATGCCCGTGGCCGGCTGGACCCTGAGCCTGGTCACCGAGGGCACCGCCACCAGCGGCCACGGCGAGAGCGCCCCGGTGAAGGAGGTCGCCTGGCAGGGCGGCAATCTGCCGGACGCCTTCTACCAGGAGTTCATCCTGCGGGTGCAGACGCCGAAGGAGGCGGGCCAGACCGTCTACTTCCCCGTCGTGCAGGACTGCGAGGGCGGCAAGGTGACCCGCTGGATCGAGCGGCCCTCCGCATCCGGCGGGACGCTGCGCGCCCCGGCCTTCGCCGTCCGCATCACGCCCAAGGGCTGAGGCGGGGTCCATGCGCCGCCTGCTTTCGCTGCTCCTGCTCTGCGGCCTGTGGCTGGCGCCGCTTTCCGGCGCCTGGGGCCATGCCGCGCTGCTGGGCAGCGAACCCGCGGACGGCGCCAGCCTCGCGCAGCCGCCGGACCGGCTGGTGCTGCGCTTCGACGAGGCGGTGACGCCGCTCGATCTCCGCCTGGCGGGGCCGGCGGGCGTGGTGGTCCTGTCCCATGGGGCAGGCGGGGAGAGTGCCTCCATCGGGGCGGCGCTGCCGCCGCAACTGCCGCCGGGCACCTATCTCGCCAGCTTCCGGATCATCTCCGCCGACGGGCATCCGGTCAGCGGCGCCATCGCCTTCGGCATCGGCATGGCGCCGGAGAGGGTTGGCGAGGCCCCGGTTGTGGCGGCGATCTGGACGGAGGCGGCGGAGGTCCTGCGCTTCGTCCTGTATCTGGGCTTCGCGCTCGGCGCGGGAGGCGCCCTGTTCCGCGCTCTCGTCGCGCCGCCGCCCCCGGCTGCGCTGCGCTGGATGCGGGTGGGTGCCTGTGCCGGCGTCCTGGCGGCGATCCTCGGCATCGGGGTCCAGGGCGGCGGCATGCAGGCGGCGCCCGGCCTCGGCGCGCTCCTGCAAAGCCAGACCTGGATCGCCGCCGGCGCCTCCACGGTCTTCGCGCGCGATGTCGTCGTGGCCTCCGGCCTCGTCCTGGCGGGGATCGCCCTCGGCGGACAGGGTGGGCGCCCGGCCCGCGCCCTCGGCGTGGCGGGCGCCGTCCTGGCGGCGGCCGGGCTGAGCCTGTCCGGCCATGCCGCCACGGGCGGCGTCCCGGCCCGCCTCCTGCTCACCCTCCACGCGCTCACCGCCGCCTTCTGGCTGGGGGCTTTCCTGCCGCTCTGGGCGCTGCTGCGCCGGGACGGGGCGGCCGCCTTGCCCGCCGTGCGTCGCTTTGCCGGCATCGCCGTCCCGGCCGTCGCGCTGCTCCTGCTGAGCGGCGTGGCGCAGGCCGCGCTGCACCTGCCCAGCCCTTCCGCCCTCCTGGAGACGGTCTATGGCAGGCTGCTGCTGGCGAAGGCCGGCGGCGCGGCCCTGCTGCTGGCCCTGGCCGGCCTGAACCACCGGCGCCTTACGCCGGCCCTGGCGCTGGGGGGCTCCTCCGCCCCCCTGGCCCTGCGCCGGAGCATCGTGGCCGAGGCCGGGATGGGGGTGCTGGTTCTGGCCGCGACCGCCGTGCTGAGCATGACCTCCCCGCATCAGCCGGAGGCGCATGGCCATCACCATGCCATGGCGGGCGCCGCGGAAAGGGATGGCACCACCATCGCGACCGAGGTGGCGGGGCTTTCCGTCACCCTTCAGGCGCGCCCGGCCCGGGCCGGACAGAACCGCATCGATCTGTGGCTGGCCCGCCCGGATGGCAGCGCCTTCACGGCAAAGGAGGTCTGGCTGGAGATGTCGCAGCCCGGGGCAGGCGTCGCCGGCATCCGCCGCCCGCTGCGGGAGGCGGCGCCGGGGCACTTCGTGCTGGAGGGGCCGGAACTGGCGCTGCCCGGGCGCTGGACCCTGCGGGCCGAGATCCTGCTCAGCGACTTCGACCAGGCCGATGCGGTGATCGAACTGCCGGTGGCGCCCTGACCGGCATCGGCACGGGGGCCACTGCGCCATCAGGTCCGCGCGGCGAAAGCCTCCACCAGCCCGGTCGGGCCGGAGACGATCAGCAGGTCCCCGGCCTCCACCCGGGTGTCCGGCCGGGCATAGGTGAAGTCGGCCCCCTCCGCTTCACGCCCACGATGGTGATGCCGTAGCGCGAGCGGAGGGCGGATTCCTCCAGGGTCCGGCCCACCGCCTCGGCCGGCGCGCGGGTCTTCACGATGGCGAAGCCGTCGTCGAACTCGATGAAGTCGATCATCTTGCCCGTCACCAGATGCGCCACGCGCTCGCCCATCGCCATTTCGGGATAGACGACGTGGTGCGCGCCCGTGCGTTCCAGGATGCGCCCATGGTTGACCGTCAGCGCCTTGGCCCAGATCTGCGGGATGGCCATCTCGCTCAGCGCCAGCACCGTGAGCACGCTGGCCTCCAGATTGGTGCCGATGCCCACCACGACATGCTGGAACTCCGCCACCCCCAGGCTGCGCAGCGTGTCGGCATCGGTCGTGTCCGCCTGCACCACATGCGTCAGGTCGTCCGCCCAACGCTGCACCAGCGCGGGGTCCTCGTCGATCCCCAGCACCTCATGCCCCGTGCGGACCAGGGATCGCGCCACGGCCCCGCCGAAGCGGCCGAGCCCAATCACCACGACGCCCGCATCGGCCTTCACGGAATTCCTAGCCAACGATGGTGCGCTCCTCCGGATAGCGGTAGGTGGCCCGGGCGCCCCGCAGCGCCAGGGCCGTGGCGATGGTCACCGTGCCCACCCGGCCCAGGAACATCAGCCCCACCACGACCACAAGCCCGGGCATGGGCAGATCGGCGGAAACGCCCGCGGACAACCCCACCGTCGCCAGGGCGGAGACCACCTCGAACAGCACCTTCTCCGTCGGCAGGTCCGTCAGCGACAGCAGCAGCAGGGCGCCGGCGCCGGCCACGGCGATCGCCAGCAGGGCGATGGTCAGCGCCTGCCGCAACAGGGATTCCGGCAGCCGGCGGCCGAAGGCGTTGACATCGGGCGATCCCCGGACCTCCGCCCAGACGGCCAGGCCCAGCAGCACGAAGGTTGTCACCCGGATGCCGCCCGCCGTGCTGGCGCTGCCGCCGCCGATCAGCATCAGCGCGCTGCTGAGAATCAGTGTCTCCGGCCGCATCGCCGCGACATCCACCGTGTTGAACCCGCCCGAGCGTGTCATGACCGCATGGAACAGGGCGCCGTGCACACGTTGCTGCACGGGCAGCCCCGCCAGCGTGGCCGGATTGCCCCATTCATAGGCCAGCACCCCGGCCCAGCCGAGCAGCAGCAGCACGGCGCTGCCGATCAGGGTAAGCCGCGTGTGCAGGCTCCAGTGCTTCGGCTCCAGCGGCGCGCGGCGCAGGTCATGGACCACCGGCACCCCGATCCCGCCCACCAGCACCGCCACCATCACCGGGCCCGTCACCGCGAGATCCGCGCCGAAGCGCACCAGGCTGTCGCCATAGGTGGACAGGCCCGCATTGGTATAGGCGGAGACCGCGTGGAAGAGGCCGGTCCAGCCTGCCTCGCCCCACCCCATGCCATAGGCGAGGCGGAGACGCAGGCACAGCGCCGACGCCACCAGCAGCTCGGTCCCCAGCGTCATCGCCAGCACCAGCCGCAGGATCGCGGCGACGTCCCCGGGCGCGATCACCTGCGTCTCCGCCTGCGTCATGAGCCGCGAGGACAGCCGGATGCGCCGCCGGACCAGCAGGCCGAGCAGGGTCGCGCCGGTGAGGATGCCCAGCCCGCCGGCCTGCATCAGCAGCAGGATCACCACCTGCCCCGGGAAAGCCCAGTAGGTCGCCATGTCCACGACCGAGAGGCCGGACAGGCTGGTGGCCGAGGTCGCGGTGAAGAGGGCGGTGAGGAACGGGGCTCCCTGCCCGTCCATCCGCGCCGGGGGCAGCATCAGCAGCCCGGTGCCCAGCAGGATCACCACCAGGAAGGCGAGCGGGATCACCCGCGTCGGATGCCGGAGCATGCCTCCGAAGGCGCTCCGCGACAGCGGGGCCGCGCGGAGCAGCGCCGGCGGCAGGCCGATATGGGAGGCGCCGCCCTTCCCGCCACGTGGTCGCAACCGTGAGCCTCCCTGGACCATGGCCAATCTCAGCTTGTTGACCAATCCGCCGCAGGGTCAAGCCAGGGAGGGCACCGTGACACGGCGGCGGTGCCTTGACGCGGTCGCCGCCGCTCGTCCAGGCTTTCCGCGTCAACGATCAGGAAACGCCCGCATGACCGCCGTTCCGGATGTCGTCGAATATCCCACCCAGCCGACCGACTATCTGCCGCATGTCATCACGCGCTGTGTCGAGAAGGCCGGGAAGCTCGGCAGGCCGGTCCGTTTCGCGCTGCATGGCGCGGAGGTCACCGTCCGCCCCGGGCAGAAAGCCGACGAGGTGGATGCGGAGGTCCAGCGCCAGTGGCGGGCGGCGAACACCCATCCGATGCCACAGGCCGCCGCGCCCGGCTGAGCAGCGGGGCGCGATGGCGGGGTGCCCTATCGCCCCGGCCGCGATGACCAGGCCCGGAAGGTGGCACCCGCCTGGACCAGTTCGCGCAGCAGCGGGGCCGGCTGGGAGGCCGGGTCGTCGCCGGCCATGGCCTCCACCTCCGCCAGCATGGCGTCGAGGCCCCGGCGGTCGGCGGCGTGGAGCGGGCCGCCCTTCCGGCGCGGGAAGCCGTAGCCGTTCACCAGCACCAGATCGATATCCCCGGGTCGCAGGGCGATGCCGTCCTGCAGGATCTTCGCCGCCTCGTTCACCATGACGGCCAGCAGGCGGTCCTGGATCTCCTCCGCCGTGAAGCGGCGGGGGGTGATGCCGGCGGCGGCGCGCTCGGCCCGGATGATCTCCTCCACCGCCGGATCGGGCTCCGCCTTGCCGCCCGCATGATTGTACCAGCCCGCGCCGGTCTTGCGGCCCAGGCGCCCGGCCTCGCAGAGCCGGTCGGCGATGGCGACGTAGCGCTCGCGCGGATCGCGGGTCGCCGCGCGCCGCTTGCGCATGGCCCAGGCGATGTCCAGCCCGGACATGTCGCCGACCGCGAAGAGGCCCATGGCGAAGCCGTACCGCTCCAGCGCCGCGTCCACCTCCCAGGGCGTCGCGCCATCCATCACCAGATATTCGGCATGGCGGCGATAGGCGGCATAGATGCGGTTGCCGATGAAGCCCTCGCAGACGCCGGACACGACGGCCACCTTCCCGAGCTTCCGTCCCAGGGCGATCCCGCTCGCCAGCACCTCCGGCGCCGTTTCCGCCCCGCGCACCACCTCCAGCAGCTTCATGACCTGGGCCGGGGCGAAGAAATGCAGCCCCAGCACGTCGCGCGGGCGTGCGGTGAAGCGGGCGATGGCATCGAGGTCGAGATAGGAGGTGTTGCTCGCCAGCACCGCACCCGGCTTCGCCATGGCATCCAGGCGGCGGAAGATGTCCGCCTTGACCTCCATCTCCTCGAAGGCGGCCTCGATCGCCAGATCCGCCTCCCGCAGCACGCCCCAGTCCGCCGTCGCCGTGACACGGCCCAGGCGTTCCTCCGCCGTGGCGGGATCGAGGCGGCCGGATGCCACCTGCCCCGCATAGGCGTCCCGCAGCCGGGCGGCGCATTGCTCCGCCGCGGCGGCATCGCGCTCGACGATCGCCACCGGCAGTCCGGCATCGGCCAGGGCCATGGCGATGCCGCTTCCCATGGTGCCGCCGCCGATCACCACGGCCCGTTCCAGCGGGCGCGGCGCCACGCCCTCCAGCCCCGGGACCCGCGCGGCCTCCCGCTCCGCCAGGAAGAGATGGCGCAGGGCGGCGGCCTCCTCGCTGCCGCGCAATTCCAGGAACAGCGCCCTTTCGCGTCGCGATCCGGCGGCGAAATCGAGCGAGGCCGTGTCGCGCAGCAGCGCGACGGCGGCGGCAACGGCCTGCGAGCCCTTGCCCTTGCGCAGCGCCGCCTGGCTGGCCCGTTCCTCGGCCTCCGGCTCGCGCGGCGGCACGGGCAGGCCGGAAAGGCGGCGCTTCACGGCGGACCGGGCACGGTGGATGGCCTCCGGCAGCAACTCGCCCTCCACGACGGCATCCACGAGGCCGGCCGCCGCCGCGTCCCGGGCCCCCAGCACCTTGGCCTCTCCGATCAGTTCGATGGCCTTCGCCACCCCGGTCAGCCGTGGCAGGCGCTGCGTGCCGCCCGCGCCCGGGATGAGGCCCAGCCGCGTTTCCACCAGCCCGAGGCGCAGGCCGGGACCGGCCAGGCGCAGGTCGCAGGCCAGCGCGATCTCCAGCCCCCCGCCCAGCGCCACACCCTCCATGGCCGCCACCACCGGCTGCGGCATGGCCTCGATGGCGGCGACGAGATCGGGCAGCAGCGGCTCGCCCGGCGGCTGGTCCATCTCCTTGATGTCAGCGCCGGCGATGAAGCGGCCGGGGCCGCCATGGATCACCACGGCCCGGGGGAGGGCTCCGCGGCCAGGCTCCGCAGCGCCCGCAGCAGCCCCTCCCGCACCGGCTGCGACAGCGCGTTGACCGGCGGATGGTCGATGCGGATCAGCGCGATCCCGTCCTCCCGCGTGACGGTGACGGCATGGTCGTGATGCGGCATGGCGAGCCTCCTCCTTCCCTTTTGGCCACAGGATAGGCCGGAATCTCCGGTTGGCGAGGCCCCGTGGCCGCCTCCCGGATGTGCGCCAGGTCACAGCGGGCCGCCATCGGCCATGCCAGCTTCCGCATCGCATTGCCGGGACTGGCGAGGCCCGGCGCTTCATCGGTGCCGTGGACCGGGAACAAGGGACGAAGCTGCTTGCTGGGTTTGGACGATGGCCGCGTTTTCCTGGTGGGACACGATCCCGCATGGGCTTCGCTCTATGACAGCGAGGAGCGGCTCATCCGCACCGCGCTGCAGGGACTGCTGGTGGACATCCAGCACTTCGGAAGCACCTCGATCCCGGGCATCCGCGCGAAGCCGATCCTGGATCTGATGGTCGGGGTGCGCTGCCTTTCCGCCGCCGACCGCTGCCGCCCCCTGCTTGATGGCATCGGCTACGGCTACGTGGACGGCCGGCAGGTCCCGGGCGGGGTGTTCTTCGCCAAGGGGGTGCCGCGCACGCATCATCTCCATGTCGTGGAATGGAACGGCTGGAAATGGCGGCAGAACCTCGCCTTCCGCGACCGCCTCCGCAACGCTCCCGGCCTCGCAAGGTCGTATGAGGCGGAGAAGATGGCGCTGGCGAGCCTCTATCCGGGGGACCGCGCCTCCTACACGGCGGCGAAGGCCGATTTCATCAGGCGCAACACCTCCATGAGCTGAGACCGGCGACGGGCCGCTCAGGTGCAGGCCGAGAGCCCCAGCACGGGCAGGCCGGTCCAGAGCGTGGCCAGCAGGGCGGCAGCCGTGGCCGCCAGGGAAGCCAGGCCCAGGAAATGCCCCAGGGAGTGGCCGGGGGCGGAGCGAAGGGGCCGCCAGCACCACCGCAGCAGCAGCGTGAGCACCAGCAGATGCGCCGCGAGGATCAGCAGCAGCAGGCCCCGCAGCAGGCTGACGGGGCCGAGCGGCCTCGCGTCCCAGCCCCAGGCGCAACCCAGGGACACGCCACCGTAGAGCGCGACGAAGGCGGAACCCCAGACCGCGAAGCCGGCCAGAAGGAGCAGGCCGGAAGGGCGCCCGGCCGCGTTCATGCGCCGCCTCCGGTCTCCGGCAGGCTGCTCCCGCCCATGCTCCAGCACAGGGCCATGGCCGCCAGCAGGGCGACCGCGCCCGTGATGGCGGTGTAGTCATGCCAGAGGCGCCCGATCCGCAGGTCCAGGCTGCGCCGCGGTGACAGATAGCCCGCATGGCCGCGATACAGGCCGAAGCCGGCGAAGAGCAGGCCCAGTGCCGCGTGCAGTGCCGCATAGGCCAGCAGGGCGACGCCCAGCGCCCCCACGGCATGGGCTGTCGGTTCCGGCACATGACGGAGCAGCCGCGCCAGCGCGGCCAGCGCCGCCCCGTGGCCGGACAGGGCCAGCCACAGACCGGCCCGGCGCCCGGCGATCCGGTCGCGTGCATTCGCCGCGACAGCCCACCGCCCGCCCATGGCCGCCAGGGCCAGGCCGGCGAGAGCCAGGCCCGTCGGAACCAGGCCCGTCAGAACCAGACTGGGCGACGGCCACCCTTCCGGCGGCCCGCCAGCAGACAGCATGGCCGGAGGCGGCCAGTTCGGGGCAACCACGTAGAGAAAGGCGGCGCCGAAGAGCAGTGAGGCGAAAAGCGTCGCATCCGCCACCAGGGTGAAGCGCATCGCCCAGAGGGAGGGCGCCGAGGCGCTTTCCCCATGCGAGGGCAGCATCAGCCCGCGCCCGGCGGGGATGGGGCCGCAATCCCGCCGCCGCGCCGGGTCCGGCGTCCAGCACAGCAGCAGGATCACGGTCGCCAGGAGCCCCAGCGGCGCGATCCAGTAATGGCCCAACAGCAGCGCCACGAAGACCGTGCCCGTGGCCAGCGCGGACCAGAGCGGCAGGAAGCTGCGCTGTGGCAGAACCACGATCTGCTCGGGCTCTCCGGTGGCGATCTCGACCGCCAGGGTTTCCTGGTGCCCATGGCGGGCGAAGGGCAGGTAGCCCTCCCCCGCCGCCAGCCTGCGGCCCAGATCCGGATCGTCGTGCATGGGCGCGCGGCCCGTGACCTCCGGCAGGGAGGCGAAGGCGTAGCTCGTGGCGGGAAGCGGCATGGCCCATTCCAGCGTTTCCGCCCCCCAGGGATTGCGGCGGAACCGCCGGCCGAAGCGGAACTGCAGCACCATGTCCAGCAGGAACAGGGCGAAGCCCATGGTGAGGATGAAGCCCCCCACGGAGGAGAGGAGGTTCAGCCCCTCCCAGCCGATCCCGGCCTCGTAGCTGTGGATGCGCCGGGGCATGCCGCGCAGCCCTGTCAGGTGCATCAGGAAGAAGGTGATGTTGAAGCCGAGGAAGATCAGCCAGAACGCCGCGACGCCCAGGCGCTGCACCGGCATGCGCCCTGTGACATGCGGCAGCCAGTAATAGGCGGCGCCCAGCATGGGAAAGATGAAGCCGCCCACCAGCACGTAGTGCAGGTGCGCCACGACGAACTGCGTGTCGTGCACCTGCCAGTCGAAGGGCACGACGGCGAGCATCACGCCGGTCAGGCCGCCGCAGGTGAATACGAAGAAGAAGCCGAGGATGTAGAGCATCGGCAGGGTCAGGCGCGGGCGGCCGCTCGCCAGTGTGCCGGTCCAGGCGAAGATCTGCACCGCCGTCGGCACCGCGACCAGCGTGCTGGCGGCGGAGAAGAAGGCCTGGGCCAGATGCGGGATGCCCACGGTGAACATGTGGTGCACCCAGAGGCCGAAGGAGAGGAAGCCCACCGCCACCACGGCCACCACGATCCAGGTATAGCCCAGCAACTCGCGCCGGGCGAAGACCGGCAGCATGGTGGAGATGGCGCCCGCGGCGGGCAGGAAGATGATGTAGACTTCCGGATGGCCGAAGAGCCAGAAGAGGTGTTGCCACAGCAGCGGGTCGCCGCCGCGCGTGGGATCGAAGAAGGGCAGGCCGAAGGCGCGCTCGGCCTCCAGCAGCAGCGACCCCAGGATCAAAGGCGGGAAGCCCACCAGCATCATCCCCGCCGTTACCAGCAGGTACCAGGCATAGATCGGCATCCGGTCGAGCGACATGCCGGGCGCGCGCAGCTTCAGGATGGTGACGGTGATCTCCACCGCGGCTGAGACGGCCGAGATCTCGACGAAGGTGATGCCGAGCAGCCAGACATCCGCGTTGATGCCGGGCGTATAGGGCTTCGAGGAGAGCGGCGTGTAGAGGAACCAGCCGCTGTCCGGCGCCACGCCGGCGAGCAGTGCCACGATCAGGATCGAGCCGCCGAAGAGATAGCACCAGTAGCCATAGGCGCCGAGGCGCGGGAAGGCCATGTCGCGCGCGCCGAGGATCTTGGGCAGGAGGTAGATCGCCAGCCCCTCGAACATCGGGATGGCGAAGAGGAACATCATCACCGTGCCGTGCATGGTGAAGACCTGGTTGTACACCTCCGGCCCCAGGAAGGCCGAGCGCGGCGTGGCGAGTTGCGCGCGGATCAGCATCGACAGCAGCCCGCCGATCGCGAAGAAGACGAAGGCGGTGACGATGAAGCGCTTGCCGATCACCGTGTGGTTCACCGCCGAAAGCGCGCCCCAGCCCTTCGGCGTGGCCCAGATGCGCTCCAGTTCCTTGTGCAGGCGGATGGGTGACGGGTGGTCGCGCCCCGGCGGATCGTTCCCGTCGGTCATGGCGCGCGCCCTCCCTGGGTCTGCCCGTCCAGCCTCTGCCCTTCCGGCGAGCGGCCGACCGGCACGGAGCCCAGGGCCCCGCGTTCCTCCGCCCCCGGCACCCCGGACGATGGGGCGGGAAGCGGCAGGCGGCTGGCGAGGCGTGCCAGGGCCGCCTCGTATTCCTCCGCCGGATGCGCCTGCACCGCGAAGCGCATCTCCGCATGGAAGGTGCCGCAGAACTCGGCGCAGAGGCCGTCATAAAGGCCCGGCTCCGTGGCCTGGAGGCGCAGGATGTTGGTATGGCCTGGAATGGCATCCATCTTGCCACCCAGCCGCGGCACCCAGAAGCTGTGGATCACGTCCCCCCCGATCACATGGACATCCACCGGCCGCCCGGCGGGGATATGCAGCAGGCCGGCGGTTTCCATTCCCCCTCCGGCCCTCCGGCCCCGGGATAGGTGAAGCGCCAGATCCATTGCTGCGGCCGCGCCTCCACCCGCAGGACACCGGGCGTGCCTGGATGCGCCAGCAGCCTTTCCCCGTTCGCCAGGGCGAAGACCATCAGCGCCGCCAGCACGAGGCCGGGCATCACGAGCCCGCCCCAGAACAGCCAGAGCCGCTCGCCGGTGCCCGAGGCGATGCCGGGCCGCAGGAAAGCCAGCAGCAGCAGCGCCATCACCAGCAGGAAGAGGAGTGCCGAGCCGCCCAGCATCACCCACCAGAGGCGCGCCACCGAGGCCGCCACGGGCCCGGCCGGGTCCAGGGTGGAGAAGGGCCCGCCACAGCCGCCCAGGGGAAGGGCGAGGGCAAGCAGCGGCGGCAGGGCACGGGCGCGGTGCAACCCCCCGCCCCGGCGGACTTCTGCCGTCGGGCAGAAGGAGCGGCGGCATGGCCGAGGGAACCGAGACCAATCCGGTCATCGAGAACCTGTCGGAGGAGGACGTGTCCTCCGCCGTGGCGGTGGCCGGCCATCCACTGCATGCCATGGCGGTGCATTTCCCCATCGCCCTGGTCTTCGGCACGCTGGGCTGCGACCTGTTCTACTGGTGGTCGGCCGATCCCTTCTGGCTGCGCGCCGGCCTCTGGGCCTGTGGCGTTGCCTTCGTCAGCGGCGTGCTGGCGGCGGCGATCGGCACGGCGGAGCTGCTGCTGGTGCCCGGTATCCGGGGCCGCGCCGCGAGCTGGATGCATGCGATCGTCGCCATGGCGCTGATCGCCATGATCGGCATGAACTGGGGGCTGCGCCTGGTGGACATGGCGGCGGTGCTGCCGCTCGGCCTGCTGATGTCGCTGCTCAGCGCCGGCTTCACCGGCGTCGCGGGCTATCATGGCGGCAAGCTGATCCTGGATCACGGGATCGCCCTCATGGTCTCGCCGCGCGGCTGAACGGGCAGCGGCAGCCCGCCCAGGAGGTCCCGCAGCCCACCCGGGCGCCGCAGCACCTCCGGCAGGGCGTCGAGACCGAGCACCGGCTTGTCCAGCACCAGCCAGAGGATGGCCAGGACCGTCAGCAGGGTCAGCCCGCCGAGCCCGGCATTCGCGCCGCGCCACAGCAGGCGCGGGTGATCGAAGAGATGCAGCACCACGTAGCCGTTCAGCAGATGCAGCAGGGCCAGCACACCCACCGCCAGCAGCTTGGCGGCGAACCAGAGGGTGAAGGTGTCCCGCAGGAAGATCAGCGCCGTGCCGGAGCCGATGGCCAGGAAGGCCGCGGGCGAGACCAGCGTGACGAAGAGGTAGCGGGTGAAGGCCTGCAATTCGAAGAGCGGCCTCCCCTCCGCCACCAGGGGGCGGCGGGCATAGAGCAGCGGCAGCCCCAGCAGGCCGGCACACCAGATGCTGAGCGTGGCGATGTGCAGGATCTTCAGCCAGAGGATCATGCTGCGCGGCGGCCTTCCGGGCCGAGCAGGCCGGCCAGGCGCAGAAGCGCCGCCGCGAGATAGGGCAGGCTGGCGGGCACCCACATGATCAGCCCGGCGAGCTGCTGGTCCTCCAGCGGCGAAAGGCCGTAGGGGGCGGTGGTCGCCAGATGCGGCGCGTAGAGCGGCTGTCCGGCGAAGGTCAGCAGAGCCCCGAGCAGCCCCATCTGCATGGTGGTGAAGAGCAGGGCCGCCAGGACCGGCCCCGCCGGGCGTTCCGGCGAGAGCACCGCGCGCCAGAGCAGCAGGGCGGGGAGCAGCAGCGAAAGCTCCATGAGCCAGTACAGCACGTCGCTGCCGAGGGCCGCCGCATAGGGGGGCGGGGCATGCCAGAACCAGAGCAGCACGGCCTGTGCCCCCGCCAGGGCTGGCAGGAGGGCGCGGCCGCCGCCGCCCCGATCCGCAGGCAGGCTCGCGGCCAGCAAGGGCGCTGCCACCGCGACGAGCAGCATGTGATGCGCGACCCGGGCCGAGAAGAGCGCCGAGCTCAACGCGCAGAGGGGGGAGACGAAGGCGGCCAGCAGGGTCAGCCAGCCGGCGAGGGCGAAACGCGCCTGCCGCCCCCGCCCTTCCCGCGCCAGCCACCAGCCATGGGCCAGGGCCGCCACCGCCAGAGCCGAGAGCAGGACCGGATCGAGGTTCCAGCGGCCCCAGATCTCGTCCGGCAACGGCGCGCTGCCGCAATAGGGGGTCGCCGAGCCCATGCCGCCTGCCTCCTTCCCGGTGGCGAGGCCGACCCCGCACCGCCCTGGATATTCTGCCTGCGTTCCGGCGGTGCTTCCCGGCCCCGGCGGAACATTCTGTGGGGGCTATCGCGCGAGAGGCGTGGTTGGCTGCATGGGAGCGCGGCCTTTTCCGGATTCAGGCAGGTGGGGCGGGACGGTCACGCCGCCAGGGACTTGCGGTCCAGGCGCAGGAAATCGATGGCATGGCGGGTCCGGCCGTCGCCGGTGGCGAGGTCGGCCAGGATCTCGCCCACCACGGAGCAGAACTTGTACCCGTGGCCGGAACAGGGGGAGGCCAGGACCACCTGCTCCCGACCGGGCAGGTGGTCGAGGATGAAGTGTTCGTCCGGCGTGTTGGTGAAGAGGCAGGAGCGCAGGGCCATGGTCGGGCCGTTGCCTTCGGGGAAATAGCGCCCGGCGAAGTCGCGCAGCAGCGTCTCGTCCCGCGCATCGGGCTCGCGCCGCAGCGCCTCGGGTGCCCCCTGTTCCTCCAGGTGGTGGTAGCGCCCGAACTTGAAGCCCGGCACCTCGTAGATGGGAAAGCCATAGAAGCGGCCCTCCGGGACATCGAGGTTGAAGACGGGGAAGCAGGAGCGGTCGAAGAGCTCCGGCCGCCGAGGCTGCAGCCAGGCCAGCACCTGGCGCTCCGGCACGGCCAGCCGCGACAGTTCCGGCACCAGTTGCCCCATCCAGGGGCCGGCGGCCAGGATCAGCCGGTCCGCTTCGTAGCGCCCGCGTTCCGTCTCCACCACCACGCCGCCCGAAGGCGCCAGCCGCCATTCGCGCACCGGCTCCCGCGCATGGATCTCGGCCCCCAGGGCCTGGGCCGCCCGCACATGCGCGACGATGGCCCGCTCGCTGGCGATCAGCCCGCCCCGGGGCTGGAACACCGCCCGCGTGTCCTGCGGCAGGTGGTAGGCGGGGAAGCGCTCTCCGACCTGTGCCGCGGTGAGCACCTCATGCGGCAGGTCGTGCTGCAGGGCCGAGGCCAGCGCACCCTGGAACAGGGCACCACCCTCCGGCCCCGCATCGACCGAGCCGGTGGTGACCAGGAGCTCCTCGCCAGTGGCGGCCTCGATCTCCCGCCACAGTTCATAGGCCCGGCGCAGCAGCGGCACATAGGCCGGGTCCTCGTAATAGGGCAGGCGGATGATGCGGCTGACGCCATGGGAGGAGCCCATGGCATGGGGGATGTCATAGCGCTCCAGCCCCAGCACGCGCTGGCCGCGCCGGGCAAGCTGCCAGGCGGCGGCGCTGCCCATGCCACCGATCCCCACCACGATCACGTCGTAACGCATGCCCGGCCTTTCCCCTGGTCCTCATCCCGGTCCGTCATCCCGGTCCGGGGACCGGGCGCCCCCATGATGCCCGGACGGCCGCCGGCTGGCCAGTGACGGAGCCCTGGCCGCCCCGGCTCAGGAGACCCGGCTCAGGAGACCCGGCGCAGGTGGCGGACCGGCCTTCCCCGGGTCAGCGCCTGCGCCGAGGCCGCGATGCTTTCCGCGTCCAGCCCGTGGTGGCGGTAGAGGTCGCCGATTGTGCCGGTCTGTCCGAAGCGTTCCACGCCCAGCGCCCGCGTGCGGTGCCCCTGGACGGCCCCCAGCCAGGCCAGCGTGGCGGGATGCCCGTCCAGCACCGTGACCAGGCCACAATGCGCGGGCAGCCGGGCGAGCAAGGCCTCCACATGGCTGCGGGCCTCGGGCTGGCCTGACTCGCGCAGGCGCTGCGCCGCCGTCCAGCCGGCATGCAGCCGGTCGGCCGAGGTGATGGCGAGGAGCCCGATATCGCGGCGGTCCTCGGCCAGCAGGCCCACCGCCTGGATCGCCTCCGGCGCGACCGCCCCCGCATAGGCCACCACCACTTCCGGGTTCGGCCCGGGCGGCCGCATCCAATAGGCGCCCTGGAGGATGTCCCTCTCCAGCTCCGCCGTCATCTGCCGGCGCGGCTGTTCCAGCGGACGGGTGGAGAGGCGCAGATAGGCCGCCCCACCGGCCTCGTCGCGCAGCAGGCTGCCGGGCGGCGGCGCATCGTGCCGTTGCAGATGCGCGAAGGCGAAGCGCAGGGCCACCGCCAGCTCGTCCACGAAGGCCGGCTCGAAACTCGCCAGCCCGTCCTGCGACAGGCCGATCAGCGGCGTCTTGATGGACTGGTGCGCGCCGCCCTCCGGAGCCAGCGTCAGTCCCGAGGGCGTCGCCACCACGACGAAGCGCGCATCCTGGTAGCAGGCATAGTTCAGCGCATCGAGGCCACGCTCGATGAAGGGGTCGTAGAGCGTACCGACCGGCAGCAGGCGCTCGCCATGGATCGCGTGCGACAGGCCGAGGGCGGAGAGCATCAGGAACAGGTTCATCTCCGCGATGCCCAGCTCCAGGTGCTGTCCCTCCGGCGAGAAGCGCCAGTTGAAGGTCGAGGGGATGCGCTCCTTGCGGAAGGTATCGGCCATCTCCTCCCGGGCGAAGAGGCCACGCCGGTTCACCCAGGCGCCCAGGTTGGTGGAAACGGTGACATCCGGCGAGGTGGTGACGATGCGCCGGGACAGCGGCGTGTCGCTCTTCGCGATCTCGTGCATCAGCAGGCCGAAGCCCTGCTGCGTGGACATCTGGGGCTGCATCGGCACGGGCAGCGCCGCCGGCACCGGAACGGGCTCCGCCGTGAGGCGCCGGGGCGGGCCGTGGTTGAAGGGCACCGTGTCGAGGAAGGCCGCGAGCCGTTCCTCCGGCAGGTCCAGCCCCTCGAAACGGTCCCACTCATGCCCCTCCCGCACACGCATGGCGGCGCGCAGGGTCTCGAACTGCGCCGGGGTCATCAGCCCGGCATGGTTGTCCTTGTGCCCCGCCAGCGGCAGGCCGGAACCCTTGATCGTATAGGCGATGAAGCAGACCGGCCGGTCATGCGCACGCGCCGCCTCGAAGGCCCGGAGCAGCGTCGGCAGGTCATGCCCGCCGAGATTGCCCATCAGCCGCGCCAGTTCCTCGTCGCTGCGCCGGGCGATCAGGGCGGACACCTCCCCCTGGTCACCGAGATCGTCCATCAGCCGCCGCCGCCAGGCCGCCCCGCCCTGGAAGGTCAGCGCGGAATAGAGCTGGTTGGGGCAGTTCTCGATCCAGGCCCGCAGCCGCTCCCCGCCCGGCTCGGCGAAGGCAGCCTGCTGCAGCAGCCCATGCCGCAGCACTACGACATCCCAGCCGAAATTCCGGAAGGTCGCCTCCAGCCGCGACCAGAGCCCTTCCCGCACCACGGCGTCCAGGCTCTGCCGGTTGTAGTCCACCACCCACCAGGTGTTGCGCAGCCCGTGCTTCCAGCCCTCCAGCAGCGCCTCGAAGATATTGCCCTCGTCCATCTCGGCATCGCCGATCAGCGCCACCATACGCCCCTCGGGGTGTCCCTCCCCCAGGCCCTTGGCGCGCACGTAGTCCTGCACCAGTGCGGAGAAGAGCGTCTGCGCCACGCCCAGCCCGACGGAGCCGGTGGAGAAATCCACGTCATCCGTGTCCTTGGTGCGCGAGGGATAGGACTGCGCCCCGCCGAAGCCGCGGAAATCCTCCAGCTTCGCGCGCGTCTGCCGGCCCAGCAGGTACTGGATCGCGTGGAAGACCGGGGAGGCGTGCGGCTTCACCGCGACCCTGTCCTCCGGCCGGAGGACCGCCAGGTAGAGCGCCGTCAGGATCGTCGCCATGGAGGCGGAGGAGGCCTGGTGGCCGCCGACCTTCAGCCCATCCGTGTTCGGGCGGAGATGGTTGGCGTGGTGGATGGTCCAGGTCGCCAGCCAGAGGACCTTGCGCTCCAGCTCGGCCAGCGCCTGAAGATCGATGCCTGTCACGCCTTCCCCCTTTTCCCGCTGCCCGTCCTGGTTGGACATCCTGGCTGGAAACGGCTACGCGCGCCGCACGTTCCAGAACTTCGCGAAGCCGGGCAGCACGCCCGTCACATCGGCACGCAGCACCGTCGGCAGGAAGACCTGCGCCACGGGGATCCAGTTGGCCTCCTGCAGGGTCTGCACCTGCAACTCGCGCGCGATGCGCTGGCGGTCCGCCTGGTCCGAGGCCAGGAACCAGTCGCGGTAGAGCTCCTCCACCCGCTCGCTGCTCGGCCAGCCGATCCAGGCATCCTTGCCGTTGGCCCGGATCGCCGGCACCACGGTCGGATCGGTGAAGTAGTCGCCATCCGCGCTGACCGCGAAGATGTTCCAGCCGCCCTTGTCCGGCGGCTGCTGGCTCACCCGCCGCTGCACCACGCTGCCCCAGTCCATCGCCTGGTAGTCGAGGTTGAAGCCCATCTTGCGCAGCAGGTCGCCCAGCACCTCGCTGACGGCGTTGTTCACCGGGCTGTCGGTGCCCACCAGCATCACCACGCGCTCGCCCTTGTAGCCGGCCGCGGCCAGCTCGCGCTTCAGGGCGTCGAAGTCGCGCCGGCCGCGCATCTCCTCCAGCCCCGCCTCGGTGGCCATCGGCCCGCCCGGCAGGAAGATGCCGACCTTGCCGCCGCGCAGGCCGGGGTCGGTGCCGCTGATCATCTGCTCGAACTCGTCCTGGTCCACCACGGACAGGACCAGCCGGCGGATGGCGGCGTTGTCGAAGGGCGGATGCAGGTGGTTGAACTGGACGAAGGCGATCGTGCCGGCGCGGTTCGTGATTTCCGCGCGGAGGGATCTGTCGCGCCGGACCAGCGGCAGCAGGTCGGGGATCGGGCGCTCCCGCCAGTCCACCTCGCCATTCTGGATCGCCGCCAGGGCGGTGGAGGCATCCGGGATCACCTGCCATTCCACGCGCTCGAAATGCACCTGCTTCGGGCCGCCGGACAGGCCGGGTTCGCCGCCGGAAGCCATTCCTCCTTGGCGCGGCACGTAGCCATCGAAGCGCGCATAGGCGACGCGCGCGCCCGGCAGCCGCTCGGCGGGCAGGAAGCGGAAGGGGCCGCTGCCGATCATCTCCGCCATCGGCGTGCTGGGATCGGAGGGGATCAGCCGCGCCGGCACGATGAAGGGCGTGTAGGGCGTCGTCTTCGCCAGGGCGAGCGGCAGCAGCGGAAAGGGACGCTTGAGGCGGAACAGGATGGTCCTGTCATCGGGCGCGGACAGCTCGTCGGTCACGGCCATCAGCGTCTTGCCGAAGGGATCGCGGCGCGCCCAGCGGCGTAGGCTGGCCACGGCATCCGGGGCCCGCACCGGTTCGCCGTCATGGAAGCGGAGCCCCGGCCGGAGCCGCAGCATCCAGCTGCGGCCATCATCCGCGACCTCGTGGCCTTCCACCATCTCCGGCACCGGTTCGCCGGCGGCGTTCAGGCCGTAGAGCGTGTCGAAGATCATGAAGCCGTGGTTGCGCGTCACCGTGGCCGTGGTGATGCCGGGGTCCAGCACCGCCAGATCCGCCTGCGGGATGACGCGCAGCACGGAGGATGGGCGCCCCCCGTCTGGGCGCCAGCCAGCCGCGGAGCCGCGAGCGAGGCCACGCCCGCCGCGAGGAAGCTGCGCCGCCTCATGCCTTGGTCTCCTCCCTGCCGCCGGGTTTGCCCCGGTCGGATGATGTCTGAGCCCAGGTCTAACCCTCCCCTCCCCGCAAGCCAAGCCGGTCTTTCGGCACCCTCCGGCAGCGGCCATGATCGCGCCGCACCGACCCCGGCCCCAGGATGGAGATGCGCCGTGAACCCTTTCCAGGCCGATTGGACGACCCTGCGCATCCTGCTGTCGACGGTGGAACTCGGCAGCATCACCCAGGCGGCGCAGCGCTGCGGCATCGCCACCTCGGCGGCGGCGAAGCGGCTGCAACTGCTGGAACGGGATTGCGGGCTGCCTCTCCTGGAACGGGGTGCGCGCGGGGTGCGCCCGACCGCGGCGGGGGAGGCGATGGCGCAGCATGCGCGCGCCCTCTTCGACCTCTCAGCCCGCTTCGCCGAGGATTTCCGCGCCTTCGCCCGTGGCGGGCAGGGCAGCGTGCGGCTGGGCGCCTCGGCCTCGGTGATCGCGGGCCATGAGCTGGGGGCGACGCTGGCCGGTTTCGCCGCGCGGCATCCCGCCATCCGCGTCGAGCTGAAGGAGGAAACGAGTTCCGCCATTCTCCACGACCTCATCGAGGGACGCGGGGATCTGGGGCTGATCACCAGCGCCAGCGAGATCCCGCCCACTCTGGAGGTCCGCCCCTGGCGGCGCGACCGGCTGGTCGTGCTGTGCCCTCCGGACCATCCCCTCGCGGTGGCCAGGTCCCTGCGCTTCGGCGCGCTGCTGGAACATCCGCTCATCGGCGTGCAGGAGGGCGGCGCCTTGTCGCTGATCCTGCGCGATGCGGCGCGCAGGCTCGGCCACCGGCTGGAATTCCGCTTCCAGGTCGGGGCGACGGAGGCGGCCCGCAGCCTGGTCGCGGCGGGGCTGGGCCTCGCCGTGGTTCCCGAAGGCCTGTCCGGTGCGGGGACCGGGACCCCCGCCCTCCGTGCCGTGCCGCTGGACGAGGACTGGGCGCGGCGGCGGTTGCGGCTGGTGACACGGCCGGTGGCGATGCTTCCCCCCGCGGCGCGGCTTCTGCGGGACCATCTGGCCCCGCCAGCTTCAGTCAATGGCGGACGCTGATCCCGTCAACCGAGGCTTCACCGCCGTGCCTCGCGGGGGCATCATGGGCGGATGAGGAACGCCATCAGGAAGCCCGCCGTCACGGTGCGGGAGGTCGGGCCGCGCGACGGCCTGCAGATGATCCGGTCGCCGATGCCGACCGGGGTGAAGCTGCGCTGGATCGCCGCCATGGCCGAGGCCGGAATCCCGGAGATGGAGGTGGCGAGCTTCGTGCCGCCCGCCACCATGCCGCAGATGGCTGATGCCGCCGAGGTCGTCGGCAGCCTGCGCGCCTCGCATCCGGGCCTGCATGTGATGGCCCTGGCGCCCAATCTGCGCGGCGCGCAGAACGCCGCCGCGGCCGGGGCGCGGGCGATCATCCTGCCCGTTTCCGCCAGCGAGGCGCATAGCCGCTCCAATGTCCGCCGCAGCCGGGCGGAGCAGGTGGCGGAGTTCCGCCGGGTGGTGGAATGGGCCCGCACGCTCGGCGCGGCGCGGCCCTCCATCGAGGCCGGGATCTCCACCGCCTTCGGCTGTTCCCTCCAGGGCGAGGTGCCGGAGCGCGACGTGATCGCCCTGGCCGCCGAACTGGCCGGGGCCGGCGCCGATGGCGTCGCCCTGGCCGACACGCTGGGCTATGCCAGCCCTCGGCAGGTCCGCCGGCTGGTGCGCGCCGTGCGCCTGGAACTCGGCCCCGTGCGCCTCGGCAACCTGCATCTGCACGACACCATGGGCACCGGCCTGGCCAATGTGCTGGCAGGGCTGGAGGAAGGCGTGCGCGGCTTCGATGCCGCCCTGGGCGGGCTCGGCGGCTGTCCCTTCGCGCCCGGCTCGGTGGGCAATATCGGCACGGAGGATCTGGTCTACCTCCTGGAATCCGAGGGTTTCGACACCGGCATCGACCTTGCCGCGCTGATCGAGGCACGTGCCCTGTTGCAGGAGGGCCTGCCCGGCGAGACGCTGCATGGCCACGTCGCCAGGGCTGGCATTCCGCGCACCTTCCATCCGGCGCGGGAAGTAGCCGCCCCGCCGGAGACCGCAGCACCGGAGGCACCGCCCGGGGCTGTCCCGGCCGCGCCGCGCGGCACGGCCGGCCCGCTGCATGGCATCCGCGTGCTGGAATTCACCCATATGATCATGGGGCCGAGCTGCGGCATGGTGCTGGGCGATCTCGGCGCCGACGTGATCAAGATCGAGCCCGGCCCGGAAGGCGACAACACGCGGCGGCTGATGGGGGCGGCGATCGGCTTCTTCCCCAGCTTCAACCGCAACAAGCGCAGCCTGTGCCTCGACCTGAAGCGCCCCGAGAGCCTGGAGCTGGTGCGCCGCCTCGCCACCGGGGCCGATGTGGTGCTGGAGAATTTCCGCCCCGGCGCGATGGACAAGCTCGGACTCGGCTATGCCGATCTCTCCGCGCTCAATCCCCGGCTGATCTACTGCTCCTGCAAGGGCTTCCTGCCCGGCCCCTATGAGCACCGCGCGGCGCTGGACGAGGTCGTGCAGATGATGGGCGGCCTCGCCTACATGACCGGGCTGCCCGGCAAGCCGATGCGCGCGGGTTCCTCGGTCAATGACATCATGGGCGGGCTGTTCGGCGTGATCGGCATCCTGGGCGCGCTGCGTGAGCGCGAGGCCACCGGGCGCGGCGCGCATGTGCAGTCGGGGCTCTTCGAGACCAACATGGTGCTGATGGCGCAGCACATGGCCGCCACCGCCATCACCGGGCAGAACCCGCCTTCCTTCGGCGATCCGGCCATGGTGAAGCCCTGGTCGGTCTATGACGTCTTCGACACGGCCGATCCCGGCGAGCAGGTCTTCGTCGGCGTCGTGACGGAGACCCAGTGGCGCGGCTTCTGCGAGGCCTTCGGCCTGTCGGACCTGCTGCGCGACCCGGCGCTGGCCAGTCAGGCGCAGCGCGTGCTCGACCGCTCCCGCTATCTGCCCCGTGTCGCGGAGGTTTTCCGCAAGCTGCCCAAATCCGAGCTGATGGCGCGCTGCGAGGCGCTGGGGCTGAGCTTCGCGCCGATCGCCCGGCCGGGCGACCTCTTCGACGACCCGCATCTGGTGAATTCGGGCGGCCTGCTGGAAACGGAGATGGCGAGTGCCGAAGGGGCCGCCCGCGTCGCGCCTGGAGGCGTTGCCGCGCGCCCGCTGGCCGGGCTGCCGGCCCTGCCCGTGGCCGTGGACGGCGCCCGCCTGGGCATGCGGCGCCAGCCGCCGCGCAACGGCGAGCACAGCCTGGAGATCGCGCGGGAGGCCCGGCTGACCGAGGCGGAGATCGAGCGCATGGTGGCGGCGGGCATGCTCTGGGCGCCCGGCCTGCCGATGGCGGCGGAATGAGCGCCCGTCTGGATCTGCCGGGCCGCGTCCTCTTCCTGTCCGGCGATCCGGATCTGGTCACGGCGCAGCTCCTGGGCCGCGACCTGAGCCGGGTGGAGGCGGGACGGCTGCGCGACGACGTCTCCACCGACGAGATCACCCCCCTGCCCTCGCTCGTCCATTTCGACGAGCGGCTGGCCGATCATGCCTATACCGGCGTCAAATGCGGCGCCGTCCTGCCGTTCCGTCCGGGGATGGCGCGGGCGGGCGGCTTCTCGGTCACCGTCGCCGGGGCGCGCTACGGCAAGGGCTCCTCCCGCGAGCACAGCCCGCTGGCCGAGACGATGGCCGGCATCCGGCTGGTGATCGCGGAAAGCTTCGAGCGCATCTACCGCCAGAATGCCGACAATCTCGGGCTCTTCACCTCGACGGATTTCGGGCTGATCGAGCGCATCCGGCGCGGCGAGGCGATCGGGGTGGAGGAGCTGGTCGCGGACCGGGACGCGATCACCGCCGCCGTGCTGCGGGCCGGCGGGCTGCTGGCCTATGGGCGGACCGTGCTGCGGCATGCCACGGGCGGTGCACCGCCACTGCCACAGGGGCCGCAGACCCTGGCCGCCAAGATCCTGGCCCGCCATGCCGTGGCGGTTCCGGGCACTGAAGGACGGCTCGAACCGGGCTCGGGGATCTTCGTGCGCGCCGACCGGCGCTTCATCCACGACATCTACACGGCGATGTGCCGCTTCATGCTGCGGGGCGCCTTCGGCGAAACGCCGGTGCTGGAGGACCCGGGCTCCATCCTGACCTTCGAGGACCACTATTCCTATGCCCACCGGAGCCCGGCGCATGTGGAAGGCGGGCTGCTGCCGCAGGTCCGGGCGCTGTCGGACGCACACCGCGCCTTCGTCGCCGAGCATGGGCTGACGGATCACGGTTACCTTCCGGGCGGAGAAGGCTCCGAGGGCATCTCCCATGCGCTGGTGGCGGAACGCTACGCCCTGCCGGGGCAGCTCATCGTCGGCACCGACTCCCATACACCGCATAGCGGGGCGCTGGGCTGCCTGGCCTTCGGTGTCGGCACCACGGACATGGCGAATGCCATGGTGACCGGCATGGTGCGGCTGACCGTGCCGGAGGTGCTGCGCATCGAGTTGCAGGGCCGCCCGCCGCCCGGCGTGACCGCGAAGGACATCGTGCTGCATCTCCTCGCCTTGCCCGGGCTGAAGGCCGGCACGGGCGTCGGAAAGGTCTTCGAGTTCGCGGGGCCGGGCATCGCCAGCCTGGGCATCGACGAGCGGGCCACGCTGACCAACATGACCGCCGAGCTGGGCGGCTTCGCCGGGATCGTCGCCCCCGATGCCGAGACCCGGCGCTTCCTGCGCGAGCGGCGCGGCGTCGACGTCGCGCCGGAAGCCTGGATGTGCAGCGATCCCGGAGCGCCCTATGCCGAGGTGATCGCCGTGGACCTGTCGCGGCTCTCGCCCATGCTCGCCGCGCCGGGCGATCCCGGCCGGGGCGTGCCCGTCGCCGCGCTGGAAGGGCCGGTGCGGATCGACATCGCCTATGGCGGTTCCTGCACCGCCGGGAAGCGGGAGGATTTCGACCATTATCACGAGGTGCTGGCCTGGGCCGCGGCACGCGGCCTGAGGACGCCCCCGCATGTCCGGCTGCTGTTGCAGTTCGGCACGGCGGCGGTGCGGGATTATTGCGTCGCGCGCGGCTATCTCGACACCTTCGCGCGTGTCGGCGCGGAGATCCTGCAACCGGCCTGCGGCGCCTGTGCCAATTGCGGCCCCGGTGTCTCGGTCTCGTCCTCCCAGGTGACGGTCAGCGCCATCAACCGTAATTTCCCGGGCCGTTCCGGCCCCGGCCAGGTCTGGCTCGCCAGCCCGCCGACCGTGGCCGCCAGCGCCATCGCGGGGGAGCTGATCTCCTTCCAGGCGCTTCAGGAACGCTATCCTCTTCCTGTGGAGGCACCGGCTCTCGAGGGAGGCAGGACGGACGCGGCCGGCTGACGCGGCGGCGCGGCAGTTGCGCTTTCTGCTTTACACCCCACAGACAGGTGATGCGACGCGCGATACACCGGACCTCCATTCCAGCCCTGGCGGAAAGCCCGCCCGAGGGTGCCAGCTTTCCCATCCAGGACTATGCCGCGCTGGGCGATGGGCGTTCCGTGGCGCTGATCACGCCGGATGGGGCAGTGGGCTGGTGGTGCGTGCCGGAGATGGACTCCCCGCCCCTCTTCGACCGGCTGCTCGATGCCGGACAGGGCGGCTATTTCCAGATCCGCCCCGAGGGGGCCTTCGAGGTCGAGCGGCACTACCGCCACGACAGCAATATCCTGGAGACCCTGATCGTCACGCCGGACGGGCGCGCCCGGGTGACGGAATCCCTGAACAGCAGCCTGGCCGGGCGCCTGCCCTGGAGCGAACTCGCCCGGCGCATCGAGGGCCTCGCCGGAACGGTGCGCTTCCATATCAAGGCGGTCTTCGGCACGCGCGGCGATACGGCCTCGCCCTGGCTCCAGCCCAATCCGAATGGCTGCGTCTTCCATGTCGGCCCCGTGCTCGGCATGATGCGCTGCACGCCGAACATCCGCATCCTGGAGGAGGAGGACCGCAGCATCACCGCCACGGTGACGCTGTCCGAGGGCGAGCGTGCGACCGTCGCCCTGCTGGCCGCCGAGGACGAGCCGCTGGGCGTGCTGCCGATCGAGGAGATCGATGCGCGGATCGACACCAGCGACGAGGCCTGGCGAAGCTGGGCGGGGGACCTGCGCTATGACGGGCCGCATCGCGAGGAAGTCCGGCGCAGCGCCCTGGCCCTGAAGCTGCTGCTCTACTCGCCCTCCGGCGCCATCGCCGCGGCGGCCACGGCGGCGCTGCCGGAACGGATCGGCGGCAACAAGAACTACGACTACCGCTATGCCTGGATCCGCGACGCCGCCTATACGGTGAATGCCTTTCTCCGCATCGGCGTCATGGCGGAAAGCAAGGCCGCCTTCACCTGGCTGATGCGGCGGCTGGGCGAGCACGGTCCCCGGGTGCTCTATACGCTCTGCGGCGACACGGTGCCGGAGGCGAGGGTGATCGAGGCGCTGCCGGGCTATCGCGGCTCCCGCCCCGTGGTGGTCGGCAATGCCGCCGCGCATCAGCACCAGCACGGCATCTATGGCGACATCTTCGAGACGGCGGCCCTGTTCGTCGGCGGTGGCCATATCCTCGACCAGCGGAGCGCCCGCGTGCTCTCCGGCCTGGCGGATGAATGCGCCGATCGCTGGCGGCAGAAGGATTCCGGCATCTGGGAGCTGGAGGAGCCCCAGCACTACACCATGTCCAAGATCAGCGCCTGGCAGGCGCTCGCCCGCGCGGTGGAACTGGCGGAGGCCGGTCACCTGCCCTCCACCTGCGTGCCGCGCTGGCAGCGCGAGCGGGACCGGATCGCGGCCTGGATCGACAGGCATTGCTGGTCCGAGGCGCGCCGCGCCTATACCTTCTTCCCGGGCACCGAGAGGCTGGATGCCTCGCTGGCCCTGGCCGTGCGCTTCGGCTTCGATGGGCGGGAACGCCTGTCCTCCACGCTGGACGCGATCCGCGCGGAACTGGGCCGGGGTGCGCTGCTCTACCGCTATTCCGGCGCCGAACAGGAGGAGGGGACCTTCCTGGCCTGCTCCTTCTGGATGGTCGAGGCTCTGGCCATGCTGGACCGTAACGCGGAGGCCGAGGCGGTCTTCGCCGGCACGCTCGGCGCCATCGCGCCAGGGGTCGGCATCATGAGCGAGATGGTGGACCCCCGGACCGGCGACCATCTCGGCAATACGCCGCAGGGGCTGAGCCACCTCGCGCTGGTCCATGCCGCCTGCACGCTCCAGGGCGATCGCAAGCGGCCTTTCCGGAAGGGGAGTGGCACGGGCTAGGGGCTTTTATACCAAATCCATGTTCTGGGGTTTTGCCGGCTGCAATCGGTCGTAGCGCTTGGCGCGGTAGATGACTGTCGAGACGATCCAGCTCAGGAGAAAAATTCCCACAACAGCGTAGCCGAAGTTCGTCAGGTTGTCGTTGAGGCCGCTAATGAAATCCCAGAACCCACCTTCGAGACCAAGCTTCTCGCCGATCAGGCCGAGCGCCTCGACGCCGCCGATGAAGATCGCGACCACGACGGAAGCGGCGGTGATCGTCAGATTGTACCAGAGCTTGCGGATCGGGTTGACGAAGGCCCAGCCATAGGCACCCGTCATCAGCACGCTGTCGGACGTGTCCATCAGGGACATCCCGGCCGTAAAAAGGGCCGGGAAGACCATGATCGTCCAGAACGACATGCCTTGCGCCGCTTGCGCCGCGGATATGCCGAGAAGCCCGATCTCGGTCGCCGTGTCGAAGCCGAGACCGAACAGGAACCCAATCGGATACATGTGCCAGGAGTGCGAGACCGCCCGGAACAGAGGCCGGAAAATTCTTGCGATCAATCCGCGCCCCGCAAGCAGCGCATCGAGATCTTCGTCCACGATCGGCTCGCCGGCGCGCGCGCGTTTGAACGCAGACCAGATGCGGCCGAGGATGAAGAGATTGGCGAGGCCGATCGTCAGTAGAAAGACGGCGGACACCGACGTGCCGATCACGCCGCCGATCGTATGAAAGTCCTCGAGCCTGCTTTGCAAAGCGGCTGCGGTCGCCGCGATCAGGATCGAGGCGATGATTACGATAGTCGAGTGACCAAGTGAGAAAAAGAAGCCTACGGAGAACGGCTTTTTGCCTTCCTGCATCAGCTTGCGGACGACATTGTCGATGGCAGCGATATGGTCGGCGTCAAAAGCGTGGCGTAATCCGAACATGTAGGCGAGCAGCGCCGTGCCCATGAGCGCTGGTCGGTCGGAGAACGCTGTCCAGGCCCACAGCCAGGCTGCGAGATTGGCTGCGATCAACAGCGCGAAGGTGAACCCGGCCTTTGCCATGACGTTGGAGGGTTGATCGTCGAATGGATTAATGGCCATGCTCACCTGGGCAGCCTAAGGCATATTCACTTTTGCATGAAAGTTCCTACTCCGCGAGCGCAAAAATCCGGCGCGTCAGGGAATGTGGGGCGCCTCTCATTGCGCCCCCATAACCGACGAGGAACGAATGCAGAGGATCATCATCGGCTGTTCAGCCCCGGCATCTGACGGAGCGGATTGAGCCTGAACCGCTCTGGCTCGGCTGCCCACTGCTTGCAGATGAACGCGTGGGGCGTCGGGCCCTTCAGGGTCTTCAAACGATGGCCGAGGTTGTGGGCATCAAGGAAGTCGGCGAGGTGGCGCCGCAACTGGGAGTGATCGCCGTGGTGGAAGGCGTAGACCCCGCAGGCGCGGTTGGTGAACTGGATGCCATGGCGCTGCAGGCAACGATGCAGTGACGAGCGCGTCAGATGCGGGATCGACGGCTGCAGGGCGTAGAGGCAGTCGTCGGGCGGTAGCAGCGTGTGTCGCCGAAAGGCAACGACGACCGCCTCGTCTTCGACGGAAAAAACCGTGGAGCGTGGCTCCGCTGGACTGGTCCTGCGATCGTTCGTCGAGCTTCGCTTCTTCCACTTGGCGACCGTCTTCGGATTGATGCCGTCGCGCTTGGCCAGGACCCTCAGGCTCTCTTGACTATGCTGTATCGCTCGACGGACTGCCGCTGTCGCCGTGGCGCACCCGTGGTGAACCTGGCCGATAGCGCTTCCTTCCACTCCCATGAAAAGTCTGCACCATCAGAACCTGGGATCAAACACCGGCCGGATCGCGTTCCAGGCTATGACAGGGTGGCGAGCAGGGCCTGGGCCACGGCCGCCTGACAGGGTTCGATCACCGGCAGGCCGAGCTTTTCCTCCAGGAAGCGCCGGTGCCCGGCCATGCCGGCGCAGCCGAGGATCACACTGTCCGCCCCTCGCTCCTTCAGTGCCTGGCCGAGTTCGAGCAGGCGCGGCCGGGGACCCTCCGCGCTCGTCAGGACTTCCATGGGCAGGTCCAGCGGCAGGCTGGCGACGCAGCGCGCCTCCAGCCCCAGGGTCTGCAGCACCCGCCGCTGGCGCTGCACGCTGGCCTCGACGAAGGCAACGATCCCGAAGCGTTCGCCCCGCGCCACCGCGGCGGCGATGCCGGAACGCAGCGCTCCGAGCACCGGGCGCGGGGTCACGCTGCGGAGCAGGTCGATGGCCGGATCGGAGACACAGGCGATGACATAGGCCGCCGCCGGCTCCGCCTCCACGAGACGGCAGAGCGGTTCGGCCACCGCATGCCAGTCGCGCCAGGTCGCGATGGCGGGCGGCCCTTCCGGCAGGCCGACCACCTCCAGCCGCGGTCCATGCGCCAGCACCAGGGGTTGCACCGAATCCCGGATCGTTCCGGTGCAGCTCGCCGAGCGGTTCGGATTGATCACCAGGATACGGGACATGCGGGAGCTCCTTCCTGCGGAACGGGCCGCCCATCGGCCATCGCGGATCAGTCGGGGATGATGGCGCCGACCTGCCCGGTGATGCGGCGGTAGTGCTGCGGCTGGCGATGGGCGGCGAAGTTGAACATCTTCTCCTTGCCCTGGCGGCAGGCGTCGAGGTCGCAATCGGCGACGATCACCTCGTCACCCAGGGTCTTCGCCTGCGCCACGATCACCCCGTTCGGATCGACGATCACGGAGCTGCCGATCAACCCCGACCCGTCCTCGTTGCCGGCCTTGGCCACGCTCACCGCCCAGGTCGCGTTCATGTAGGCATTCGCCTGCGCCGCGAGGTTGGAGTGGAAGGTCCGGATCTCCTCGTTCTCCGTGCTGCCGCCATTGGGGTCATAGGCGGCGGAGTTGTAGCCGATCAGCATCAGCTCCACGCCCTGCAGCCCATAGGCGCGCCAGGCTTCCGGCCAGCGGCGGTCGTTGCAGATCAGCATGCCCATCACCGGCCGGCCCCATGCCCCCGGCCCGCGGAAGGCCTCGAAGCCCTGGTCGCCATATTCGAAGTAGCGCTTCTCCAGTTGCTGGAAGCGGTCGCCCGGGCGCGGCTCGACCGAGCCGGGGAGATGCACCTTGCGGTACCTGGCAAGGATGCTGCCGTCCGGCGCGGTGGTGATGGCGCTGTTGAAGCGCTGCCCCTCCGGCGTGCGCTCGGCATAGCCGGCATAGAAGCCTACCCCCAACGCCTTCGCGCGGTCGAAGAGCGGCTGCACCTGCGGGTTGGGCATGGCGCTCTCGTAGTACTGGTCGAGTTCCGCGCCCTCCAGCAGCCAGCGGGGGAAGAAGGTGGTGAAGGCCAGTTCCGGGAAGACCACGAGTTGCGCCCCCTGCCCGGCCGCCTGTTCCAGCAGCGCGATCATGCGGGCCAGCACCGCCTCCCGGCTGTCCGCGCGCTGGGTGGGGCCCATCTGGGCAGCGGCGAGGCGGAGGATGCGGGACATGGCGGAAACCCTTCTGACCGGAAGCGGCCGGATCATGCGGAGCGATACGGGGCATCGCAAGATCTGATTCTATGGAATAATTGCCTGATTTATACGTTCTATTTATACAGTGCCGCATGCTTACGCTGCGGCAGCTCGAAATCCTCCGCGCCATGGTCCGCTTCCAGACCACCATGGCCACGGCCCGGCACCTGAACCTTTCGCAGCCGGCGGTCAGCACCGCCATCCGTCAGATCGAGGCGCAGCTCGGCTTTCCGCTCTTCGAGCGTGTCAACAACCGGCTCCATCCGCTGGAGGCGGCGAGCATCCTGCAGGAGGAGGCGGAGCCTCTGCTGGCCCTGCACGCGGCGCTGACGGAGCGCCTGCAGGACCTGCGCGAGGCCAAGACCAGCCGGTTGCGCATCCTCTCGACACCGCCGCTGGGGCAGGGCGTGGTGCCGCGGGTGCTCGGCGGCTTCGCCCGCCGGCATCCCCGGCTGAAGATCCATTTCGACATCCGCGACCTGAACGACGTCGTCCGGGCGGTGGAAAGCGGGACCGCCGATCTCGGCATCGGGCTCGGCCTGGGGCCTCAGGCGATGCTGGAGGTGGAGGCTCTGGCCGAGGCGCGGATGGTCGCCATCTGCCCGCCCGGCCACCCGATCGCCAGGCTTTCCGTCGTGACACCCGTGGATCTGGGCGCGCATAGCCTGGTCGCGCTGGATGCCGATACGCGCATGGGCGCCGCGGTGCGCCATGCCTTCCAGTCGGTGCGCCAGCCCTTCCTGTTCCGGGCGGAGGTCCGCACCTGCAGCACGGCCTGCGCCCTGGTCGAGACCGGTACGGGGGTCTCCGTGGTCGATCCCTTCTCCGCCGCGCATCTGCCGGCCGGAGCACTGGAGATCCGGCCCTTCGAGCCCGCCATCCCGTCCACCGCCTGGGCCTTCTGGTCGAACCGCAAGCCGCTGTCCCAGATGGGCCGGCGCTTCATCGGCGAGATGCGCCTCGCCCTGATCCCCGGAACGGGGCGAGAGAACGGCTGAAGCGCGGGGACAACCCGCCCTATGGTCGCGGCAGGCTGGCCCGGAAGGCCTCGAACCCCTTGGCGTCCGCGAAAGCCTTCTGCGTGCCGGGCCGCGTGATGGAATCCGCCGCATAGGCGGCGGCCCAGGCCATGGCGGCCTCGATATCACGCGACCCGACATAGTGCTGGGCGAAGGCGCCGATGAAGGCATCCCCGGCGCCGCTCGTGTCACGCGGCCGCACCGGCACGGGCGGCACGTGGCGCACCATTTCCGCCGTCACCAGCAGCGCCCCCTCGGCCCCCAGTGTGACGATCACCGTGCGGATGCCCTTTTCCACCAGCACCCGCGCCGCCCGCTCCGCTTCCCCGCGCGTCCCGGTGGGCAGGCCGGTCATGATGGCCAGTTCCGTCTGGTTCGGCACGAGGAAGGTGGCGGCGAGGATACGCCCGACATCCAGTTCCGGTGTCGCCGGCGCCGGGTTCAGCAGGACCTCGATCCCTTCCCGCGCTGCCCAGTCGATGGTGTGATAGACCGTCTCCAGCGGGACTTCGAGTTGCAGCAGGATCAGGCTGCATCGCCGCAGATCCTCCTCCGCCGCCTCGACATCAGCGGGCAGGAGGTGCTCGTTGGCGCCCTTGACGATCAGGATGCGGTTCTCGCCCGAGGGGTCGACGAAGATCGGCGCCACGCCGCTCTGCGTGCCCGGCACGGCGCGGACATGGCGCGCGTCGATCCCGATATCCTGGAAATTGCGGATCGTGCCCTCGCCGAAAAGATCGTCACCGACGCGGCTGACCAGCATCACATCGCCCCCCAGCCGGGCGGCGGCCACGGCCTGGTTGGCGCCCTTGCCGCCATGGCCCATGGAGAAGGAGGGTGCCGCGAGGGTCTCGCCAGCTTCGGGCATGCGGTCGATATAGGTCACGAGATCGACCATGTTGCTGCCGACCACGCCGATGCGGCCCCCCGCCGCCGGAGCGCCGGAGCTCCGCCCGCTGATCCCGACCATGGTTTCCATCCCCTTTCCCTGTTGTCAGTAGCCGGTTTCGCCAGTGCCCCGGGGCCCGGCGCCTTCTCCGGAAGGCGGAGCATCGATGAGGAACGGGCACCGGCGGCCCGCCGCTTCGGGGAATCCGCGGCCGTGGCGGCGGATTCCCGGATCGGGCGCTAGGCGGTCACGGCCGTCAGCGCCTGGTCGATCGCGTCGGTGATGCGGTCGATGTCCTTCTCCGTCGCGATCAGGGCGGGGCTGAGGGTCAGGGTGTTGTTCAGCCCGGGCAGAGAGCGGTTGGTGGCGCCGATGATGACGCCGGCCTCCATGCACTTCGCCACCACGGCCTGGACCTTCGCCTCGGCCAGCGGCTCCCTGGTCCCGCGGTCCGCGACCAGCTCCGCGCCGTAGAACAGGCCGCAGCCGCGCACGTCGCCGATCACCGCATGGCGTTCCATCAGGGCCAGCAGGTTGTCGCGCAGGCGCAGGCCCATCCTGGTGGTGTTCTCCAGCAGGCCCTCATCCTCGATGATCCGCATGTTCTCCAGCGCCGCCGCCGGGCCGGCCAGACAGCCGCCGAAGGTGGAGATGTCGCGGAAATAGCTCATCGGGTCCGCGGCATTGTCCTTGAAGAGGTTGAAGACCGCCTCGGTCGTCACCGTGCAGGAAATCGCCGCATAGCCGGAGGCGAGGCCCTTCGCCATGGTCACGAAATCCGGCTGCACGCCATACTGCTGATAGCCGAACCAGGTTCCCGTCCGGCCGAGGCCGCAGACCACCTCGTCGATATGCAGGAGGATGTCGTACTTCCGGCAGATCTCCTGCACGCGCGGCCAGTAGCTCTGCGGCGGGGTGATGACGCCGCCGCCGGCGGTGATGGGCTCCAGGCAGATGGCGCCGACCGTGTCCGGGCCTTCGCGCAGGATCACCTCCTCGATCGCATTGGCGGCGGCGATGCCGTAATCCTCGGCATCCGGGTACTGGCTGCGGTATTCCAGGCAGTGCGGCACCTCCGCGAAGCCTTCCGGGAAGGGGCCGTAATCGGCATTGCGCTGCGGCTGGCCGCAGGCGGCCAGGGCGCCGAAGGTGGTGCCGTGGTAGTCGCGCTCGCGGTAGAGGATCTTCCACTTGCGACCGCCGTGATGGCGCGCGGCGATCTGCCGCACCATCTTGAAGACCTTCTCGTTCGCCTCGGAACCGGAGTTCGAGTAGTAGACGCGGCTCAGGCCCGGCATCTTCTCGATCAGCCGCTTCGCGAAGGCCGCGCCCGGCGCGCTGCCCTTGGCGCCGGCGAAGTAGTTCAACTTCACGAGCTGTTCGCGCACCACATCGGCGATGGATTCACGGCCATAGCCGACATTGACCGTCCAGACCCCGCCGGATGTGGCGTCCAGGTATTCCTTCCCCTTAGCATCCCACACGCGCATGCCGCGGCCCTCGACCATCAACTGCGGATCGACGGTCTCATAGGCCTTGTGCTGGGAGAGGTGATGCCAGACATGCGCGCGGTCGGCCTCGATCAGCCCGGCAATGTCGTTGGTCTTGGGAACGTAGTTCATGATCAGCCCTTCGCTGGATCGTTCGAACCGGACAGGCGCCGCACCCGGCTGCTTCGGCCCTCGGCTCCGGCGGAGCGGGCCCGGCCGCGATACCAGGAACATGCTGGAATGACGACGGCGGGGAGCGTAACGCGATGCGGCGCCCCCCT
Source organism: Roseomonas gilardii subsp. gilardii (assembly GCF_023078375.1). Lineage (NCBI taxonomy): Bacteria > Pseudomonadati > Pseudomonadota > Alphaproteobacteria > Acetobacterales > Roseomonadaceae > Roseomonas > Roseomonas gilardii. Next base: position 333,989 of record NZ_CP095555.1, on the reverse strand, counting down.
CAAGCCCCGCCCGGCGCCTCGGGGGCCTTCCCAGGGGGCATGCGGCATGGCCCCTGGGAAGGCCGGGCGCGGACGGCACCGGTCCCCGGGGGGGGGGCGGCAGGGGGACCTATGCCGCCGTGATCAGGTCCCGGATACGGGTGGCCAGGGCCTCCATGGCGAAGGGCTTGGTCATGACATGCATGCCCGGCTCCAGGTGCCCGTCCCCCACCACGGCGTTCTCGGCATAGCCGGTGATGAACTGCACCTTCAGATCCGGCCGTCCGACCCGGGCCGCGTCCGCCATCTGCCGCCCGTTCATGCCGCCGGGCAGCCCGACATCGGTCACCAGCAGATCGATGCGGGCATCGGATTGCAGCACCCTGAGGCCCGAGGCGCCGTCTCCGGCCTCGATGGCGGCATAGCCCTGCTCCTCCAGCACCTCCATCACCAGCATCCGCACGGTGGGATCGTCGTCCACCACCAGGACCGTCTCGCCCAGCTCCGCCCGGGGCGCCTCGGCCAGTTCGGGCACCGCCTCGGCCAGTTCGGCCTCGCCCAGATGGCGCGGCAGGTACAGGCACACCATCGTTCCCTGCCCGACCTCCGAGTAGATGCGCGTCTGCCCGCCCGATTGCCGCGCGAAGCCGTAGATCATTGACAGGCCCAGGCCCGTGCCCTGGCCCAGGGGCTTGGTGGTGAAGAACGGGTCGAAGGCCTTGGCGATGATGTCGGGCGACATGCCCATGCCCGTGTCGGAGACGCAGAGCGAGATGTACTGCCCGGGCGCGATGTCGCGTTCGCGGGCGGCGCGCTCGTCGAACCAGCGATTGGCCGTCTCGATGGTCAGGCGGCCTCCATGGGGCATCGCATCCCGCGCATTGATGCACAGGTTCAGCAGCGCGTTCTCCAGCTGGTTGGGATCGACCAGCGTCGGCCACAGCCCGCCCGCCCCGACCACCTCCAGATCGACGGAGGGCCCGACGGTGCGGCGGACCAGCTCCTCCATCCCCGCCACCAGGCGGTTCGCATCCGTTGGCTTGGGGTCGAGGGTCTGGCGCCGCGAGAAGGCCAGGAGCCGGTGGGTCAGGGCGGCGGCACGCTTGGCCGCCCCCTGGGCGGCGACGACATAGCGTTCGACATCCTTGTACCGCCCCTGAGCAATGCGGGCGCCGAGGAGTTCCAGGGCGCCTATGATGCCGGTGAGCAGGTTGTTGAAGTCGTGCGCGATGCCGCCGGTGAGCTGGCCGACGGCTTCCATCTTCTGGCTCTGGCGCAGCTGTTCCTCGGCGAGCAGCAGGTCGGCCGTGCGCTCGGCGATGCGCTGCTCCAGTGTCTCGGTCAGGGCGCGGAGCTCGGCGGTGGCGCGATCGCGCTCCGCCTCCACGGCGCGCCGCTCCTCCACATCGATCAGCACGCCGGGAAAGCTCAGCGGTGTCCCATCGGGCGCGAGATCGACACGGCCATTCGCCTCGATCCAGTAGTATTTTCCGTCGGTGCGCCGCACCCGGTACTGGTGGGCATAGGCGCCGCCGCGGGCGATGACCTCGTTGATGGCGGCGATGAGACCTGCCTTGTCGTCGGGATGAACGGTCGCGACCACCTGCTCCAGGCTGAGGCCGACGCGCCCGAGTGCGGGATCGAGGCCGAAGCTGCGGGCGAACGCCTCGTCCACCGTGAAGCGGTCGGTCGGAAGGTCCCAGAACCAGGTTCCCACGATGGCCCCGGCCGCGAGGGCGAGCTGGACGCGCTGGATGTTCTGCCGCGCCACCGCCTCGCTCTCGCGCAGGGCCTCCTCGACCCTTTTGCGGTCCGTGATGTCGAGCACGGTGCCGATCAGCCGCACCGGCTGTCCATCCTCGAAATGCGTCTCGCCCTGTGCCGAGACCCAGCGCTCGATTCCATCCTCCAGCCCGATGGTGCGGTACTCGGCAACGAAGTGGCCCGACCCGGCCGGGTCCGTGGATTGTCGCACCGCCCTGTCCGCCCGCGCCCTGTCCTCCGGATGCAGTCCCGCCAGGAAGGTGCCCTCGTAGCTCACGGGCGCTCCGGCTGACAGGCCGAACAGCGCGCGGCAGCGGTCGTCCCAGCTCAGTTCACCCGTCTGCACCCAGTAGTCGAAGATGCCGATCCCGGCCCCCGTCGTCGCCAGCCGCAACCGGTTCGCCTGGTCGCGCAGGGTGGCATCGGCCCGCCGGCGCTCGCTCTGGTCGAGCATGGCCCCGATCATGCGGATCGGGCGCCCTCGGGAGTCGCGGATCACGTAGCTGCGGTCCAGCACATCCGCGTAGTTGCCGTCGGCACGGCGGAAACGGTATTCCTCTGTCCAGCCCGTGCTGGTTCCGTTGATCACCGCGTGGATGCCGCGCTCCACCCGCGCACGGTCCCCGGGATGAATCTGGGCGATCCACCAGTCCCCGGTCGGCTCCACCTGTGCGGGGGTCCAGCCATAGGCATCCTCCAGCGCCTCGTTCCAGAGAACCTTGTTGTCGTCGAAGCTCCAGTCCCAGATCGCGTCGCGGGTCGCCCGCTGCGCCAGGCGGAAGCGCTCGTTGACCGCTTCCAGTGCCTGGCCCGCGAGGTGCTGCTCGGTGCGGTCCCGCAGCAGCTTGAGATAGCCGGTATGGGTGCCCCGCTCGTCCCGGAGCGGCATCATCTCGCCGGAGGCCCAGAAGCGGGAGCCGTCCCTGCGCCGGTGCCAGCGATCGTCGGCGGCCCGCCCGTCCAGCGCCGCCCGGGCCATCTCGCCCCCCGGGAAGCCGGCCGCCTGGTCCTCCGGCAGGAAGATCAGGTCCGCGGGCCGGCCCAGCATCTCGGCCTCCGTCCAGCCCAGGATGTTCGCCGCCCCGGTGTTCCAGCCGGTGACCCGGCCTGTCAGGTCCAGGCTGATAATGGCCAGGTCCGTGGCACTGTCCAGAACCTGCCGCCGGAGGGCCTCCGACCGGGCCTGCTGCGCCAGGCTCAGGCGGAGGCTGAGCTGGCTCATGACCTGGCGGGCCAGCGTCTTCAGCGCGAAGTGCTGGCGGGGTGTCAGGCCCTCCGGCCGGGGCTTCGTGTCGAGGACGCAGAGCGTGCCCAGGGGCAGTCCGTTCGGGGTCTCCAGCAGTTCGCCCGCGTAGAACCGCAGCCCCGGACCCGAGGTGACCAGCGGGTTGCAGGCGAAACGGGGGTCCTCCAGCAGGTCCGGGATGACCATCTCGCCGGGCCGGAGCATCGCCCGGGAGCAGATGGAGTTGTCGAGGGGCATCTCCCGCACGCCCAGGCCGACCTCGGCCTTGAACCACTGCCGGCTCTCCGCGATCAGGTTCACGGCGGCGATGGGCGCCTCGAGCAGGTCGGCGGTCAGGCGGGCGAGGTCGTCGAAATCCTGCTCCGGCGGCGTGTCGAGGATGGCGTAACGGTCCAGGGCCGCGAGCCGTTCGGCCTCGGTCCAGGACAGGCCCTCGTTCTGTTCGGTCAACGGGATCGGGCTTTCAAGGGAGCCCTGTCCGCCGGGCGGCTGGCTTGCTCGATGGATGGGGATGGTTCGGCCGCTGTCAACCGCACCGGCCCAGGCTGCCATTCCCGCCCCGGTGCGGGATGCAATCCGGGCGCGGACGGGACGGTCGGGGCAGCACGCGGAGGCATGGAAGCCGCGTATACAACGGACCGGCCGGAATGTAATCCTCATGCCCCTTGCTCCCGGGACGGTGACCAAGCCGGTGACCGCCCCGGGCCGGTGCGCGCTGCCCCGAGCGGCCCGCCGGAAGGGCCTCGTGTCGCCTATTCCCCGTCGCAGGCCCGCCTTGGCCCGTTGCCGATGGGCTGCGATTGGGGATGCCCCGATTCCGGGAAGGGGGCCAGCCGGCCCAGTGGCTGCTCCTGGCTGCCCACCGGCGCGAAGCGCCCGCCGCCGGCCGAAAGGAAGCAGAAATTCTCGAAGGGCACCGGCACCGGGAAGCCACGCAGGCCGAAGCTGGTCGGCTCCGGATAGATGTACTCGTTGACGGGCGAGACATAGGTGCCAGAGGTCAGCCCTGTATCGGGCAAGGGCCCCCGCGCGCTGTCGACGACCCGCACCAGCACGTCACGGCGCACGGCGCGCGCATCGTCCTTGGCCGGCCAGGTGTTGCGGAAGCGCCCGAGCTGCGGACCGTTCGAGGGGGGCAGCCCGCCCGGCCCGCTGATGGACAGGCCCTGGAAGGGCGGCTGGCCCGGCGGCCGGTTGCGGTGGCGGTCGCTGTCGATCAGCCAGACCTCCACGTTGCGGGTCGGGTCGGTGGTGAAGCCCACGAGGCGGAAGCGTGTCGTCTCCTCCTGCGGAATGCCGGGGAACTGCTCGCCCTTGGTACCCTGGATGGCTTCCTCGACGAAGAGATAGACCGGCTCCGCGCGCGGCGAGGTGTAGATGCCGAGCTCCGCGTTCAGCCCATGCGCCGCGACCATGAAGCCGCCCGCCGGATGGGGCATGAGGATCCCCGCATAGGTGACGTGATCGCCCTCGCGGAGCGGCACCGGCAGCTTCGGATCGCAGGCCGAATGGGCCGCGATGCCGAAGGCCGGCTCGCTGCCGCAGATGAAGCGGGTGGGGTCTCCGGGCGGGCGGTTGCCGGCCTTGCAGGTCCGGGCATTGGCCGCCCCCTGCACGCAGACCGGGAACCCGGTGCTCGCATGCACCGCGGCGTTCTCGGGGTCCATGGCGAAACGCAGGTCCAGCACCGGGTCGGCCGGCGCGAAGATGCCTTTCAGATCGTTGAGCCGCACCCGCGCGCCCGCCGTCCCGCCGCGGTCGCCGATGCGCATCTCGCCGGTCACGGGGTCGATGGCCTGGATGTAGCCCGCCCCGACATGCAAGGCGCCCTGGGAGATGCGGACCACGCCGGCGACATAGCGCCCGCCGGTCACATTGCCGATGATCTCCGCCTCGAAGGGCACCTTCGGCGGCGTGGGATCTTCCAGGGCGAGTCCGCTCTGCTCTGCAACCCCGCCAGGCGTGGGCCGAGGAACAGGTCGTGCGCCGTCATGTAGCGGCCCGGCAGGGTGATCAGCAGGTTGCGCGGCAGGACGACGGTGATGCCGCGCACCGTCATGCTGGCGGAAGCGAGCGCGTCGCGCGGCGCGTCGAGCGAGAAGCGCTCGATATGCCCGATCAGCGTGAACCCCGTCGTCTGCGCCGCGGCCATGCCGCCCGGGAGCATGCCCCATCCCAGGACGGCGATACCCAGCAGATGGCGCCACGCCCGGCGCCATGGTCGCATCTCGGTCAGGCCGCGCATCTCAACCTCCCTGCTTCGGCGTGGCATCTGGCCCCGCCCCTGCGGCACCGGGCCGGGCGGCGGGGCCGAGTTCGATCAGCTCCGGGTCCCAGCCGTGGCGGCGGCGGGGGCCGTAGCGCAGCGGCGCGCCCGGCAGGGCCTCGAAGGATGCAGGGAGTGCGTCGAGGGGCGCGCGCTCGGTCAGCGCATGGCCGGACTGGGCCAGAACCTCCACCGCCAGCCGCGCCGCCACGAGGCCGAGCCGGCGCCAGGGTGCGATGCCATCCTCTTCCTCGAACAGCGCGGCGGGAAAGGGCAGCACCACCTGCCACCGCCAGCCGGAGGGAAGCGCGGCCCGCACGGCCGGCGACGCGCCGGCCAGGCCGCTGCCGAGACAGCCGGCGCCTCCCGCGCGCCGCAGCGCCTCGGGCAGCGCCGCCGGATCGGTCAGCCAGGCCACCGGCTGGGGTCCCGCCCCCGGCGGGGCAACAGCCAGGCCCAGGCGCGTCCCGGCCGGGCAGGACGCCAGCGCCGCGGCCAGCATGGCCTGCTGCATGGCCCGGGGCGCCAGCAGGTCGGCGGTCCAGCTCCGGGTCCGGTCATTCCCGGCGCGCGCGACCAGGGAGCCGATATGTGCCACGCGTGCCTGGGCGAGGATCGCCTCGGCCCCGGCATCCTCCTGCCACAGCCCGCCGACCAGCATGAAGACGGGTTGCCCCAGCAACCGCCGCAGCGCCTCGGCCGTGCCTCCGGCCGCGCCGTCCTCCACCCGCAGTTCCAGGCGGCGGCCATGCACACGCATCCCGGCGAGGCCCTCTTCCAGCCCCGCCAGCACCGCCCGCGCGGTCGCGGCGGCGCGGCCCGAGAGCGGGAGCACGGTGCCGAGCAGGACCCGGCCGGCCGTCACGCCCGGCGGCCTGTCCTCCGCCGTGCCGACGACGCGCAGATAGGCGAGCAGGGCCTCCGTTTCCGCCGCGTCGAGCCGGTAGCGCGGCATGGCGGGGTCCAGCACCCGTCCGTCCCGGCCGATGCCGGAAAGGATCGCCGCGCGCACCGCATCCGCATCCGGATAGGCGGCGGCGAGGCCCGCCGGCCGGGCCAGCGCCGCCCAGGTGACAGGGGGTGCCACGATCCCGCCTTCCCGCCGCCCGGCGGCGTCGGCGCCATGGCAGGCGGCGCAGGCGGCGAAATCCGTCGGCAGCCGGTTCGCGGTCGCCTCGCGCCCGGCGGCGAAGGGACGATGCCCCTGGAACAGGGCGCGCCCCGGCTCCGCCGCCGCCACGCCTGCCATGGCGGCCAGCAGGGGCAGCGCCCACAGGATACGCCGGGTCACGGCGCCATCTCCCGCAACATGGAGGCCACCTGCCCGGGCGGCGTCAGCGCGCCGACCCGCCGCCATGTCCGGCCGTCCGGTGCCCCGAGCCAGATCTGCGCGGCATGCTCCTCCGGCCGCGCGCCGGGCTGGCCGAACGAGGTCCAGACCCGTTGCAGCGCCTGCGGGTCGCCGCCGAGCAGGAACCAGTCATGCTCGGGGCCCAGCAGGAGGCCGAAGCGCCCCGCATAGGCGCGCATCGCCTCCGGCGTGTCGCCCAGCGGGTCGAGGGTGATGGAAAGCAGCAGGGGACGCGCCCCGGCCGTACCCCGCAGCTCCTCCTGCAGGACCTGCATCGCGGAGGTCTGGGGCGGGCAGATCGTGGTGCAGCCGGTGAAGAAGAAGCTCAGCACCACCGGGCGCCCCCGGGCGATCCCGGCGAGGGAGCGCGGCGTGCCCGACTGGTCCAGCAGGGACACGCCGGGCAGAACGATGCGCTCCGCATGGGCCCGGCGAGCCGTGGTGGCCAGAGAGATAGCCAACGAGGCGAGAAGCAGGGCGCGGCGGGTCATGGCGAAGCCCCGGGCAGGACGCCGATGCGGCCCGCGGCGAAGGAGAGATTGCGGGAATCGCTGCCGACCATGGCCTCCACCCGGGCCCCGGCGGGGATGGCGATCCGCGCGGCATATTCGCCGGAAGCACCCGCGGCGCGGAGTGGGGCGCGCCCCTCCCAGGCCGTGTGGCGGTCGAACAGGAGCAGTTCCAGATCGGCGATACCGTCGAGCGGTTCCGCCCTGCCCTCGCGCACAGCATCCACGCGGATTCGGATCGTGGCCGGCGACGCTTCCTCCCGCCGCAGCGTGACCAGTTCCACGCGCAACGCCGTGTCCGGCATGGCCGGAGATGCCGCGGTGGCAGGCAGATCGAGCGGCCCGCACAGCGCGAAGCGCGGGGAGGCGCCGGCCAGCACCAGCTCATGCGGGCCGCCGCGCAGGTGCCGCACCGGGCTGCGGTAGAGGCCCGCCGCCACCTCTCGCGGCGAAAGGTCCAGCACATGCAGGCCGAAGGCGGCGCGGCGGTAGTTCGAATAGCTGCCGATCGGCGCCATCATGCCTTCGCCATACTGATAGACCATGCCATCCGCGGGCGAGGCGACCAGGATGCCGGTGCCGCTGGGCAGCGGGGCGGCATGCGCGGCGCCGCCTGGCGGAAGCGCCACCCCCGCCCGTCCCAGCGTTACCTCCACGGGATGCACCAGGCCCTGCCGCAGATCGCCGAGCGGCCAGAGCGTGGCGCGCCCTTCGGGGAGGCTCAGCGCATAGGCGAAGCGGTCGGTCAGCAGCAGTTCATGGGCCTGGGGGAGGGTTTGCATCCTGGCCTCGACCCGGGCGGTGGCGAGGTCGAGCAGGCTCGCCTGCCCGCCGCCCATCACCAAAGCGCGCCGCCCGCCATCGGCCAGCGCGAGCGCCGTGGCCGGATGGCCCAGCTCCACCACCCGCTCGGGAGCGGCGCCGGCACTGCCCGGATCGATCCAGGCGAGGCGGCCATCCGCCGTCGCGGCGATGATGCGCCCGGCCTGCGCGCTATGGGCCAGCAGGCCGACCCTGCCGCCGCCGGGAAGGGTCCAGTGCCGTTCGGCCCCGGTGGCATGCAGCACCACGTCCCCACCCTCATGCCCGGTCACCGGGGCCGGCAGGCCATCGGCGACGAGCAGGGATTCCGGTGCGGCGCCGGGCAGCAGGGCGAGCGGCGCCTCGGGGTGGTCGGGCGTGACGACGCCGAGCCCCTGACGCCCCCCCAGGGCCAGGAACAGCCGGCCGGTCGCCGCTTCCCAGCCGAGCGCGGCCTCGCTGGCCTCGCCCGGCAGCGCGATGCTCCGTCCGATGCGGCGCGACTGGAGATCCACCCTCACCAGCCTGTGCGGATCGGCCAGGACCACCCAGGCTTCCATCCGTTCAGGGATGGGCAGCCAGGCCCGTGGCGTGCCCCCCAGTTCGACGATCGATTCCAGCTTGGCGTTGTTCAGCGGCACGAAAGGATTGACGACGGCGAGCGTCCCATCCGTGTTGAGGGTGACGATCCGGTGGGTGTTGAGGTCGATATCCGCGCGCTGGCCGATGCCCTGCCGCGCCAGCAGGCGCACGCGGTCCGCGCAGGTGGTCTCCGCCTCCGGCAGGGCGGCGCGGCGGCGTTGCAGCCAGGCGACGAGACGGCCCCGCTCGTAGCGTACCGGCGCGCCGGTCGCGGCATCGCTGACCCGGATCTCCAGCATGCCGATCCCCGGCTCCTCCCGGCCCTCGTAGCGCCAGGTGACGCGCAGGCCGTCCTGCGCCCCCTCCCCCGCGCGGGGCTGCGGAACCTCCGCACGCGGCGCGGCGATGGCGGCGATGCAGCCGAGGAGGATGAGGGAGCGGCGCATCCCCGCCTCAGCTCAGCGCCAGGAGCGAGCAGAGGGCGATCTGGTCCACCGCGCCAGGTGTGGCCGGCGCGATGTCGAAGCGCGCCTCCACGATGCCGCGGTCGCCACGGGCGCCGAGGAAGGGTGCCGTCCGGGCGGCCGGGTAGCGGCCCCGCGCGCCCGTGACGCCATTTCCTGAAATGGCCGCTTCGAAGGAACCGCTCCGGCTCTGGCGCACCCAGAGCCGCGCGGTGTAGGGGGTGCCCGCCGGTTGCGTGGATGAACTGCCGGCAACGAAGCAGCCCAGCGACTGGACCGGCTGCGAGAAGCGCAGCCGGATGGGAGCGCTGCTCGCAGAAGGCGGGCCGGGCGAGCAGGCCGCCACCAGCAGGCCGTCATTCTCCAGAACGCAGACATCGAGGCCGGGGCCGCAGAAGCGCAGTTCCACCCCCATCCCGCTCACCCGCACCGTGGTCTGCCGGAGCGGGTAGTCGAGCGTGGCCGGAAGCTGGCCCGGCAGCAGCGGCATGCTGCGCAGGGCGAGCACGTCGCCGACCGGGCAGTTCCGCGCCGGCAGCCCCTGCCCGGCCGCCGGGTCCTGCCCCCAGTCCAGCCACCAGCCATGGGCGAGGTCCGCGTCGCTGACGATGGGTGCGACAGCCATGGCTTCACTTCCTTCCGCTCGGCGCGGAGCGTGTGGGCGGCGGGGTGACGCGCAGCAGGCCCCATAGGCCGCCATCGAACAGGAAGCTCGCCTGGCTGCGGATGAGGTAGTCCATGGCGATGCCCGACCGGCCGCCCGCCTGGAGGCCGTAGGTCACCCCCATCATCGGCCCGAAGCCGTTGGTGACGCCCTGGCGGTAATAGCCTTCCTCCGGCCTGAAGACCGGCGGCGCCAGCGGGCCGCGCGTCGAGGCGGCCCAGGGGAAGGGGCTCCAGCCATGGCCGCTGACCGCGAAACCCTGCTGCCGCGTATGGCCGCCGGGATGGACGATGTGCAGCCGCAGGGGCTCGCCCGGCCGGGCCGTCAGGATCGGCGTCTCCGGGTCGCAGGGCTGGCCGGGCCGGAACGCCGTGGGCGGCATGCCGGCGGCGCAGCGGCCACCGGTCAGCATGCGCGAGCTGAGGATGGCGGCGTAGTCCGCCTCCTGGCGTTGCTCGAAGGCGACACTCACCTCGTTCACGCTGCGTGCCCAGAGCGGCTCGGTGCGGTAGTTCAGCGCCTTGAGGCCGTAGTCATCGGGTTCCTCGGCACCCGAGAGGTTGGGCAGCGGCATGCCGCCGCGCGTCGCGTTCACCGCGTCCTGCACCATCAGCACGTGATCGACATAGCGGCTGCCGCCGCGCTGGCAGATCTCGGCGCTGACGCCACCCGGCACGAGGCTGCCGTCGCGCCGGCGCCGCGCGAAGCGGTTGTCGGTGCAGACATCGGAACCTTCGGGGCCGATCACCAGCGCGCCGCCCAGCCCGTGCATCGGATGCTTGACCGGGTCGGCCAGGCTGCGCAGCGGCAGGGCGCCGAATTCGGCGGGCAGGTTGCTGCCCGGCGCGAAATCCGTGGCGCTCCACCAGAATCGCCGCAGGCCGCCGAAGATTTCCGCCGTGCCGCAGCGCGTATCCTGCGGATGACAGGGCGGCACCAGCGAGCCCTGGCCCCAGGCCCGCTCGTCGAGCCCGCGCAGGCGGTCGGCGGCGAGGCCGTTCCAGCCGACATTGCTGCCATCCGCCGCGATCATGTTCTGCGACAGGCGTGGCGCGGACAGGCCCACCGAGGCCGAGCTGCGGAACTGGTTCACGTTGAACCCGTCGGTGATCATCGGCAGGAAGTTGTGGTAGGCGCGGCGCTCCTCCACCTCCCGCGCGAGCCCGTCCTCGCCGGGCGGAACGCCATCCTCCATCACCGCCGGCAGATGGTTGCGCAGGGTCACTTCCAGGCAGGCGCCCGCCGGGGCGCGCATCACCAGCGGCTCGATCTGGCGGTCCTTGCGGGCGAAGTCCCGCCGCAGGCGTTCCAGCACCTGGGCGTTGGAGAGCGGTGCGCTCGACCCGCAGCCCGCCGCGGGGGTCGTGCCGTCGCAGCGGCGCTCCTCATTCAGCACATAGATGATGGCGCGGTCGTCGCGGATTCCGAAGCGCTGACTGTACTCGATCCCGCTGCGTTGCGGAGCGTCGCAGTCGCCCTGGAGGTCGCAGACCCGCACGGCGCTGACGTCGAAGGCACGATAGGCCAGGGGCTGCCCGGGCTCCGGCGTGCAGACGGCGCGCTCCCGATCGTCGGCAAGCCGTGGGGCCGGAAGAGCGAGGGGCGCCACGTTGCGATCCGGCGAAGCGGGCCGGCCCAGGGACGCCGGCAGGGTCGTGGCCGCCGCGATGCGCGCGGCTTCCGGTGTGCCGGCCAGGGCGCGGATCGTCGGTGGCAGCGTCTGCGCACCCGCCGCGCGGAGAGCGGGTCGGATGACCTCATCCGCGACGGCGGCCACGAGACCCTGCTGCTGCGTGGCCCCGCGCAGGCGCAGCGTGGCGGCGCCCGCGGTCCTTTCCGGGTTGGTCACCCGCATGATGCCCCAGAGACCGTCCCAGACCTGATCCACCGAGGAACCGAAATAGAGCTGGTCCACCGAAGGGGTTCCGACATTCTGCACGGCGATATCCGCCTCGAAATGCTCGGAGATGCCGATCGGCTGGGCGTTGATGAAGCCGGTGCCCGCCGCGTCGGTCATGCGCCGCCAGCGCACGCCGTTCATGGTGAAGACATGCTGGGCCTCCTGCGCGCCCTGGATCAGGCGGATCTGCGCCCGCTCCCCATCGAAGGCGCGGAAGATCGGGGTGGCCGGATCGCCGAAGAGGCGCCAGGCCTCACGCCGCTCGATGCGCGGGTCGCAGGCGCCGCCCTCATCCGTGGCCGGCATCAGCATCCGGGAATAGAGGGCGCAGTTGAAATCGCGGCGCCATTGTTCGACCGCCGCCACCACCTGCGAGAGCTGCGCCTCATAGGGCGTGCCGCGCAGGAGATCGCGCGTCGCGCCATGCACCTCGACGGATTGCGCCGTCGTGGCGAGCAGCGCGTCACGCCCCGCATGGACGCGGCTGCTGAAGGCATTGGCCATGTCGCCGAGGCAATCCGTCTGCCCTGGCAGGCAGGCACTTTGCAGGTCCGCGCGCAAGGTGGATTGCCGGTAGCTCACGCCGCCGAGGCGCGGGTCCGGCGTTGCCTCGCTGATGCGGAGGGCCACGGGTTCGTGGCGGTAGTTGAAGTACTGGCTCCCCGGGTCTTCCGAGGAGATGGCGAGCGGACGCGCCGGCGTGGCCGCCACGTGGCGCCGGCCGAAGCGCAGGGCGGTGTTGTCGCGGAAGCCGGCATCGCCCAGCGGTTCGGGATTCACCGGCTCCAGCGCGGCGGTATAGGCGATGCCGAAATCGGCGATGGCGAGCGCGAATTCCCGCCGGTTCTGGTCGGCCGGGATGCAGGCGGCGTCGGCCTGACCGGCGGGGCGCGGCGTGCGGCCGGATTCGGGCTGCAGCGACACATCCTCGCCCGCCGCGTTCACCTGGCTGATGGAATTGCCGTCCCGCACACAGCGGGGTGCGATGATATCGGCCATGGTGCCCGTGGGGCCGCCATCGGCACGCAGGCGAAGCGGGATGCGCGGTTCGATGGGCGAGAGCGGGTGGCTGCCGTCGCGCCGGATCGCCGCCGCGGTGGGAGCGGTGAGGTCCGAGCCGCCGAACAGCTTGCAGCGCACGCGCGTGGCGTCGTCGGAAACGGGGTCGGGATTGCCCGCCGCCAGCGCCTCGGCCCGGTCGCGGCATTGCTGCTGCGCCGCGAGGTCGAGCGGCTGGGTGCCCCGGAGGTCGGCCACTTCCTGCCGGGTGAGCGGAGCCTCGCCGCTGCGCACCCAGAGCGAGTTCGCCGGCTCGATGACCAGAGCGGCGTAGAGCCCGTGCTGCTGATGCGAGCTGGGCCCGAAATGGTCATGGGTGAAGACGGTGCGCAGCGTGTTGTCGCGGTCGCGCCTGTCGGGACGGCGGCTCAGGACCGGGTCGGCCCACCAGCGCTGCGTCGTCCGCTGCGCGCCGCAGAACGGGTGATGGAGCATCAGCCGTTTCAGATAGTCGCCGGTCGATTCACCGGGTTCCCTGGCCGCGCACTGTCCCTTTTCGAGCAGGGAGGCGTAGAGTGCCGGCTCACGCTGCGCCGCCTCGTGGATCGTGCCACCCGGCAGGAAGAGCGGATGCTCGCGAAGGGTCAGCGGCTGGGCCTGACCGGCCGGAGACTCGTTGTGGCGCAGAACACGCTCGCGCACCTCCTCCGGCGAGAAGGTGCCGTCCTCGTAGTTCCAGCCATTGCCCGAACCGTCGGAGGAGGTGACGTCGAACTTCACCAGGTGGATATGCTGGCCGATCGTGTCGGTCGGCGTGGCGATCTGGAAATCATCGACGTTCAGCAGGCTCGGCACCAGGTTGGTCGAGCGGAAGACGATGCATTCGCCGGAATTGGCGCGGAAGAAGAGCGGCTCCGGCAGGCGCGTGCGCGTGGCCGGGTCGATGATGTGGTGGATGTCGTCCTCCAGGACGATGATCCGCCCCTGCGGATCGAACCAGCCATGCCGGTTGTAGACGAGCTCGGTCTGGATGAAGGCGGCACGGTAGTCACGCTCCGGCGCCTCGGCCGGACAGGGATTGGCGAAGGGCGCGCCGGGCGCGCGTGGCAGGCCATTGACGAAGAACAGGGCGTCCTGACCCTGGGCGGGCGGGCTCTGCACACTCACCAGGGGCGCTCGCACGGTGCGATAGGCGCCAGGCGTCGGCCACCATTCCGGATGCGGTGCCTGCGGCTGCGTCACCGGTACGAGACCGGGCGTGCCGAGCTTTCCCTCGTGAAACGTCATGGCGCGTTTCTCGCTGTCCACGCCACTGTGCGGCAGCGGAGCGATTTCGAGTTCCGCCCATTCATAGGCGAGTGCGGCGAAATCGCGCGGATCGGCCTGCCGGCTGACCCGTTGTGCGATCACCTGCGCGGCTGCTCCACCGCGTGAAAGTGCCGCTTCGAGCACCCCCGGGTTGTCGATGGCGGTGTCCAGCCTGCCCGCGCGCACGACATGCCGGGGCAGGCCACCATTGATGACGGCTTCGCCAGGAGGTTCGGACGCCATGTCCGTCCAGTCCGCATCGGCCCGCACATCCATGTCCAGCACGGGCTGTGGCGGGCGGTGCCCGGTCTGTCCCGGGATGTAGTGCGGATAGCCGGGGAATTCGGCCGTGGGCAGGGGTGCCATCGCCGAGCCGGGGACCGGCACCAGCGCGGGCGCGGCGGTGCCGGCGGCGATCTCCGCATCCGGAAGGTTGCGCCAGCGCGGGTCGTTGTCAGGGCCGGCGGGCTGATCCGGGCGGAACCAGCTCCGGCCATGCAGGCCATCCTCGAAAGTGTCATGGACACGCCAGAGTTCCCACATGCCCTGCGCGAAATGCGGATAGAGGTGGCAGTGGAAGATGCTGTCGCCCGGCGTGTAGTTGCGGTTGCCGGTGCCGCCGAACTCGATGCCGTAGCTGAAGGTGGTGCCGGGCGAGATGGTCTGGGAATCGAGATAGCTCGAATCCGGGTCGGTCGCATCCATCACCCATTGATGGGCGTGCAGGTGGAAGACATGCGTCTCCTTCGGCCCCGCATGCAGGTTGCGGAACCGCACCGCGTCGCCGAGATAGGAGTGGTGCACGTTGGATGGATCGTCGGGCCAGCGGACACCGGACGGGGTGTCGCCGTCATAGGCGAGGATCAGCGCCGGGTCGCCGGATGCCCAGGAGCTGAGGAAGAACTCCTCGGCGCGGCATTCGGGGCAGTTCTGCAGCGGCGGCCGGTTCATCTGCGCCGGCGTCGCCGCCACCAGCGATCCCATGCCTGAGGCGCCGTAGTTGATGCCCATGCCGTCGCGGATCTTGGAGAGCGGGTTGTTCTCGTTCTCCAGCACGTCGAAGGCCTGCCGTGCCGGCACCTCGTCATGCAGGATGACGGTGAATTCGCGGAAGGGCCTGGCGCAGTCGCTGGCGTAGTGCCGGCAGGGGGTGGGGCCGGGCGGCGTCACGATGATGGCGTTGAGGTCGCTGTGCGTGATGCGGTTCTGCGCGTCGCGCATGTTGAGCAGCGGGACGCGGCTGCCATCTGGCATGATGCGCTTCGGGTCTGGATGCGGGGCCTCATAGGCGATGCTGGGATAGCCGTGACCTTCGCCGGCGGTGGATTTTGCCGTGGCCCAGAGTTCCTCATGTGTCACCTGGGAGCGGTACCAGCGCGCGCCACGCGGCTCGACATTCACCGAGGCGAAGAGGCCGAGGCCGATCTGCCCGCCATCGCCCTCTCCGCCAACGGGCGCCGCCGTGGAATAGGCGAAATAGGCGCCCTCCCGCTCCGCATGCCAGCGCGTGACCACGCGCTGGCCGGGCTTCGCCAGCGAGCCGAGATCGAAGCCGCTCCTGACCGCGGCGGAGGTCGCGGGATTGAACACGACGCCCTGGCTGCCCGGAATGCCGACATTCGATCCGTCACCGCCGCAGGCTGCGTCCCGAGGGCAATCGCGCGGTGTGATCGGCGCCAGTTCCAGTCCCGCGACATGAAAGGACGCCGCGCGCGTGCGTGGCGCGTCGAGGCTGACCGGTCCCGGCCGCACCCTCGCCTGGCGCGGCCGCTCACCGGGACGGCTCGCGGTGTGGCCGGGGAGGCTCCCGCCATGGTCGGGCAGCACGCCGCCCTCCTCCTGCCAATCGGGACGCAGAAGATTCTGGAAGGTGACTTCGAGGCACTCGCCCTCGTTCACGCGCAGCACCAGGGGCCGAGGGCGCTTGTCCGGCCGCAGGCGGACCCGACCAGGCCGGAGTTCGGGCGAGGCATCGAGCGAGACGACGTCGTGGCGCAGGGCGAAGAGCATTCCCGCAGGGACGAAGGCACCGAAGCGGTTCAGCAGATAGGATTGTTCGAGCGCCACGATGTCGGCGCGCACGATGCCGGTGCAGCCGGGACCTTGTTTGGAATCCTGTCCGGAACGTTGCATCACCGGCCCATCGGCCGCCATGCCGAGCGTGACGGCGTAGAGGAGCGGTACCACGGACAGGAGCAGGTGCCGGGCGAGAGCGGTGGAGAGGATGGCGGCAATGGCGTGGAGCATCATAGCCGTGACGTTTCCTCCCCGATCCCGCAGGAGCGCCGTGCCCCCGGTCACAATCGCAATGAGCGGCCCCTCTGACGCCCTGTCCTCAGGGGTTGTACATTGCCCAATCGGAACAATCAGACCTTATGCCGCAACTTCATTTGCGGAACATATTGTTTCGAAGTTGACACGAATTCGTGATGCCGTGTCCGACCGTAACCGGTTCCGCCAAGGACGCATGCGGGATCGCGCGGCGGAAACCTTGTGGATCGCCCTGAAAGCCGACAGTAATCCCCGCGCGTCTTCCTCGGGGAATTTCATGCGCTGGCTCTACCTGCTGATCCTGTGTTCGCTGGCAGGATGTTCCGATGGCCTGCGCACGGCGAGCACGCCGGTCAATCCGAATGACAGGGCGGCTTACTGCGCCGAGCAGGCCCGGCAGGCCGAGGTGAGCTACTCCGCGAAGGATCAGTTCGACGCCTTCTTCGCCGGCACCCAGGCGCACCGGGACTGCCTCAGCGCGCGACCCTGAATGCCGGGCTGGATTCCGGCAGCCTAGAAGCCCTGGTGGATCAGTGCCGCCAGGGAAAGCAGCAGCGCGGGCGGCATGACCAGCGCGCCGAGCTTCAGGAAGCTCCAGGCGCTGACATCCTGGCCTTCGCGGCGGATCGCGACGAGCCAGAGAAGCGTCGCGAGCGAGCCGGTCACCGACAGGTTAGGGCCCAGATCCACGCCGATCAGGACAGCCCCGACCGTCTCCGGCGGCGATCCGGCCGCCTGCACCACGGCGCCGGCCAAGAGGCCCATCGGCAGGTTGTTGACGAGGTTGGACAGCAGGGCGACGCCCATGCCGGCCCCCCATGCCTCCATCTGGATCGAGGCGGCCTGCCCGAACTGGCGTGCCAGCCCGCCAACGGTGCCCGCCGCTTCCAGCCCCGCGACCAGGACGAAAAGCCCAGCGACCAGCGGCAGCACGCTCCAGGAAACGCCGGCCAGGATCGCACCAGGCCGCTGGCGCGCCACGAGCATCACCAGCAGGGCCGTGCCGAGCCCGGCCAGGAAGGTCGGCAGCCCCAGATCGTGCCCGCCCGCCGAGACCGCCAGCATCACGGCCACCGTCGCGGCGATGCCGGTCCCCGCCACGACCCCTCGCGCGGCAGGGAAGTGGCCGGCGCCTCATGGGCAATCGGCGCCGCCAGCCTGTGACGCTGGGTCAGGCGCAGCACCAGGAAGGTGGCGGCGATGGACAGGATGGACGGCAAGGCGAAGAGGCGCAGCCACTCCAGCAGGGGCGGCATCGCGGCGCCATAGACCACGAGGTTCGCCGGGTTGGAGATGGGCAGCACGAAGGACGCCGCATTGGCGACAAAGGCGCAGGCGAAGAGATGGGGCATGGGATCGGCGCGCGCGACGCGGGCCGCGGCATAGACGGCGGGCGTCAGCACGACGGCGGTCGCGTCGTTGCTCAGGAACACCGTGACCAGCACGCCGACGGCATAGACCAGCCCGAAGAGACGCCGCGCGGAGCCACCAGCCATCCGCACCGCGAGGCCCGCCATCCAGTCGAAGAGCCGGCCGCGCCGCCCGACCTCGGCCAGCAGCATCATGCCGACCAGGAACAGATAGACATCCGTGCCGCGCCGGACCCCGGCCCAGGCATCCCGCCATGGCAAGAGGCCCAGGCCGACCAGGAGTGCCGCCCCCAGGACGGCCCAGACCGCCTCCGGCCAGCGGAAGGGCCGGAAGATGACGCCGGCCGTCGTCAGGCCCGCGACCAGCCAGATTGCCGCCGGCGCGGCCAGCATGTTCGTCATCCCGGGATCTGCCGCCCTATCCTATTCCGCCGGCACTGAGGCACCCCGGCCATTCCCGGGTTCCACCGGGTCATGGCGGGCCACGCTCCCGCGTGTCTCCGGCATCAGGAAGAGGTAGCCCAGGAAGCCGGCCGCCGCGATGGCACCCAGGGACAGAAAGGCGGCCGCGTAGCCGAAGCCGACGATGATGCCGCCGGCCAGGCTGGCACTCGCCGCGGCCCCCAGGCCCTGGGCCGTGGCGATGGCACCCTGGCTGACATTGAAGCGCCCGGTGCCGCGCGTCAGATCCGCCACGACCACCGGAAAGAGGGCGCCGAAGATGCCCGCCCCGACCCCGTCCAGGAGCTGTACTCCCAGCAGCCAGTAGGGGCTGTCCGAGACGGTGTAGAGCAGCCCGCGCAGGGCCAGCACGCCGAAGGCGGCGAGGAAGAGGGGCTTGCGGCCCCAGGCATCCGCCTTCGCGCCCGCCAGCATGGCGACCGGCACCATCACGCATTGCGCCGCCACGATGCAGCCCGCGATCAGGGAGGTGGCGTAGTCCTGCCCCACCACCCTGGTCAGCAACTGCCCGACCGAGGGAAGCATGGCGGCATTCGCCAGATGGAAGCAGGCCATCAGCGCCGCGAAGACGAGGAGCGGCCGGCATGCCAGCAGCACGCGCCAGCCGGACGGCTCCTCGCCATCGGGCCGGCCGGCGGCGCCTCCATGTTCCAGTCCGCGGGCCAGATCATTATCGATCGCCTGCGCGGGAATCGTCAGCATGGCGCCGATGCTGAGCACGGCCAGCGCGGCCATGATCCAGAACACCACCACCGGGCCGAAGAACACGGCGCTCACCGCCGCCAGCGCCGCCGAGGCCGCGTTGCCGGCATGGTTGAACGCCTCGTTCCGGCCGATGCGGCGGGAGAAGGCCCTGGGCCCCACGACGCCCAGGGTGATGGCCGCCAGGGCCGGCGGGAAGATCGCCCCCGCGATGCCGGCGAGGGACTGTGTCACGGCCACGGCGTAGAAGCCGCTGATGAAGGGCAGCGCCAGGCAGCTCAGCGTCACGGCCAGGGCCGCGATGATGACGATGGCGCGCTTGTGCCGGCTCCGGTCGATCAGCGCCCCGGCCGGGGTCTGGGCCAGCAGCCCGGCGATGCCCGCGATGGTGATGACGAGGCCGATGGTGGCCTCGTTCCAGCCATGCTCCGGCCCCCGGACCGCGAGGAGGTAGATCGCCAGATAGGGCCCCAGCCCGTCCCGGACATCCGCCAGGAAGAAGTTCAGCCCGTCCAGCCCGTAGCGGATGCGGGGGGGCGTGTCGTTCCGCTGCAGCGGGAGCGGGGGGGCGGCATCGGCCATGCGGTCGGAGTCCTCGGGTGGGCCCTGGCCAAACGCCATAGGGAGTTTCCGGGTTGGCCCCGGACATTCCGCCGCCAAACCCCGCTCCTCAGCCGGCTTCGCGCTGCTCCCGTGCCCGCAGCCTTTCCCGGTGCGCGGTGTAGAGGCCGCTGGCGATGATCACGCCCGCCCCCAGGAGCATGGCCTGCCCCGGAACGGCGGCGAAGACGGCATAGCCGACCAGGGCGGAGGTGACGATCTGGCCATAGGAGAAGGGCGCCAGCACCGAGGCAGGCGCCTGGCGGTAAGCCTGCACCACCAGCATCTGCCCCGCCGAGCCCAGCACGCCATGCAGCACGCCGAGGCCGAATTCCCAGCCCGTCGGCATGCGGAAATCGAAGGGCAGGAAGAGGGTCAGCGCCACGAAGCCCGTGCAGGCCGTCCAGAACATAGTGGTGGCGGGTTGGTCCGCCACGCCGATGCGGCGGGTGATCACCACCCCGCCCGCCCAGGCGGCGGCGGTCAGCAGGGGCAGGACGGCCGCCCACTGGAAGGTGCCGCCACCGGGCTGCACCACGATCAGCACGCCCAGGAAGCCCACCAGCAGTGCGATCCAGCGGCGCGGACCGACCACCTCCCCCAGCACGGGAATGGACAGCAGGGTGATGAAAGTCGGCGCCACGTAGTTGATGGCGGTGGCCTCGGCGAGCGGGAGATAGCCGAGGCCGATCACGAAGAGGACGGAGGAGGTGAGGATGCAGAGCCCGCGCAGCGACTGCAGGCCGGGCCGCCGCGCGTGCAGGCCGCGAAAGCGGTTCCGCCCCAGCAGCGCGAGGGTCATCACCACGAAGACGAGATAGCGGATCCAGACGATCTCGCCAGCCGGCAGGGTGACGCGCAGCAGCTTGGAGACGGCATCGGAGCAGGAGAAGAGCGTGACCGCGGAAAGGATCAGGAGGATGCCGCCGAGCACATTGTCCTGCGGCGCCATGATGGCCGGAACGCTGCCGCGCGGCGCAGTGGCCGGGGCGATATCGGGAGGGATGGGCGCCTCCGTGGCAGGTCCTTCCGCGGGATCTGCCGCCATGTCCCCGTCCGACCTGGCCGCGCCATCCGGTGCGGTCATGGGAAAGGGTCTCGGTCCGGTCATGGTGCTCGCTGCGATCCGTGTTCGGGAAAGGAAGGTATCCTGTCCGGACATGGCCACAGGATGGGCTTGTGGGGCAAGGCATGGGGGCAGCATTCCGGACGGCCTGGGCCGGATACCGGCCTCAACCCGCCCCATCGGCCGCGTCGCATGGGGCTGCCGGCCCCGGCTTCATTGGGAAAAGCACATCGTCCCGTGAAGGGGTGGCAATGTCGCCGCCCCCATGATGCAGCCCCTCCCGGCCGCAGAGGCGCTGACGATGCCCCGTTCCACCTCCCATGCCGGCGCCATGGCCGCGCCCTGCCACAGGCGCGGGAGGCCAGCCGTAGCGCGGAACTGAAGCGCGGCACCCGCCGTTCCGAAGCGCTGGCGTGCCTCCCCGGCAGGCCGTGGCTCCGGCGGCGCATGCGCCGGCGCGCATAGGGGCGCCCGCGGGCGTGCCGATCCGACCCCTCCGGCGCCGGTTTCGTCCGCGCCCTGCCCTTCCGGCTTCATACCAACACCGGCATCCGGGCCAGCCCCATGAGCGGCGGACCTCGATGGCGGACAGCAGGAGCAGCTTTTCTTGACAACCCTCCAGGCCATCCTGATCGCGATCCTGCAAGGCGCGACGGAGCTCTTTCCCGTCAGCAGCCTCGGCCATGCCGTCCTTCTCCCCGCCCTGCTGCACTGGAACCTGGACCAGCGCGCGCCCGAGTTCCTGCCCTTCCTGGTCATGCTGCATGTCGGCACCGCACTGGCGCTGCTGCTCTACTTCTGGCGCGACTGGCTGGCCCTTCTCCGGGGCGTGCTGGGGGCGGGGCAGGCCGGCGAGGTGCGGGAGAACCGGCGCCTGCTCCTGCTCATCGTCATCGCGACCATTCCCGCCGTGATCGTCGGCTTCGCGCTGGAGCACTGGCTGCGGGGCCTGTTCGGTTCCCCCGTGGCCGCCGCTGCCTTCCTCGCCGTCAACGGGCTGCTGCTGCTGTTCGGCGAAAGGCTGCGGGGGCGGGCCACCGCGCCGCGGCCGATGTCCTCGCTCACGCCGGTGGATGCCCTGGTGGTGGGGGTGTGGCAGTGCGGGGCCCTGATCCCCGGCATCTCGCGCAGCGGCGCCACCATCGTCGGCGGCCTGCTGCGCGGCGTCTCCCATGAGGGCGCCGCCCGGTTCAGCTTCCTGATCGCCACGCCGATCATCCTGGGCGCGACCGTGCTGGAGGTGCCGAAGCTGCTGCATGCGGCCATCCCGCCCGGCACCTTCGGCCTCTCGGTCCTGGCCGCCGCCGTCGCGGGCGTGACCGCCTGGCTCAGCACCGCCTTCCTGATGCGCTACTTCCGCGAGCACGAAGCCTGGGCCTTGAATCCCTTCGCCTACTACTGCCTGCTCGCGGGGCTGGGCAGCCTGGCTTGGTTGCTCCTCGGCTGAACGGCGGCCCCGTCACGGATGGCCTGCGCCATCCCGTAGCACCTCGCCCAGTACGGAGAGAATCCGCTCCCGCTCGCCGGGGCGCAGGAAGAGGCTGTTGCCGATGCTGAGGCTGCGCGCCGCGAAGTCGCGCGCCTGCGGGCAGGGGCGGTCCGGGACGATGCCGCCGAGATAGGCGTAGTCCGGCAGGGCGCGCGCGAAGAGGCGGCTGACCCCCAGCCCCTCCCGCCAGAGCCGGGCCAGCGCGGCCTCGGCATCCCGGGCACGGTCGAACACCAGCACCAGGACGGGCCAGGTGCCCTGCTCCCCCGCGCGGTCCCGCAGCACCCGCAGGCCGGGGCACGAGGCCAGCCGGGCGGCGAAGTCCTGCCCTTGCCGCCGGGTCGCCGCCAGGAAGGCCGGCAGCCGTTCCAGGGCGCGGCGCCCCACCGCCCGGCGCCAGGAGCCGACACGGTGCAGCGGCACCTCGGTCGGAAAGCGGTCGCCGAGCGCGGCCTCGATGTCGCCGGCGCCCAGGGAGCGGCGCAGGCCCCGGCCATAGGCCATGGTCAGGCCCAGCGGATGGTAGAGCAGCCCGTAGCCCAGCAGTTCCAGGCCGCGCCGGGCCTCCATCCACCGGTCGGGGCGCAGCATGGCGGTGGCGCTGTCCCGCAGCCCCTGGCGCAGCGCCGGATCGCGGCTGACCAGCACGCCGCCCTCATAGAGCGTCAGACCCTTGCCGACCGCCAGGCTGAAGAAGCCGATATGCCCCCTCAGTCCGACCGGCAGGCCCCCTGCCCTTGCCCCGAGCGCCTGAGCGGCATCCTCGATCACCCAGGCGCCACATCCCTCTGCCAGGGCCAGCACCGCGTCCAGAGCGGCCACCCGGCCGGCGAGATGGGTGGGCAGCACCGCCAGCAGGTTCCCGTCGCAGAGCGGCGCCAGGCTGGCGGGGTCCAGCTCCGCCGTACCGGGGAGCGTGTCGCAGGGGCAGACCTCCAGCCCCAGCGCATGAATGGCGATGGCCACCAGCGGGCAGGTGAAGCCCGGCACCACCACGCGCCGCCGCGGGCTGAGCGCCATCAGCGTCCGCAACGCCACCATCAGCGCCGCCGTGCCGGAGCAGGTGAGCAGCGTCTCCTCCACGCCGAGGAAATCCGCCAGCGCCACCTCCATCTCCTTCGCGTCGCCGCCCGGGCGCAGGTCGCGCCAGAGCAGCGGCAGGCCGGCGGTCGGCGGCAGTTCCCGCCAGCGGGGGAGCCGGGGGTGGGGAGAGTCATCCCGGCAAGGTGCCGGGAAGCGGCGCCCCGGCCGGTATCCCGCCCCGCTGCGGCACAGGCGTGGCGGCAGCCGGCGCTTCGGCCCCGGGCTCATCCGTCTCGCTCAGGGCCAGGCAGACGATCCCGGCCAGGATCGCCGCGCCGCCGAGGAGCTGCGCCCAGCCCAGGTGCTCGCCGAACAGCGGCACGGCGAGCACCATCACCAGCAGCACCTCCAGATGCGAGGCGGCGAAGGCGGGGCCGATCGGCGCGTGCCGCAGCAGGGCCATCCAGGTGAAGAAGGCGCCGAGATAGCCGCACAGCGCGACATAGACCCAGGGCTGCGCCAGGACCCGGCCCAGCCAGGCGAGGTCGGCCGTCACCGGCAGCGCGCCGTTGGCGGCGTACTTGAAGCTGATCTGCGCCAGGGCGTCGAAGGAGAGCAGCAGCAGGAAGCCCAGCAGGTAGAAACGCCGCATCAGCCGATCCCCACCACGGCCACCCCGAAGGCGACGAGCAGGATGCCCGCCACCCGCAGCCGGGTCAGTGCCTCACCGAACAGGAAACGGCCGGCGATCATGATGGCGATGATGTTCACCGAACCCAGCAGCACGCCGTCCGAGAGCGGCACGAGGGACAGGAAGGCGAGCCAGACCACGAACTCGGCCACGTAGCAGCCGAGGCCGAGCCATAGCCAGGGCCGCGCCGCCATCGCCCGCCAGCGCGCCATGCCCTCGCCGCCGGTGCGGGCGGCCGCCTTGAAGGCAAGCTGCCCGCCCGTGTCGAGCAGGATGTTGAGCATCCAGAAGGTGAGGACCACCGGGGACATGGGGAAACTCCGTGCCGGCCACGTGCCGCGCCATGCCACGGGCGGCGGGGCGCTGCCGCCCCGCCGCCCGTGGCGTCAGAAACCAGGCCGTTGTTCAGGCCACCAGCATCTCGCGCAGCGTGGCCTCGGCGGCCTCCAGCGTGCGGTCCACATCCTCCTCCGTATGGGCGAAGGAGACGAAGAGATTCTCGTAGGCGCCAGGGTGGAACAGCACGCCGCGCTCCAGCATCCCTTCCCACCAGTGGCGGAAGGCACCGTGGTCGGCATGCCGGGCCGCGTCGCGGTAGTTGCGGATAGGCTCGCGCGAGAACCAGAGCTGGAAGACCGGGCCGAGGCCGACGACATGGGCCGGGGCGCGCAGGTCGTGCACGAGGCGCTGCAACCCTTCCCGCAGCCGGTCGGAGACGCGGTAGAGGCGCTCGTACATGCCGGGCTGGGCCAGCTCGTCCAGCGCCGCATTCGCCGCCGCCACGGCGATGGCATTGGCGTTGTAGGTGCCGGCGATGGAGACCCGCCCCTCGGCCACCAGCGCCATGATGTCGCGCCGCCCGCCCATGGCCGCCACGGGGAAGCCGCCGCCGAGCCCCTTGGCGAAGACCGACAGGTCCGGCGTGATGCCATAATGCCCCTGGGCACCGGCGAGGCCGATGCGGAAGCCGGTGATGACCTCGTCGAAGATCAGCAGCACGCCATGCTTGCGCGTCAGGTCGCGCATCGCCTCCAGATAGCCCGGCTCAGGCAGGATGCAGCCCGTGTTGCACATCACCGGCTCGGTCAGCACGGCGGCGATGTCGTCGCCCTCACGCTCCAGCACCTCCCGCAGCGCCCGGATGTCGTTCCAGGGGAGGATGATCAGGGACTGGTCGATGCCCGCCGGCATGCCGGGGCCCTGCGGCACCGGGCGCGGCGCGGCGTCGGGGCCGGCGCGGCCCAGATCCGGGTGCTTGCTCCAGTAAACGCCGTCGGAGAAGCCATGATACATGCCCTCGAAGCGCACCACCTTGCGCCGGCCGGTGAAGGCGCGGGCGAGGCGCACGGTGTAGAGCACCGCCTCGGTCCCGGTGTTGCAGAGGCGGACCTGCTCCACGCTCGGGATGGCGGCGATGATCTTGCGGGCGAGGTCGGTCTCCTCCGCCGCGGGCAAGGCGAAGACCGTGCCACGCTCCTGGATGCAGTCCACCACCGCCTGGGTCACGCGCGGCGGCCGGTGGCCGAGCAGCATCGGGCCGAGGCCGAGCAGGTAGTCGATATACTCGTTGCCATCGACATCGGTCAGGCGCGCGCCGGTGCCGTGCGAGATGAAGAGCGGATAGGGGTCCCAGCCCGACCAGGTGGCGCGGGCGGTGCTGTTGACGCCCCCGGGGATCACTTCGCTGGCCTTGGCGAACAGGGTGGCGCTGGTCCGGCTGCGTTCCGGGTTCTGGTAGCGGAGGGTCATGATGCCTCGTGTCTCGACGAATACCGATCTGCCGCGCCTCCGGGGTCGCCGGGCCACCGGGGGGCACGGGACCGGCAGGCCGGTGGCGGGAGGCATTGCAGGCGCCGTTCCAACCGGGCGGGTGAGCGACAGGCAATCGGACCACGCGGGGGCAATGGACTGATTAGGCTTGCTTTTGCCGATGAAGGGGGTGCCGCCCCGGATCGGATGATCACCAGATCCGGAGGCTGTCGGCCCCGGCATTCCGGGGGAAGCTACAAAATTTGTAGCTTCCAGCCGGGGCGATCCGGTTCCCCATCCCCTGGATTCCGCAGGTGGGAGGCCGCTTTTCCCTCTCCTGACCCGCCGCGGGCCCGGTGGCACGCGCCTTGCGCTGGCGATCACATCCGCCCTTGATGAGGCCAGCACGGTGTCCGCAGAGTTCCAGGTCCATATCGATTTCGACGGCACGATCTCCCTTCAGGATACGACCGATCTCCTGCTGGAACGCTTCGCTGAACCGGCTTGGCTGGATGTCGAGGCCGAATGGCTGCGCGGCGCGATCGGCTCACGCGAATGCCTGCGGCGGCAGGTGGAGCTGCTGCGCCTGACGCCGGAGGCGATGGAAGGCTTCATCGCCTCGTTGCGGATCGATCCCGGCGTGCCGGACTTCGTGGCCTTCTGCCGGGCGCGGGGCCTGCCGGTGACAGTGCTGTCCGACGGGCTGGACCATGTGGTGTCCGGCGTGCTGCGCCGGGCGGGGCTGGGCGACCTGCCGGTGCTGGCCAACCGGCTGGAGCAGGCGGGGGCGGATCGCTGGGTGCTGCGCTTTCCCCATGCCCGCGCGGAATGCCGGGCCGCGTCCGGTCACTGCAAATGTGCCCGCTTCACCGCCCCGGCAGTCCGGCCGGGGCTGCTGATCGGCGACGGGCGCTCCGATTTCTGTGCCGCGGGCGAGGCGGAGTTTGTCTTCGCCAAGAGCCGCCTGATCGCCCATTGCGAGGCCGAGGGCATCGCGCACCAGCCCTTCCGCGACTTCGCCGAGCTGCTTCCCCGCTTCCTCGCCTGGCTGGATGGCCGGTCGCACCGCCCCCATGCCCCGGAGCAGCCGCAGGGCTGGCGGGAACGCAGCCTTGCCTGACACCCTGCCGATGCGGCCCGGCCGGGCCTGCCCTGGAAGGGGAGACGGAACGGCGCCCCCGCCCGTCCTGGTGCTGGATCTGGACGCCGCCCTGACGAGCCAGCCCTGTCTGGCCGGGTTGCTGCGGGAGGGGCGTGCCATCCATATCGAGGCGCGCGACCTGGCACCCCGGCTGCGCATCGTCGCCGCCCGCGCGCCGCTGGCCCGGTTGCGGGAAAGGCTGCATGCATTGGCGGGGACGGAGAACGTCCCCGGCACCATTGCCTTCTACGGTTCCGGCGACTTCCACCATCTGGCCACGCTCTTCCTCGCCCGGCTGCGGGAGGAGGTGACGCTGCTGCATTTCGACAACCACCCGGACTGGGTGCGCTTCCCGGCCACGGTGAATTGCGGCGCCTGGGTCAACCGGGCGCTGGAACTGCCGCAGGTGGCACGGGTCGTGACCATCGGCCCTGCGGGAGACGATCTGGTCCGGCCGCAATGGAAGGGCGCCAATCTCCGCGCCTTGCGTGAGGGGCGGCTGGAGGTGCATGCCTGGCGCGGCCGGGAAAGCCGCTACCGGGGCCGCCCTTTCGAGGCGCCGGGCTGCCGCGCCGGCCATGGCCGCATTGCCTGGGATTCCCTGGCCGATGCCTCCTGGGAGGGGTTCCTGGACGCGCTGGATGCACGGCTGCCCGGCCGCCCTCTCTGGGTCTCGCTGGACAAGGACGTGCTCGGCCCTGGAGAGGCGCTGAGCAACTGGGAGCAAGGTGGCATGACGTTGTCGGCGATCCTGCAGGCGGTGGAGCGGCTTGGCCATCGGCGCGGCATCCTGGGGATCGATATCTGCGGCGATTATTCGCCGCCGCGCTTTCGCGACCCCTTCCGCTGGCTGCTTTCCGCCACGGACCGCGCGGCCGTGCCGAGACCCTCGGAGGCCGCGCTCGCCGTCAACGACCGCAGCAACCGGCGCATCCTGGAGGCCTTCGGCGCCCTGCCCGGAACGGCCCCTCCCTTTTCCTTCCCTTCCGAACGGCATTCCGCCGCCCGAGACCACGCCGCATGATCGTCGATCGCAGTTGCTTCCTTCAGGGCCGGACCAGGACCGGCGTGCTGCTGATCCACGGGCTGGGCGGCACCCCGGCCGAGATGGCGCATCTCGGCCGGAGCCTCTACGGCACCGGCGCTCATGTGCTCTGCTGCCAGCTCGCGGGCCATTGCGGCACCGAGGAGCAGTTGGCCGCGACCGGCTGGCGCGACTGGTATGACAGCGCCGAGGCCGCGCTGGCCCGGCTGCGCGAGAATTGCGACACAGTGATCGTCGGCGGCCTGTCCATGGGGGCCGTGCTGGCGGCCCGGCTGGCACGGGAGGAGCCGGAGCGCGTCCAGGGGCTGGTCCTGCTGGCCCCGACCCTGCGTTATGATGGCTGGGCGATCCCGCGCTACAGCTTCCTGCTGCGGGGGCTGGTGCATCTGCCCTTCGGCCGCCGCTACCGCTTCCGGGAGCAGGAGCCCTTCGGCATCAAGGACCCACGCATCCGCCGCTGGGTCCAGAAATCCCTGAGCACGCCGGGCAACCTCGATGCCGGGCTGGAGGCGACGCCGGCCCTGGCGATCCGGGAAATGTGGAGGCTGATCGCGGATATGCGCGGCACCCTGCCCGATATCCGCCAGGACACGCTGCTGATCCATGCGCGCGAGGACGATGTGGCGAGCCTGCGCAACGCCTTCCACTTCCAGCGCCATCTCGGCGGCCGGGTGGAGGCGCTGGTGCTGGAGGACAGCTACCACATCATCACGGTGGACCGGCAGCGCCAGGTCGTGAACCGGCGGGTGGCCGATTTCGTCCGGCAGATGGGGGAGCGGGAATCCGCCCCGCTTCCCGTGGCGCCGGAGGTGGCCGCCGACAATGACGTGGCCGGGCTGCTCGATGCTGTCTGAGGGAGGCCTGCCGCCCGGCCCGGAAGGCGGCGGCCGCGAGCCGGGCACCGGGCTGCGGGCCGGAATCCTGCCCGGCATCCATGCCCTGCCGCGTGAGTCCTGGGAGGCCTGCCTGCCCGGCGAGGCCGAGGACTGGGCCTATCATGCCGCCTGCGAGGCCGGGGCGATGCTGGAGTTGCGAACCGGCGCCGCGGCGGTCCAGGATGGGCATGGGCTGGTCGCGGCCGTGCCGCTGTTCCGCATGTCCTACCGCCTCGACACCCCTTTGCAGGAGGGGTCCGGGCGGCTGGGGCGCGGCCTGTCCCGGCTGCTTCGCCCGGTGGCGGAGATGCGGCTGCTCGCGGTCGGCTCCCCCTTCACCGAGCGCTGCCACCTCGCCCTGCGGCCCGGCCTGACGGCGGAACGGCAGGCCGCCGCGCTGCGGGCCCTGCTCGGGGTGCTGGAGGTGGAGGCGCGGGCGGCACGAGCCTCCTTGCTCGCCTTCAAGGACCTCGACAGCCGCGATGCCGCACGGCTCGCGCCGGTGCTGGAGCCAGCAGGCTTCCAGCGCATCCCCAGCCTGCCGGTCGCCGTGCTGGATCTGGAAGCGGGTGGGATGGAGGCCTATCTCGCTTCCCTGTCCGCCGGAACGCGCAAGGACCTGCGGCGGAAGCTGCGCGGCGCCGGGGCGGTGCGCATCGAGCACAGGGAGCATCCGGGCGACTGTGCCGCGGCGATCGAGGGGCTCTACGAAGCCACCCGCCGGCAGAGCGGCGTGCATTACGGCCCCTTCGAGGAATTGCCGCGGGACTATTTCCGCTCCATCGCCGAGGCCCTGCCCGGCCGGGTGCGTTTCGTGCTCTACTGGGTGGGCCAGGAGCTGGCGGCCTTCAACCTGCTGCTGCTGGAGCGCGGCC
The DNA here is from genome assembly GCF_023078375.1 of Roseomonas gilardii subsp. gilardii. Lineage (NCBI taxonomy): Bacteria > Pseudomonadati > Pseudomonadota > Alphaproteobacteria > Acetobacterales > Roseomonadaceae > Roseomonas > Roseomonas gilardii. The sequence goes on along the minus strand of NZ_CP095555.1, from coordinate 304,797 downwards.
GCGTCATCGACAAGTTCCTGGGCATGGCCTACCCTCTGGCGCGGCAGCACAATCTCTATGCCGTGAGCTGGGTGGAGAATGTCCGCTTCGCCCTGGAAACGGGGCGCCGCCTGTTGCAATCCGGCCAGACCGCCTATGCCTCCAAATTGCGTTTCGGAAGCCGTCTGGAGCCCTCCGCCATCTTCGTCCGGCATCGCAATCCCGTGCTGAACCGAGGGCTGCGTCTCGCCGCACCCTGGCTGGCCTTCGATCGCTGGGACCCCGACCTGCGCGATCCCGGCCGGTATTCCACGGGCCGGGGATGATGCCGGGACCGTGCGGAGATCTGCGGGCGTGATGCTGTCTGCCTGGAAAAGGAGGAATCCAGGAGCTGGCTTCTGGCCGCGCCCATGGGACCGGTTCCGGGATGCGGTTTTCCCGAAGGCCGGGCTGCGCTGGCAGTTGACCTTCGCCTTCATGCTGGTCAGCGTGATCCCCGTGCTGCTGGCGAGCTATGTCGCGGCGGAGATGATCTCCACGCGCTTCGAGCGCAGTCATGAGCGCTGGCTGAATGATGCCGCGCGGCTGATCGCGCGGCAGCTTCTGGAGGCGGAGGAGGAGGCGCGGCTGGCCACCGCCATCTTCGCCAACAGCCTGACCCATGCGCCGACGCTGGAAGGCATGCTGGCCAGTTTCTCCGCCGATCTGCTGGTCTCCACCGGCTATGACCTGGTCGCCCTCTATGATCCGGAAGGCCATGTGGTGATGAGCCAGGGCCTGTCCGGCGATGCCGGCTGGCTGCCCCGGCAGGACGAGGCCGGCTTCTACATGACCATGGCCGGCGGCACGCCCGTGCTGCTGCTCGGTGCCGCCCACCGGCTGCTGTTCCAGGGGCGGCCCTATATCGCCTTCGTGGCAGACAAGGTGAACGACCGGCTGATCGCCGCCGCGCAGACCATCTCCTCGCTGCAGGTCAGCTATTTCGGCGCCACGGGCAGCCCGGCGCTGAGCTTCTCGAAGCACGAGGGCCAACCCGGCTTCGCGGTGCCGCCCCAGGTCCTCGCCCGGCTGCGGGCCGGAGAGCAGAGCGTTTCCGCCCTGGCCCTGCCGGAGGATGCCATGGCCACCGGCTTCGCGGCGCTGCGCGACCGCCAGGGGGCGCTGGTGGGGATCATCGCCACCCGCCTGGTCAGCAACACGCCGGTCCTGTCGCATCTGGGGCAGCTTGCAGCTCTTCGTCACCCTGTCGCTTTGTGCCGGGCTGCTTTCCTTCGCGGTGGGGCTCGTCGTGTCCGCCCGCATCTCGCGTCCGGTCCGCGACCTCACCGCCGGGCTGCGGCAGGTGGCGAGCGGCAACTATGCGGCCAGGGTCCGGGAAAGCGGGGTCGGCGAGCTGGCGGAGCTGGCGGGAGGCTTCAACGCCATGACGGAACAGCTGGAGCGGTTGCGGAGCATGGAGGCGGAGATGCGGCGGCGGGAGACGCTGGCCACGCTCGGCGAGGCGGCCACCACCATCGCGCACGAGATCCGCAACCCCCTGGGCATCATCAAGACCTCCAGCCAGGTCATCAGGAGCCGCGACGAGCTTTCGCCGGGGACCGGTCGGCTGCTGGATTTCGTGCTGGATGAGGTGAAGCGCATCGATCATCTCGTGCAGGACCTGATCGACTATGCGCGCCCGCGTGCCCTCCGCCTGCAGGTGCTGGACCTGGCGGAAGACGTGATCGCCGGGGTGGCCGATTTCGCCGAGCCGGAGCTGAGTCGCCGGGGCATCACCTGCGTGACCCTGAAGCCCGCCGCCCCGGTCCGGATCGTCGGCGATGCCGAATTGCTGCATCAGGCTTTCCTGAACGTGCTGATCAATGCCATGGAGGCGATGCCGGAAGGGGGGAGATCACCATCCGGGTGTCGCGGGAGGCCTCGGCCGTGCTGGCCAGCGTGGAGGATACGGGCAAGGGCATCGCCCCGGGGATCATGGAGCGGCTCTTCGACCCCTTCGTGACCAGCAAGCTGCATGGCACCGGCCTGGGCCTGGCCCGGGTGCGTGCCGTGGTGGAAAGGCATGGCGGCCGCATCGAGGCCGGGAACCGGATCGAGGGCGGGGCCCGCTTCGTCTTCCACTTCCCTTTCGCCGAGGAGAAGGGCGATGGCCTCCTCCATCCTGATCGTTGACGACGAGGCGAGGCTCGCGGAGGTGCTGGCCGTCGGGCTGGAGGGGCGCGGCTTCGAGACGGCCTTTGTCTGCTCCGCCGAGGCGGCCATCGGGCATATGGCCACGCAGCGCGTGGACCTCGTGCTGACGGATCTGCGGATGCCAGGGCTTTCCGGGCAGGAATTGCTGCGGCGTCTGAGGACCGAGCATCCCCTCCTGCCCGTCGTGGTGATGACGGCCTATGCCAGCGTGCGCGACGCGGTGGAGCTGGTGAAGGAAGGCGCCTTCGACTACGTCGCCAAGCCCTTCGACCTCGACGAGGTGGTGACCACCATCCAGCGCGCCCTGCATGTGCAGCAGGTGGAGAGCGAGAACCAGCGCCTGCGGCAGGAGCTGGAGGGGCGCTATGACTTCTCCAACCTGGTCGGCCACAGCCCGGTCTTCCAGCAGGCGCTGCAACAGATCGCCGAGGTCTGCGGAAGCCGCGCCACGGTGCTGCTGCAGGGACCGAGCGGCACGGGCAAGGAGCTTTTCGCCCGCGCCGTCCACTACAACAGCGACCGGCGCAAGCGCGGCTTCGTCGCGGTGAACTGTGCGGCGATCCCCGAGACGCTGCTGGAAAGCGAGTTGTTCGGGCATGTGAAAGGCGCCTTCACCGGGGCCATCGCCAATCGCGACGGCCGCTTCACCATGGCGCATCAGGGCACCCTGTTCCTGGACGAGATCGGCGACATGCCGCTCGCCATCCAGGCGAAGCTGCTGCGCGCGATCCAGGAGCAGTGCTTCGAACCGGTCGGCAGCGCGCGGACGGTCAAGGTGGATGTGCGCATCGTCGCCGCAACGCATCGGGACCTGCGGCGCGCGGTGGAAGCTGGCCAGTTCCGCGAGGACCTGTTTTACCGCCTGAATGTCTTCCCCATCCATGTGCCACCCCTGAACCAGAGGACCGGCGACGTGCCGCTGCTCGCGCAGCGTTTCCTGCAACAGCACGCCGCCTCGATGGGCAAGCGCATTGCCGGCTTCAGCCCGGCGGCGCTGGCAGCCATGGAAAGCTATGACTGGCCCGGCAATGTGCGGGAGCTGCAGAACTGCGTGGAGCGGGCGGTGATCGTGGCACGCGGGGAGATCATCGATCTGCCGGACCTGCCGCGCTATCTCTTCGAGGCCCGGGTGCCGCCTGCCACCGCCACGCGGCTGCCAGGGGATCTCGATGCCGAGCTGTTCCGGCTGGAGCGGGAGATGGTGCTGGAGGCGCTGCGGCAATCGGGGGGCGTGCAGGCACGCGCGGCCGAGCGGCTGGGCATCAGCGAGCGCAGCTTCTGGCACCGCATGAAGAAGCTGGAGATCCGGATCGACCGTCATCTCCGGGACGACCGGGCGGAGTCCGGGGGTTAGGCCCGGCGGTTCGAGGTCGGCATCCCTCCTTGATCCACATGGCGCGAACTGGCACCGAGGGGCCCAGGACTGGAAACGCCGGAAGGCGGGACGGCGGCGTATGGCATGGGCAGCAGGGGGGCTTACCCCCTGGTCCCCTTCCGACGCGGCCGGCAGAGGAGGTAGCCACGGAAGATGATGGCCACGATCCCCGCCGAGCTCGGTAGCCTGAAGCCGGCGGAGGAGCGTTTCCTCTCGCAGACCGGCAGTGGCAATTACCACCAGTGCGGGGACGGCAGATGTCCGATGGCCGGGGATGACACCAGGGCCATCCGTGCCGTCTTCCTGCGCCTGCTGCTGCTCAGGGCGCCCGGCATGCCGCCATTGCACGAGAAGGGTCTGAGGCTGCGTGGCGCCTGGATCACCGGGGCCCTTGATCTGGAGAGCTGCGGCATCGCTTCCAGCCTCGCCCTGGCCGACTGCCGTTTCGAATCCGCGTTGATCCTGCGGCTGGCCACCATCAACAGCCTGGTCCTCGATGGCTCCGTCCTTCCCGGCCTTCAGGCACGGGGGCTGGTGGCCCGTGGCGGCATCTATCTGCGCGCCACCCGGATCGACGGGGCGATCGACATGCTGGGCGCGCAACTGGGTGGCGAGTTCGCGCTGGATGGTTCCACCGTCTCTCAGCCCGGCGGCCTGGCTTTCGATGGCGCTTTCGTCACCACCCGGGGCGATCTGGCCCTGCGCGGCACGCAATTCCGGGGCGGCGTGAAGGTCGCCGGGGCCCAGCTCGGCGGGGATCTGGCGCTGACCGGGGCCACGATCGAGCATGTGGGCGAAACAGCCCTTTCGGCCGAGAACACGCGGGTCGGGGGCGACGTGGCCCTGCGCTCCGCCCGCATCCTGGGCGAAACGAACTTCATCGGGGCGCGGATCACCGGAGATGTCCAGCTCGAAGGCGGCACCTTCGAGGCTCCCGAGGCGATTGCCTTCACCCTGAACCGGGCCGTGGTGGATGGGGCGCTGTTCCTGCGGCACGGAACCCAGATGCGCGGCGCGCTCAGCCTGAACGGCACCCAGGTCGGAACGATCATGGACGAGCCCGCGAGCTGGCCCAAGCCGGGCGACCTGCTGATGAACCGTTTCCTTTACGGCGGTTTCATCGGCGGGCCGGTGGATGCGCAAAGCCGGCTCGACTGGCTGGCCCGCCAGAATCCCGCCCGCTGGGGGAGGATTTCTGGCCGCAGCCCTATGCGCAGCTCAGCGCCGTGCTGAACGAGATGGGCCACAAG
>NZ_CP095554.1:2990000-3087500 GCF_023078375.1 Roseomonas gilardii subsp. gilardii | reverse complement strand
GAGAACCCCTGTCGCCGAAAGTCCAAGGGTTCCTGCGCAAGGTCAATCCGCGCAGGGTGAGCCGGCCCCTAAGGCGAGGGCGAAAGCCGTAGTCGATGGGAACCAGGTGAATAGTCCTGGGCCTGACAGACGTGACGGCTGCGAAATTCCGTCATCCCTTATCGGATTGGGATGGCGGCTGGAGCAGCCCAGGAAATAGCGCTGTCGATAAGACCGTACCCGAAACCGACACAGGTGGACTGGTTGAGAATACCGAGGCGCTTGAGAGAACCATGCTGAAGGAACTAGGCAAATTACTCGCGTAACTTCGGGATAAGCGAGACCCGCCGCTGGGCAACCAGAGGCGGGTGGCACAGACCAGGGGGTAGCGACTGTTTAGTAAAAACACAGGGCTCTGCGAAATCGAGAGATGACGTATAGGGTCTGACACCTGCCCGGTGCCGGAAGGTCAAGGGGAGATGTGCAAGCATCGAACCGAAGCCCCGGTAAACGGCGGCCGTAACTATAACGGTCCTAAGGTAGCGAAATTCCTTGTCGGGTAAGTTCCGACCTGCACGAATGGTGTAACGACTTCCCCACTGTCTCCAGCATGGACTCAGCGAAATTGAATTCCCCGTGAAGATGCGGGGTACCCGTGGTCAGACGGAAAGACCCTATGAACCTTTACTGCAGCTTCGCAGTGGTGCCAGGAAGGAACTGTGTAGGATAGGTGGGAGCCATCGAAACCCGGGCGCCAGCTCAGGTGGAGGCAACCTTGAAATACCACCCTGTTTCTTTCTGGCATCTCACTGAGCCCGGTCAGCCCGGGCCAGGACCCTGCGTGGTGGGCAGTTTGACTGGGGCGGTCGCCTCCCAAAGTGTAACGGAGGCGCGCGATGGTGGGCTCAGGCCGGTCGGACATCGGCTGTTGAGTGCAAAGGCATAAGCCCGCCTGACTGCGAGCGCGACAGCGCGAGCAGAGACGAAAGTCGGCCTTAGTGATCCGGTGGTCCCGCGTGGAAGGGCCATCGCTCAACGGATAAAAGGTACTCTAGGGATAACAGGCTGATCTCCCCCAAGAGTCCACATCGACGGGGAGGTTTGGCACCTCGATGTCGGCTCATCGCATCCCGGGGCTGGAGCAGGTCCCAAGGGTTCGGCTGTTCGCCGATTAAAGCGGTACGTGAGCTGGGTTTAGAACGTCGTGAGACAGTTCGGTCCCTATCTGCCATGGGTGTTGGAGACTTGCGAGGATCTGTCCCTAGTACGAGAGGACCGGGATGGACGCACCTCTGGTGCACCGGTTGTGGCGCCAGCCGCATCGCCGGGTAGCTAAGTGCGGAACGGATAACCGCTGAAGGCATCTAAGCGGGAAACCAGCCTCAAAACCAGGTCTCCCCAAGGGCCGTGGAAGACCACCACGTCGATAGGTCGCAGGTGGAAGTGCAGCAATGCATGCAGCCGAGCGATCCTAATCGCCCGATCGAACTCCATCTCCCCCACACCGCAGCCCCCCTCAACAAGGGGACACCGCGCGCAGCACCAAAGCGCACCCGCTCACCACACACACTCACACACCCACCCAACACGCCCCCTCAGAGCAGCCCGCACGCCACAACAGCAGCCTGCCCCAGATCCCCCCATCACCCCAGCATCTGGTCGTACACACTACACCCGGTTCCCATCCGGTGGCCTGGTGGCCCTAGCGAGGCTGCCACACCCGATCCCATCCCGAACTCGGCCGTGAAACGCCTCAGCGCCCATGGTACTGCGTCTCAAGACGCGGGAGAGTCGGTCGCCGCCAGGCCGCCCGATGGGAACCCAATCACAACTTACGACCAGTTCAGCACACTCAGATCCCAACGCGGGGTGGAGCAGCCCGGTAGCTCGTCAGGCTCATAACCTGAAGGTCACAGGTTCAAATCCTGTCCCCGCATCCAAACGCTTGTTAAACATCCTCCCGCACACGCCGTCGGATCGTCAGCTTAGGCAATCGGTCGCCGATCCGCCGCAGCTTCACCTGGGGACGTGGTGGGATGGCCAGCTTCGCGCCTTCGGGCCCACGCTGCAGCATCAGCACCCGATGATGGAAGAACTCCAGCCCCGGCCTGTGTCCGATGGAAATCAATGCTGAGCCCGGGAGTTCCTCGATCAGCATGCGCATCATCATGTTCTGGTTCTCTTCATCGAGGGCAGCAGTCGCCTCGTCCATGAAGATCCAGCGCGGCCTCTGGATGAACAGACGTGCGAAGGCGAGGCGCTGCTGCTCCCCCAGGCTCAGCAACTGGTCCCAGCGTTCTTCCTGGTCAAGCCGGTCGCACAGCCTGTCCAGCCCCACGCGCCGCAGAGCCGCACAACTGATCTCGTCATTTGCTTTCTCTGCCCCCAGGGGATAGGCCAGCGCATTGCGCAGTGTCCCGAGCGGAATATAGGGCCGCTGTGGCATGAAGATCGTGCTCTCAGCGGGCGGCATGCGGATCTCGCCGCTTCCCCAGGGCCAGACACCGGCGAAGGCGCGGAACAACGTGCTCTTGCCCGTCCCCGACGCCCCCTTGATCAGCACGCGCTCGCCGGCCCGTATCTCGCCGGAAGCCTCGGCGATCACCACGGAGCCATCGGCGAAAGCCACCTGCACATCCCGGAAGGACAGACTCTCGGGGTCCTGGCCCCCTTGCGGGGCAATGCTACGCGCGATCACCGGGTTCTCCGGGTGCGACACCATGTCCTCAACCTGCTTCAACGCTTCCTGGAAGGTGAGCAGCCGCTCGACGCTGCTGCGCCATTCGGCGAGGCGCGGGAAATTGTCCACGAACCAGTTCAGGGATGATTGCACCGAGCCGAAGGCGGAACCGATTTGCATCAGCCCGCCCAGAGTGATCGCGCCGGAGAAATAGGATGGCGCCGCGACCACGGTCGGAAAGACATAGGTCAGCATCCCATAGGCACTGGTCAGCCACATCAGGCGGCGTTGGCTCTGCATCAGCGCTTTCACCGCCGCGGCCGTATGAGCGAAGATCCCATCAAGCGCACGCCTCTCGTCGTGCTCCCCCCCGATCAACGCGATGCCTTCGCTGTTCTCCCTTGCCCGCACCAGGCTGAAACGGAAATCCGCTTCACGCGATGTCCGGAGGAAATTCAGCATCACCATCGGTCGACCGACGAGATAGGTGAGAACAGACCCTGCCACCGCATAGATCAGCGCCGCCCAGACCATGTAGCCAGGGATCACAACGTCCTGCCCGAAGAGCGTGAGATAGAGCGGCCCCGAGATGGTCCAGAGAATGCCGATAAAGGCGATCAGCATCACCACGGCGTTGAAGATGCCAGTCGCGAAATCCAGCGCCATCTCCGTGGCGGCCCGCACATCCTCGGCGATGCGCTGATCGGGATTGTCCGCGCCTCCGGCCTTCTCCATCTGATAGTGCCGGGCGTCGGTCATCCAGGCCCCGACCAGCTTCCGCGTCAGCCATTGCCGCCAGCGAAGCTGCGTGAGCTGCTTCACGTAAAGCTGGTAGACTGCCGTGATCATCGAGGCGAGGGCCAGCAGCAGGAAGAGCCACATCTGCCAGAAGAACTCGTCCCGGTCGCGATTCTCCAGTGCGTTGAAGAAATCGCGGTTCCAGAGGTTGAAACGGATCTGGATGACGATCTGCAGCAGCGTCAGTACGAAGAGGCCTAGCACCATCCAGCGCGCGGACCGCTCCTGCCAGAAATAGGCGCCGGACAGTTTCAGGAAGCCGCGCAACGCACCGGTCTGGATCTGCACCTCGCGGGTGCGTGGGTTCACGGGCGCTTCTCCGCGGGGCTGGTCAGGGCGCCCAATGCCGCAAGATTGGCGCCGATGCGCTCGGCATCCACGGCCCGGCCATGCTCGCCGCTGACACCGCGGCCGGAGGCGGCGATTTCCCGCCCGACCGCCAGCCGGTCCCCCATCGCCTCCGCTACGCTGGGCGGCAGGCGGATCACCATCCCGTCCTGGAGGATCACCCCCATGCTGTCGCCTTGGGGTGTGTAGAGGGGCGCCACGATCTGGCCGGAGACCTCGACATCCTGTTGGCCGGAACGATAGGTGCCAATGCCCCAGCTCGGCCGCTCCACGAAGCGGGGCGCCGAGTTGGTGTCCTTCGCCCAGGCCAGCATGATGATCACCGGCGCCTTGCGCGCCCGGATGCCCCACACGACGATGCTCTGTCCTGGAGCGACCTGGCGCTCCACCTCGCTGCCGACAGGGCCGGGCAAGATGATCTGCGGCCCCTCGCGGAACAGCAGCCGGTCGATCTTGCCTTCGGGGTTCAGGAGATAGCGTTCAACCACGCCCGTGAAGGAGGGAAGTTGCGTGGGGTCGAACCACAGCCTTCCATCCTCCGTGCTGGGCGGCGCGATACTGCCGCTGGGTCTGTTGCGGCCAGCCTCCTGTGCCATCGCCCCGCCGGCGGCCAGGCCGCCGAGAGCGAGCGCCAGGACAGGGGCCGGCCGCCACACGTCACACCCAGCCGCGTCCCGCGACGAGCGAGATCAGGAAGAGCACAAGGAAGATGACGAAGAGGATCTTGGCGATGCCGCTGGCGGCGGAGGCCACGCCGCCGAAACCCAGCACGCCGGCGACCAGGGCAATGATCAGAAAGATAACAGTCCAGTAAAGCATGGCAATGTTCCTCAACCTTGCGGTCGGTGAACGTGCGCCCCCCGGGCCAGTTGCCGAGCATTCTTCGGAAGCCCGCAACGTGTCCCGCGTGTCACGATCGGGCCCATTCCGGAGAGTCGTGAGCGATGCCGGGGAAAAGGGCAAACGGCCCCTGGAAGGGGCCGTTCGTCTTCGCGCTGCCCCGGTGGCGCGGCGGCCACCGGGAGAGGAAGGGATCAGCCGAGCCGGACGCCGCCGGACACGGCCTGGTAGGTGGCGATGGCCAGGGCCACCGGCTCGAAGGGCTTGCTGATGATAAAGGCCGGTTCCAGCCGTTCCGCCGTGAGCAGCCGTTCCGGATAGGCGGTGACGAAGATCACCGGGATCTTCTGCTCGCCGAGGATACGCTCCACTGCCGTGATGCCATCCCCGCCTGGGCCCAGATTCACATCCGCGAGGATCAGGCCGGGGCGTAGCGACCGCGCCAACTCCACCGCCTCGGCCTCGTCGGAGGCCATGCCGACCACATGGTGGCCGCAGCCTTCCACGAGCTGGCGGATGTCCATGGCGATGATCGGCTCGTCCTCGATCACCAGCACATCCGTCGCGGCCGTGGCGCGGAGGACGGAGTGTGCCGTCTCCAGCTCGGACTCCGCCGCGGACTGTTCCAGGCCGACGACCAGGGCCGCATCGCGGATCGGCAGGTCCTCCAGGGCGGTGAGGAGCAGGAGCTGCCGCTGCCGCAGGCTCATCGTGCCCTCTCCCTCTTTCCCATCATTCTCCCGCCCTGCGGCGTCCGTCGCGATCCTGGCGGTCACGCCCGCGTAAAGGGCCAGATGGACCGGCACCTGGGGCAATCCCGCGCGCAGCGCGTCCGCCACCAGCCTGTCGCCCGCCTCCTGCCCACCCGCGAGAGCGCGTGCATAGCGCCGTGCGTAGGGCAGGGCCCGGAGAAGCTCCCCCTGCGTGACAGCGTTCATCGTGCTACTCCCTCACCGGCGCCGCTTCCGCGCCCTCGACCGAAGACAAGAATGGACCATCCCAGCACCGATTTTCGCGCCGGCCTCGCACAGCTTCTTCCCGATCTGCGTGCCTTCGGAAGGTTCCTGGCACGCGACGTCTCCGTCGCTGACGATCTGGTCCAGGAAACCCTAGTTCGGGCACTCAGGGCGGAAGCGCAATGGCAGGCCGGAACAAGCTTGCGTGCGTGGAGTTTCAGCATCTTGCGCAATGTCTTCTACGAAAGCCGCCGCCGTGGCGCGAGCGAGCGGCGGATGCTGGATGCCGTGCGGCCGGAGGAAGAGGAGCGTGCCGAAGGTGGCCAGCATGCCCGGCTGGAAGTCGCGGGGCTGGACCGGGCCCTGGCCGGCCTGCCGGCGGAACAGCGTGAGGCGCTGGTGCTGGTCGGGGCTCTGGGATTTTCCTACGAGGAAGCGGCCGGGATTGCGGGCGTGGCGGTCGGCACGCTGAAGGCGCGCGTGTCCCGGGCCCGGGCCCGGCTCGCGACCAGCTTCGCTCCGAAGGAAGAGGCGGACGAACCCATCTAATGCATTGAATTCATGTAAAAACGAAAAAAAGCAAGAAAACGCGCCTTCGGCGGCAACCGATTTTCGCGCTCGTGCATTGACCGCCGCCCCCCCCCCCCCCCCCCCCCCCCCCCCCCCCCCCCCCCCCCCCCCCTCCCATGAAGGCCGGCTTGTTCGCCGGCCACGATATGCGGAGTAGCGACATGAGCCAGACCGCCGACACCCAGACCGCGACGTACGAAGGTGAGTTCAACTTCCACGACCTGCTCACCACCACACTGCCGCGGCTCCGGGTGCAAGCCCTGGCGCTGACGCGTAACCGTGCCGATGCTGATGATCTGGTGCAGGCCGCCGTGACCTCGGCTCTGGCCGCGCGCCACTCCTTCACCCCCGGCACCAATTTCGGCGCCTGGATGTTCCGCATCCTGCGCAACCGCTTCATCTCCGACATCCGCCGCAAGCGCGAGACGGCGGATCTGGACGATGTGCCGAGCAGCGCTTTTGCCCGCCCGGGTGCGCAGGAGGATAGCCTGGTGATGCGCGAACTGCGCATCCACATGGCCCGCCTGCCGGTGGAGCAGCGCACCGCCCTGGTGATGGTGACGGTGCAGGGCATGTCCTATGAGGAAGTTGCTGCGGCGATGAACTGCGCCGTCGGCACCGCGAAATGCCGCGTCTTCCGCGCCCGTCAGACGCTGCAGCGCTGGCTGACCGGCGAGGAGCGTGGTACCGGTCGCGCGACGAGTCGTCCCGCCGCCCAGCCGCGCCGTGCCGCCGTCTCGGGCAAGGGCCGCGCCTCCATGACGGCCGATGAAGGGGATCGGGCAACCATCTTCGGTTAATGGACGGCAAACCGAAAAAAAAGGGACGTCCCATGCCGCTGGCCGGTCAGAGGCCTGAGGAAGCCGGACGGCAATCGGAAAGTACTTCCGATGCAGCCTTCAACAAGTGGCTCCAGATGGGCTTGCACACCATGTTCGATGACGTGGCGAGTGAGCCGATTCCCGAGGATCTTCTCAAGCTGATCGAGCAGGATCGGGAAAAATGACCGGCAGGCCCGTCCCGCCACAGCGCGCGGGGCGGGTCGTCGGCTTCCTGGCAGGCATCAGAGGTCGCATGACCGCCCTGCTCATGGCGGCTGGCGTACCCGTGCTCGTGATTGCCGCCACCAATGCGATGCAGGGACGCGAGGCGACCTTCGAGGAGGCTTCGCGCCGTCTGGCGACCCAGCGCGAGCTGGTGCTCGTCCAGGCCGCCGCCAAGGTCGATGGCATGACCGCCATGCTGCAATCCCTTTCGCGCATCGACCTTCCGCACAACGGTTCCGGCGAAGGCTGCGCGAGCGAGTTGCGCCGGGTGCTGGAGCTCTATCCCGGCCGCTACGCCAATCTCTGGATCTCCGATGGGGAGCACGCCCATATCTGCTCCGCCCTGCCGGAGGCGAGGGCCGTCATGCCGCCGCGGGACCGGATCAACGCCGCCCTGCCCAGCGGGCTTCCGGCCTTCGGGGACATCGTCCCGGCCGATGGTGACCAGCATGCCAGGCTTCCCTTTGCCCTGGCGCTGTCCCGCCCGCCCGGTCAGCCTCGCGTGCTGGTGGGAGGCACGCTGCTGCTGAGCAGTTTCCTGCGCCCTGGCCTTTATCCCGTTCCCGGGCAGTTCTCCTGGCTGGTGGACGGGCAGGGGGAAGTGGTCCCCTTACAGGGCGGGGAAGCAGATCTCGCACCGCGTGACCTCGCGATCCTGAGCCCACCGGAGAGCGTGGTGCAGGCCACCGCCCGCAATGGCGCGGAGATGTCCTATGCCGTCGCGCCCTTCGGCCCGGGCCTGCGGATCGTGGTGGGGCAGGCCTATGAACCGGTCCGGGCCACCGCCTGGAGCACGCTGCTGCAACGCATGGCGGAACTCTCCGCCTTCCTGCTGGTCTGTCTGGTTGCGATCGTGGTGGGCGCGGATCTCGGCCTGGTGCGGCCGCTGCATTCCCTGACGGAGCGGGTGAAGCGCTGGCGCCCCGGCATGGTCTTCGAGCGGGCACCCAATGGCATCGAGCCGCGCGAGGTGATCGAGCTGGAGCAGGCCTTCGACGACGCGACGCGCGCGCTGGCGGCGCGGGAAACGGATCTCGTCGATGCGCTGGACCAGCGCGACGCGCTGATGGCCGAGATCCATCACCGGGTGAAGAACAACCTGCAGATCGTCTCGTCCCTGCTGAACCTCCAGGCCAACCGCATCCGCGATTCGAAGGTGCAGGCGGAGTTCCGGGCGGCGCGCGACCGGGTGCGTGCCATCGCCACACTGCACCGCTACCTCTACACGCAGCAGTCCTTCGAGGCGATCGCGCTGCGTCCCTTCCTGGAGGAGCTGGCGACCCAGCAGTTCTCCTCCCAGGGGGAGGTGGCCGGCGAGAGGCTGAAGCTGCGGATCGAGGCGGAAGGGGACTTGCGGATCTCCACCGACCAAGCGGTGACGGTCGCGCTCTTCGTCACGGAGGCGGTCAGCAACGCCGTTGCCCATGGCTTTCCCGGCGATGCCACCGGCACCGTCACCGTGCGCGTCACGCGGGACGGCCCGGATGTGATCCTCGATGTCCATGACGACGGCGTCGGCCTGCCCGCCAGCGAGGCCGCGCCACGTGGCCTGGGCCTCGGCCTGCAACTCCTGGACGGTTTCGCACGCCAGCTTGGCGGGCGCCTGCTGCGGGAAGATGGCCCAGGCACCTGCTGGCGCGTCCGCTTCCCCCTGCACGAGCGTGCCGCCCCCGCGCGCAACCTTGGGGACCGGACGCGCAGGGCCGCCTGACCGCCCGGAAAGCCGCCGGTCATGGCCGTGGGCCATGACCTGAGCCATGGCCGTCTGGGCACAGGCCCACGCCCTCTCGCAGCATGCTCTCGCCAAGTGGCAACCGGTTCTGCAACGTGACGTTGCGACCTCGACCGCGTGACCACAGGAGACGACGATGTCAGAGCAGTCCCAGCCCGGCCGGGAGGCCAGGGCACAGGCGGAGGCCACGGCCTCCGATGTGCGCGCCCAGATCGCCGACCTGCGCCGCAAGGTGGAGGGGCTCCTCGCCGAACGTACCGATTCGCTGAACCGTGGGGTGGACCGGGTGGAAGCCTATGCGGGGGATGTCGCCGAGTCGGTGCAGTATCGCTACGACGATTTCCAGGAACGGGTGCGGGAACGGCCGGTGACCTCGCTGCTGATCGCGGCGGCCATCGGCTATGTCATCGCCCGCCTGACGGGGCGCTGAGATGATGCTGCGCGCGCTCCGCCTCGTGGGCATGGCGGCCCAGGCCGAAAGCCGCCGCCTGAAGGTGCAGGCCGGGAGCAAGATCAACCAGTTGCTCTACTGGCTGATCGCCGCCGTCTTCGGTCTCGCCGCCTTCATCATGCTGCATATCCTCATCTACAACTTCGCTTTCTTCCATGCCGGGGCCGTGGGTGCCGCGGCGATCCTGCTGGCGGTGGATCTTGTCCTGGCGCTGGTTCTGGCGCTGCTTGCCTCGCGCAGCGGCCATTCCAACGCGGAGATCGAGGCGCGGGCGGTACGCGACGTCGCGCTGTCCGGCGCGGCGGAGGAGGTCTTCCTCGGCGTGGCACGCAAGAGCGCGCCGATCGCGGTGCTGGGCGGCATCCTGCTGACGCTGCTGCTGCGCCGCCGCTGAGGCTGGTGAGCGGAGCCTGCCGCCATGGCACAGGCTCCGCGTCCGGGCTGCGTATTCTGGCATTTGACCGTTGCGCCCGCGACCGGGAGGATGCGCCCGACCCAGCCCCGGCGCCGCCCCGCCCTGCCATGATGATCCTGGCCGGGCCGGCGGAAGGAGCGGCGCCCCCGGGATGGCTGGCAAGGAGACGGACATGGCCGAGTATCCCTTCACCGCCGCGGATCTGGACGCCCTGCGGCAATGGGACACGCCCACGATCTGCAACGCGCTGGAACTGGTGGTGCCGCACCGGCGCGGCTACGGCTTCACCATCCGCCCACTGGTCGCCTCCGACCCGACGCTGAAGCCGGTCTGCGGCCTGGCCCGCACCGCGACGATCCGCGCCGCCTCGCCCTCCGGCCGGGCGCGGGAGGTGGACCGCGCCGCCCGGCTCGGCTGGTACGAGTATGTGGCGGATGCGGCGATGCCCACCGTGGTGGTGATCCAGGACCTCGACGACACGCCCGGAACCGGCGCCTTCTGGGGTGAGGTCCATACCAATGTCCATAAGTCGCTGGGTGCGCTGGGCGTCGTCACCAATGGCTCGATCCGCGACCTCGACACCGCCGCCGCCGGATTCCAGATGCTGGCGGGGGTGGTGAACCCCTCCCACGCCTATGTGCATGTGGTGCAGTACGGGCAGGAGGTTTCGGTGCACGGCATGGCCGCGCATCACGACGCGGTGGTGCATGCCGACCGGCACGGCGCCGTGGTCGTGCCGCATGACGCGGTGACCAAGCTGCCCGCCGCGATCGAGCTCTGCATGCGGCGGGAGGCGGTGGTGCTGGATCTGTGCCGCTCGCGCGACTTCTCCGTGGCGGCGCTGAAGGAAGCACTCTCGAAGGCCGACGAGATCCACTGACGGCTTCGCCGCGCTCCCTTTTCAGGAGAGCGCGGCGGCCGGCGCGTCAGGCGCGCCGGAATTCCAGCACGCGCGACCGGTGCGAGGCGAGGCGCAGGCGTCCCTCGCCAGCAGGGAAGAGGCAGATCCGCATGGTCGAGCCGTTATGCGTGCGAGAGGCCAGGGCGCGGCCACCCGGCAGCGGCGTCAGCGCGGTCCGCACGCCCGGGATGCCGGGCAGTTCGGCGTTGCCATCGGCCCGGATGCTCAGCCGCGCGCCATAGGCGTCGTCCCGCCATTCGCCGACAAGGGAGGGGGCCAGCGCCAGCCCTGGCGGAACCGGCAGGAGGTGCTGCGCCATGCGGCCGACATGGCCACGCAGGCTGCCATCCGCCTCCGCCTTCAGCGTGGCTTCCAG
Organism: Roseomonas gilardii subsp. gilardii; assembly: GCF_023078375.1. Lineage (NCBI taxonomy): Bacteria > Pseudomonadati > Pseudomonadota > Alphaproteobacteria > Acetobacterales > Roseomonadaceae > Roseomonas > Roseomonas gilardii. Next base: position 3,076,408 of record NZ_CP095554.1, on the reverse strand, counting down.
ATAGACGGGCAGGGTCCGCACCCCGCCCGCCCCATCCGCGAAGAGCCGGTCCGTGGTGCCCATGAAGGTGATGGTGTCGCCCGTGGCCTCGGCCCAGAAGGGGCCGCTGGCCGCCGCGTAGAGGCCGGCGGGCAGGCCAGCGGTGGCGGGCAGGGCGCGTCCCGTCCAGGCGGAGACGATGCGGAGGGCGTTCCAGAGCGGGTCCGCGTCCTCGCGGTTGCAGAGGACCACCACGCCCAGGCCGAGCGAGGGCGAGAGGAGGATATGGTCCTTATAGCCGGGCAAGGAGCCGCCATGGCCGAAAAGCGGGACATCCTCGGCCAGGACCGGGGCATTCAGCCCCAGGCGGTAGAAGCCGCCCAGCGGCTCCCGCGCCGCCTTCAGCCGCGCGAGCATCCCCTCCAGCGGGCCGCGCCCGGCCATCAGCGCCGCGCCCCATTTGGCCAGGGTGGCGGCGCTGCCCGCCAGCCCGCCGGAGGGCGAGTATTGCAGCCCGTAGCGGCCGCGGCGCCATTCGCTGCCATCGTGCCAGTAGCCGGTGGCGAGACCGGTGACCGGCTCGGATTCGTCCTCGGGGAAGTGGACCGCCTCCAGCCCCAGCGGGCGCAGCAGGCGCTCGCGCAGCAGTTCCGCATAGGAGCGCCCGCGCTGCTCCGGAAAGACATGCTGCACCAGCCGGTAGCCCGTGTTGGTGTAGGTCATCTCCGCGCCGGGGATGCCGTTGATGCCGGGCAGGCGGCGGATGGCGTCGAAGGCTTCCGCCCGCGTGATCGAGGCGGAGGAGGGCAGGCCCGCCAGGGACAGCGTCTCCATCAGGTCCGGCAGGCCGCCGGTCATGTCCAGCGCCTGGCCCAGCGTGACGGCGCCCACCGCCTCCGGCAGTTCCGGGACCAGGCTGCCCAGCGGCGCGGCGAGGTCCAGCCCCTCCAGCAGTACGGTGGCGGTGCAGAACTGCTTGCTGATGGAAGCCCAGCGGTTCGGTGTATCGGGCGTGAAGGGCGTGCGGGTTTCCAGCGAGGCGAAGCCGCCGCCGAAGCCTTCCAGCACCCCATCCGGCCCGAACAGCACGATGGCGCCGCCCGGGCCGCCGGCCTCGGTCCAGCCTTGGGCGATGGCGTGGGCTTCCCCGGCGGCTCGGCGTGGGTCCAGGGCGATCATGCGGCGACTCTCCTTGACGCGTCGGCGCGCATGGCGGACTGCGGCGGGCGCGGCGTCAAGCCGGGTGGCGGCGCGGGCCGCCTTGCGGCATGCCGGCAGGGCGATGAGGATCGACCCGATCCGCCTCCACCCCGCCGATGCCTGGCTGAGCCTGCCGGGCCGGGACGAAGTGCTTGACCCGGGGGCGGGGGCGGCGTAGAGCCCCCACATCCGGGACATGTCCCGCAAACCGGTCGGCTGCCCAGGGTGGCCGGCTCCGCCGCTCCGCGAAGGCTCGCGCAGCGGCGCGAACCGCATTGGAGTTTTGGCGCCCGCATGTTCGAAGCGCTGTCAGGCAGGCTGAATGGGGTGTTCGACCGGCTCCGCCGGCGTGGCGCCCTGTCCGAGGCCGACGTGGCGGAGGCGCTGCGCGAGGTTCGCGTGGCGCTGCTGGAGGCCGACGTCGCCCTGCCGGTGGCGCGGGACCTCATCAACAAGGTCCGCGAGCGCGCCGTCGGGGTGGAGGTCATCAAGTCCGTCTCCCCGGCGCAGCAGGTCGTCAAGATCGTCCACGACGTGCTCGTGGAAGCCCTGGGCGGCGGCGAGGGCGATGACGGCAAGCGCGGCATCGACATCAATGCACCGGCCCCCGTCGCCATCCTGATGGTCGGCCTGCAGGGCTCGGGCAAGACCACCACCTCCGGCAAGATCGCGCTGCGGCTGCGCACGCGCGAGCGCCGGAAGGTGCTGCTGGCCTCGCTGGACGTGCACCGCCCCGCCGCGCAGCTCCAGTTGGAGACGCTGGCGAAGCAGGCCGAGGTCGGTTCGCTGCCGATCGTCGCCGGGCAGGGGCCGCTGGAGATCGCCGCCCGCGCCCTCGATACGGCGCGGCGCGAGCTCTACGACGTCGTCATCCTCGACACCGCCGGCCGTCTGGCGATCGACGAGGCGCTGATGGCCGAGGTCGCCCAGGTCAAGGCCATGGTGAAGCCGCACCAGACGCTTCTGGTGGTGGACGCCATGACCGGCCAGGACGCCGTGAACACTGCCCGCGCCTTCCAGGAGAAAGTGGGCGTCAACGGCATCGCCATGACCCGCGTGGACGGCGATGCCCGTGGCGGCGCCGCGCTGTCCATGCGTGCCGTGACCGGCGCGCCGATCCGCCTGCTGGGCGCCGGCGAGAAGCTGGACGCGCTGGAGGATTTCCACCCCGACCGCATCGCCAGCCGCATCCTGGGCATGGGCGACATCGTCTCGCTGGTGGAGCGCGCCGCCGAGACCATCGACCGTGAGCAGGCCGAGAAGCTGGCCGCGAAGATGCAGAAGGGGCAGTTCGACCTGGAGGACTACGCGAACCAGCTCAAGCAGATCGGCAAGATGGGTTCGCTTTCCGGCATCCTCGGCATGCTGCCCGGCATCGGCAAGATGAAGGCGCAGCTCGAGAACGCCAATCTCGACCAGTCGATCCTGAAGCGTCAGGCGGCGATCATCTCCTCCATGACCGTGCAGGAACGCCGCAAGCCGGACATCATCAAGGCGTCGCGCAAGAAGCGCATCGCCGCCGGCTCCGGCGTCACGGTCCAGGAAGTGAACAGGCTGCTCAAGCAGTTCGACGACATGTCCGCGATGATGAAGCGGATGAACAAGCTCGGCCAGAAGGGACTGATGCGTGGGGGGCTTTCCGCCCTGCTGCCCGGTGCCGGCGGCCGACGGCCCTTCTAACCCCTTTCCAAGCTGTACTGAGAGGACCTCATGGGACTTAAGATCCGCCTTGCCCGCGCCGGTGCCAAGAAGCGCCCCTACTACCACATCGTGGTGGCCGACAGCCGCTCGCCGCGCGATGGCCGTTTCATCGAGAAGCTGGGCTCCTACAACCCGATGCTGCCGGCCGACCATGCCGAGCGCATCCGCCTGCATGACGAGCGCATCGCTCACTGGCTGAGCCAGGGCGCGCTGGCCACCGACCGCGTGGCGAAGTTCCTCGGCAAGGCCGGTCTGGCCCCGATGCCTGAGTTCCGCGAGCAGCCGAAGCAGTCCGCGCCGAAGAAGAAGGCGCAGGAGCGCGCCGCGGCCGCGAACGGCTGAGGCGAAGGCGGAGGTTCCTGAGGCACACCGATGGGTGCGAAGCGTATCCTGGTGGGCGAGTTCGGCCGGCCCCATGGCGTGAAGGGGCTGCTGCGACTGCGCTCCTTCACCGAGGCGCCGGAGGCGATCGCCGCCTATGGCACGCTGACCGACGAGAGCGGCCAGCGGAGCTTCGCCGTCGAGGTGCTGCCGGGCGGCCTGGCCCGCGTGCGGGGCGTGAGCGACCGTGACGCGGCGGCGCGGCTGACCGGGGTGCGGCTCTATGTCCCGCGCGAGGCCCTGCCGCCGACCGAGGAGGACGAGTTCTACCTGTCCGACCTGATCGGCCTCTCGGCCGTGGGCGAGGATGGGGTGGTGCTCGGCCGGATCGTGTCGGTGGACGACTTCGGCGGCGGCGCCTTCGTGACCCTGCGCGACGCGAAGGGGCGGGACCGGGAGATTCCCTTCACCCGCGCCTGCGTGCCGGTGGTCGATGTCGCCGGCGGGCGCTGCACGGTGGTGCCGCCGGAGGAGATCGTGGTGCAGCCCGAGAGTGACTCGGAGAAGGGGGAAGGGGAGGCCGCATGAGCTGGCGCGCCACCATCCTGACCCTTTTCCCCGAGATGTTCCCGGGCACGCTGGGCCATTCCCTGGCCGGCCGCGCGCTGGAGCGGGGCGACTGGAGCCTGGAGGCGCGGCAGATCCGCGAATTCGGCACCGGGCGCCACCGCAACGTGGACGACACGCCCTTCGGCGGCGGCGCCGGCATGGTGATGCGGCCGGACGTGATCGACGCGGCCTGCGGGGCCGTCATGGCGGAGGGGGATGAGCGTCCCCTGCTCTACATGACGCCGCGCGGGCGGCTGCTCGACCAGGCCCTGGTGCGCGACATCGCCGCCGGGCCCGGGGTGGTCGTGCTCTGCGGCCGCTACGAGGGGCTGGACCAGCGTGTCATCGAAGCGCGTGCCATGACCGAGGTCTCGATCGGCGACTATGTCCTGTCCGGCGGCGAGCCGGCGGCCATGGTCCTGCTCGATGCCTGCGTCCGGCTCCTGCCCGGCGTCATGGGGGCGAGCGAGAGCGGGGAGGAGGAGTCCTTCTCCCACGGCCTGCTGGAATACCCGCACTACACCCGCCCGGCCGAATGGAACGGCCGCCGCGTGCCCGACGTGCTGCTCTCCGGCCACCATGCCGAGGTCGCAAACTGGCGCGCGGCGCAGTCCGAGGCCGCCACGCGCCTGCGCCGCCCGGATCTCTGGGCCCGCCACACAGCATACGTGGAAGCGTCGGACGCTTCCCACATCAACGGTTAAGACGAGGACAACACAGATGAACCTGCTTCAGCAGTTCGATGCGGACCAGAAGGCCCGCCTGACCGCGAACCGCGCCACCCCGGACTTCCAGGCCGGCGACACGGTGCGCGTGATGGTGAAGGTGGTCGAGGGCGAGCGCACCCGCACCCAGGCTTATGAGGGCGTCGTGATCGCGCGCTCCAACAAGGGCCTGCACAGCAACTTCACGGTCCGCAAGCTGTCCTATGGCGAGGGCGTGGAGCGCGTCTTCCCGCTCTATTCCCCGAACGTGGCGGAGATCGCCGTGGTCCGCCGCGGTAAGGTGCGCCGCGCCAAGCTGTACTACCTGCGTGGCCGCACCGGTAAGTCCGCCCGCATCGCCGAGCGCACCATGACGCGCGAGACGGCGGCGCCGGCGGAAGGCAAGCAGGCCTGAGCGCCCGCAAGGCCCGCCCCGGCAACGGTGCGGGCCTTTTTTGACTGCAGGAGGATCGCACGATGTCGGCAACCAAGCCGCGCACGCTGTTCGACAAGATCTGGGACGCGCACGTCGTCGAGACGTTGCCCGACGGCACGGCGCTCCTCTACATCGACCGGCACCTTACCCACGAAGTCACGTCGCCGCAGGCCTATGAGGGCCTCCGCCAGGCCGGCCGCAAGGTGCGCCGCCCGGATGCGACGATCGCCGTGGTGGACCACAACGTTCCCACCGACGCGACCCGCTTCACCGGTGTGAACGAGGCCGAGAGCGCGCTGCAGATCGCGACGCTGGAAAAGAACGTCAAGGAATTCGGCGTTCCCTACATCCCGCTTTCCGACAAGCGGCAGGGGATCGTCCATATCATCGGGCCGGAGCTGGGCCTGTCCCTGCCGGGCATGACCATCGTCTGCGGCGACAGCCATACCTCCACCCATGGCGCGATGGGCGCGCTGGCCTTCGGCATCGGCACGTCCGAGGTGGAGCATGTGCTCGCCACCCAGACGCTGCTGCAGAAGCCGGCGAAGAACATGCGCATCACGGTCGATGGCAAGCTCGGCTTCGGCGTCACCGCCAAGGACGTGATGCTGGCCATCATCGGCAAGATCGGCACCGCCGGCGGCACGGGCCATGTGATCGAGTTCGCCGGCGAGGTGATCCGTGGCCTCGACATGGCCGGCCGCATGACGATCTGCAACATGTCGATCGAGGCCGGTGCCCGCGCCGGCATGGTGGCCCCCGACGAGACCACCTTCGCCTATGTGGCTGAGCGCCCGATGGGGCCGAAGGGCGAGGCGCTGGAGCGCGCGATCCAGTACTGGCGCACGCTGCCCTCCGATCCGGGCGCGCATTTCGACACCGAGGTCACGCTGGACGGCAGTGCCATCGTGCCGCAGGTCACCTGGGGCACCTCGCCGGAAACGGTGGTGCCGGTGACCGGCCGCGTGCCCGACCCGGCCGAGCAGGCGGACGAGGCGAAGCGCGCGCAGATGCAGCGCATGCTGGACTATATGGGCCTGACGGCGAACATGCCGATGGAGCAGGTGAAGATCGACGCGGTCTTCCTCGGCTCCTGCACCAACGGGCGCATCGAGGACATCCGCGCCGCGGCGGAGGTTCTGAAGGGCCGCAGGATCGCCCCGGGCGTGCGCGCCATGGCGGTGCCGGGCTCCGGCCTGGTGAAGGAGCAGGCGGAGCGGGAGGGTCTGGACAAGATCCTCATCGAGGCCGGCTTCGAGTGGCGCGAGGCGGGCTGCTCCATGTGCCTGGGCATGAACCCGGACAAGCTGAAGCCCGGCGAGCGCTGCGCCTCCACCTCGAACCGCAACTTCGAGGGGCGCCAGGGCCCCGGTGGGCGCACGCACCTGCTGAGCCCGGCCATGGCCGCCGCCGCGGCGGTCACCGGACACCTGACCGATGTGCGGGAGATCATGCGCTGATGCAGCCCTTCACCACGCTGACCGGCATCGCGGCGCCGCTGCCGCTGGCCAATGTCGATACCGACATGATCATCCCGGCCCGCTTCCTGAAGACCATCGCGCGCACCGGCCTGGGCAAGAGCGCCTTCGCCAACATGCGCTACGCGGCCGATGGCAGCGAGAAGCCGGACTTCGTGCTCAACCAGGAACCCTATCGCAAGGCCGAGATCCTCATCGCTTTCGAGAATTTCGGCTGCGGCTCCTCGCGCGAGCATGCGCCCTGGGCGCTGCTGGACTTCGGCATCCGCTGCGTCATCGCGCCGGACTTCGCGGACATCTTCCACAACAACTGCTTCAAGAATGGCATCCTGCCGGTGCGCCTGCCGCATGCCGTCTGCGAGAAGCTGATGGAGGATGCCAAGCTGGGCGGCAATGCACGGCTGACGGTCGATCTCGCGCGCCAGGTGGTGATCCGCCCGGATGGGGAGGAGATCCCCTTCAACGTGGATCCGCTGCGGAAGCACCTGCTGCTGAATGGCCTGGACGATATCGGCCAGACCATGGAGCATGCCGCCGCGATCGACGCCTTCGAGACACGCAAGCGCGCCGCGCAACCCTGGATGTTCGGGACGGGAACCACTCTTTGATGACGGCCAACAAGAAGATCCTGGTTCTGCCGGGCGACGGCATCGGCCCCGAGGTGATGCGCGAGGTCCGCCGCGTCATCGACTGGATGAACCGTCGCCGCACCGCCTCCTTCACCGTGGAGGAAGGGCTGGTCGGCGGCGCCGCCATCGATGCCGAGGGGACGCCCTGCTCCGACGAGACCGTGGCACGGGCCAAGGAGGCGGATGCCGTGCTCTTCGGCTCCGTCGGCGGACCGAAATGGGACAACCTGCCCTTCGAGCAGCGGCCGGAGCTCGGCATCCTGCGCCTGCGCAAGGAGCTGGGCCTTTTCGCCAACCTGCGCCCCGCCACGGTGCTGGCGCCGCTGGCCAGCGCCTCCTCGCTGAAGGCCGAGATCGTCAGCGGCCTCGACATCATCATCGTGCGTGAGAGCACGGGCGGCATCTATTTCGGCGAGCCGCGCGGCGTCGAGGTGATGCCGGACGGCAAGCGCCGCGGCATCGACACCGAGGTCTATACCGAGGACGAGATCGCCCGCGTCGCCCGCGTCGCCTTCGAGCTCGCGCGCAGCCGCGGGCGCAAGGTCACGAGCATCGACAAGGCGAATGTGATGCAGTCCGGCCGCCTGTGGCGCGCCGTGGTCGGGGAGGTGGCGAAGGCCGAATTCCCGGATATCGACCTGCAGAACATGTATGCCGACAACTGCGCCATGCAGCTCGCCTCGAACCCGAAGCAGTTCGACGTGATCCTGGCCGGCAACCTGTTCGGCGACGTGCTGTCGGACCTGGCGGCGGCGCTGACCGGCTCGCTCGGCATGCTGCCTTCCGCCACGCTGGGCGCGCCGGATGCCTCCGGGCGGCGCCATGCGCTCTATGAGCCGATCCATGGCTCCGCGCCGGACATCGCCGGCAAGGGCATCGCGAATCCCTGCGCGCAGATGCTGTCCTTCGCCATGCTGCTGCGCTGGAGCTTCGGCATGGAGGAGGATGCGGCGCTGATCGAGCAGAGCATCAACAACGTGCTGGCCGGCGGCCTGCGCACGGCGGACATCATGTCGCCCGGCACGGCCCGCGTCGGCACCTCCGTGATGGGCGATGCCATCCTGCGCGAACTCGACAAGCTGGCGGGCTGACACGTGCTGAAAATGGGGGAGGGGCTCTTGCGCTTCCCCCGGCACCGCAGTATCAGGCCGCCACTGGCCGGCGCCCGTAGCTCAGCTGGATAGAGCACCAGACTACGAATCTGGGGGTCAGAGGTTCGAATCCTTTCGGGCGCGCCAGAAATTCTCCTGACAGATCAAATCATTCCAGACCCCGGTGCGGCTCCGCAGCGGGGTTTTTCGCATGGCCGGGCGCATGACAGATCCGTGTCGAAAAACCGTCACGGCGCCATTGCGCCGCCGGGAAGCCTCGGCTATCACCCCGCCACTGGCCGGCGCCCGTAGCTCAGCTGGATAGAGCACCAGACTACGAATCTGGGGGTCAGAGGTTCGAATCCTTTCGGGCGCGCCAGTTCCTTCACACCGATCCGAGCATGGCCACGCCGAAGCCGGCGGGTGATATGCCGAAATCCCCTGCGCAACCTGTCCCGCAACCGGGCTTTCCTGCACTGAACGCAGGGGAGGACCAGGCGCCCATGGCCATGCAGACCGCGGAGACCGTGATCATCGGAGCCGGGCAGGCAGGCGTGCCGTTGGCGCGTGCCCTGGCTGAGGCAGGCCGGGATGTCCTGCTGATCGAGCGTGATGCCCTCGGTGGGTCCTGCGTCAATTTCGGCTGCACGCCCAGCAAGGCGGTGATCGCCTCCGCCCGACTGGCTGCCCAGGCCCGCCGCGCGGCCGAATGGGGTGTGCGGATTCCCGTCGTGGAGGTGGATTTCGCCGCCGTGATGGAACGGGCCCGTTCCCTCGTGGCGGAGCAGCGGGGCGAACTGGAGGGGAGCTTCCGCCAGCCCGGCGCACCGCGCCTCCTGCGAGGCGAGGCCCGGATCGAGGGGCGCGAGGACGGCCGCTTCCGCATCCGCGTGGGGGAGGCGGTGGTGCTGGCCGACAGGCTGGTGCTGGACACCGGCTCCCGCGCGGCGTGGCCGGACCTGCCCGGGCTGGAACAGGTTCCGCTGATCGACAGCCGGAACTGGATCGAGCTGCGCGAGCGCCCGGGCCATCTGCTCTTCCTGGGCGGTGGCACCATCGCGCTGGAGCTGGCGCAGGCCTACCGCCGCCTGGGATCGGCCGTGACCATCATCGAATCCGGCCCGCAACTCACGGAACGGGAGGACCCGGACGTGGCGGAAGTCCTGCGCGGGGTCCTGGAGGCCGAAGGGATCGCCATTTATCTGGGGGCGAAGCCCAGCCGGGCGGAGGCGGCAGGCGAGGGGGTGCGGCTTCACCTGGAGGGGCGGGTGCTGGAAGGCACGCATCTCTTTCTCGCCGCCGGGCGCCAGGCGAACACGGATGCGCTGGGGCTGGACAGCATCGGCCTGCACCCTGGCGAGAAGGGCATACTGGAGGTGGACGATCACCTGCGGACCGGGGTGGAGGGGGTCTTCGCCGTCGGCGACATCCGGGGCGGGCCACAATTTACCCACACCGCCTATGACGATTTCCGCATCCTGGAATCCCTGTTCCTGGGGGATGGCGCCCGCACCACGCAGCGCATCGTGCCCTATGCCATCTTCACGGAGCCGGAACTGGGGCGCGTGGGCCTGTCGGAGCGGGAGGCCCGCGAATCCGGACGGCCCTATCGCCTCGGGCGGAAGCCCATGACGGAAAGCGGCAAGGCCCGCGACATCGGCCGCACCGAAGGCTTCATCAAGGTCCTCTCCGACCCCGGGACGGGAGAGATCCTCGGTGCCGCGGCCCTCTGCGATTCGGGGGCCGAGGTGGTGCAGCTCTTCGTGGAACTGATGAATGCCAGGGCGGGCATCCGCACCATGCTGGATGGCGTGCACATCCACCCCACCCTGAGCGAGGCCGCCAAGAACGCCGTTGCCGCTTTGGAGGGGCAGAGCTGAAAAACCGCTTCTCTGCCCATGGACGCGCGCATCGGGGCAGGCTAGTTAGCCGCCAACGCCTCTCCGGTCTTGTCCCGTTCGTCTAGAGGCCTAGGACACCGCCCTTTCACGGCGGCGACACGGGTTCGAATCCCGTACGGGACGCCACCTTTCCAGCCCTCGTGGATGTCAAAAGGCTGAGCCGGGGCCAATCCGTAAGGCGGGCGCCGTCCAATTTGCATCCCCGGCGGCCGCCTTCGCCAGGCCAGGCCAGGGCGGGACTATCCAGCCGTCACGTAATCCCGCAGGGCCTCCGCCTCGCCCACCGCCTGCTCGATCCGGGCCTTCACCAGGTCCCCGATCGAGACGATGCCGCAAAGGGTCTCGCCTTCGTAGACCGGCAGATGCCGCACCCGGCGGTCCGTGACCATCTCGAGGGCCTTGATGATCGGCGTGTCCGGTGTCACCGTATAGGCCACGCGCGTCATCACATCGGCGGCCACCAGCCCGTTGACCGAACCCGCATCGCTGGCCAGCGCCCGAACGATATCACGCTCGGACAGGATGCCGAGGACGGGGCCCGTCCCTTCCGCCTCCCGCACGAGCACGGCGCCGAGCCGGTGCTGCACGAGGACGCGCGCCACCTCCACCAACGGCAGTTGCGGCCGCACGCTGATCACCTCGGAGCCCTTGTTGCGCAGGATGGTCTTCACCGTCATCGTCGCCTCCACCGCCTGCCGGCTTTCCTCCGCCGGTTGAGGCCATGGTGGCCGTGGGTGGGGCGCCGGTGACAAGCGGAAACACCTGACACTCACCGCGCCGTGATGGGCCATGTCTTCCGCGCCCGTGGTTCCCATACGGCGAGGCAGGGGTGACGGCCCCCGGTCCATGCGGATAAGCAGCAGGCCCGTCCCTGACGGCCTCGGGCGAAACGATCAAGGAACGCATGTCGGCAAAGCTCTGGTCCCTCGGAACCTTCCTCGTGGCGCTCGGGGTCGCGGCCTATGCGGTGGGCTGGGACACCCTGCTCTGGGTGCCACGCCGGATTATGGATTCACTGGTCTGGGTGCCGGGTGCGATCCTGGACACCGTGCGGACCTCGCCGGCCACGGCGCTCGTGATCGGGCTGGGCATTGTGCTGATGGTGGCCGCGCGGCTGATCGGCCGGAACCGGGGATAGGGGCCAGGGATAGGCACCGGGCACGACCACATCCCCTTGCGCCGGCAACTCCGGGTCACGAACTGGGCTTCCTGTCACGGATGGGGATCCGCAACGGGAAGGGGGAACGGCGCTTGACCGGATGGAAGACGGCGATCCTGGGGATCGCGATGGTGGCCTGTGCCATGACGGGCGGGGTGGCTGCAGCCGAGGCCGCCAAGCCGCGTGCTGCCCCCCGGCAGCACCACGGCAGCCACCATACGAACCACCCCGCCAGCCATCCCGCCGGCCATGCGGCGGCGCAACGCCATGCGCATGCGGCGGAAGCCGGACGGCATGCCTCGCCGCGCCATGGGGCGCAGCGGCAGGCCCTGCGGGAACAGCGCGGCCATGCCTCGGTCTATTCCCGGCGCCTCGCGGGGCGGCCCATGGCGGATGGCGGCCGCTTCGACCCGAAATCCGACACGGTGGCCAGCCGGACCTTGCCGCTGGGCACGCAGGCCCGCGTGACGAACCTGCGCAACGGCCGTTCGGCCGTTGTCAGCGTGCGTGACCGGGGGCCGCACCGGGGCGGCCGCATCCTCGATGTCAGCCCGGGTGTCGCGGCCCGTCTGGGCATGCCGGAAACCGGCACGGCGCCGGTGGCGATCGTCGCATTGTCCACCCCCGGCCTCGCGGGCCGCGCCGAAGCCGCGCCAGCGGCACGGACCGGCCGCTGACGGGACGGGCTGGGCCCAACCGGGATGGCGGTGCCTCGTCGGAACCGGGGGCAGGTGGCCTGACCTTCACGGGCCCCGCGGGCGGGTCACCGCGGTGATGCGGGCGGCTTGGCCAGTGGCTTCGCCTGGGTTTCGGCCCGGGCCCTGACCACCGAGGTCTCGAACTCCCACGGCGTCATGTCCAGCACCAGGCGCCCTTCCGGCGCATCCCGCAGCAGGCCGGCCGGCACGGAGAAGGGGGCCGTCCCGATCCCCAGCGCCGGGTTGGGCAGGATCTTCACCATGGGCGGGGCGCCGGCGACGCCGGCCACGGTGCCGATCCGCGTCTCGTCCATGGCCCAGACCTCCTTGCCACGCAGGTCGTCCGGCCCGCGCAGGTTGGGTGCCGCCGCGAGCGGTGTTGTCGCGAACAGCGCCAGCATCAGCCCCGGCATCAGCCATCGGAGCAACCGAGAAGTGTGGCACCGGCTCGGCCGCGCACGGTCCCGGGCATGGGGAAGGGACGGAAGCATGTCGGTGGGCTTCTTGCATTCTCCATCGCCCAATGCCAGAGCCGCGACGGCCCCCGGCGGGCCGCGGGATGCCCGTCCCGGCGCCCCGGCCGGATCGTGGGCATGGAGATGGCCCGCGACAGGGAGAAAGCCGGGATGGGGATGCAGGAAGGCTTCGTCGTGCTGTCCTCGACAGTGGGTAGCGACGCCAGGGCGCGCGACATCGCCAGCGCCCTGGTTTCGGCGCGGCTGGCGGCCTGCGTGCAGGTCACGCCGGTCGAAAGCACCTATCGCTGGCGGGGCGAGGTGCAGGCCGGGCCGGAATTCCTGCTCCAGGCAAAGACCACGCGGCAAAGGCTGGCGGAGGCGGAGGCACTGATCCTCCGCCTGCATGACTACGAGCTGCCGGAGATCCTGGTTCTTCCGGTCCTGGGCGGATCGGCGGCCTATCTGGACTGGATCGATGCCAACACCCGGCCGGAGGAAGCATAGGGATGACGGAGACCTCGCCACGCGCCATGCGGATCTGCCGGACGATCGGGGAGGTCCGCGCCGCCCGTTCCCGCCATGCGACGCTGGGCTTCGTGCCCACCATGGGCTTCCTGCATGCGGGGCATCTGAGCCTGGTACGGCAGGCCAGGGCCGCCTGCGGGGCGGTGGCGGTCAGCATCTTCGTCAACCCGACCCAGTTCGGCCCGAATGAGGACCTGTCACGCTACCCGCGCGACCTGCCACGCGACCTCGCCTTGCTGGAGGCGGAGGGGGTCGATCTGGTCTTCGTGCCCGAACCGGCGACCCTCTACCCCGCGGGCTTCGCCTGTCACGTCGAGGTCGGTGCCCTGGGCGAGCGGCTGGAGGGTGCTGTCCGTCCGGGCCATTTCAACGGCATGGCGACGGTGGTGCTGAAGCTGCTCAACATCCTGCAGCCCGGCGCCGTCTGGTTCGGGCAGAAGGATGCCCAGCAATGCGCCATCGTGCGGCGCATGGCCACGGATTTCGATCTGCCATGCCGCATCGAGATCGGCGAGACGGTGCGCGAGCCCGACGGGCTCGCCCTGTCCAGCCGCAACACCTATCTCAGCCCGGAGGAGCGGGGCATCGCCACGACCCTGTTGCGGGCGCTGGAGGCGGCGCGGCAGGCGGCCCTCGGTGGGGAGCGCGACGCGGAGGTGCTGCGGCGGCTGATCCGCGACATGGTCGGGCGGGAGCCACAGCTGCAACTGGACTATGCCAGCATCGCCGATGCCGCGACGATGGAGGAACTGCGGACCGTCACGCCGGAAGCCCTGGCCCTGGTGGCCGCGCGGCTCGGGCGGACCCGGCTGCTGGACAACATGCGCCTGATGACGCCTGGCTGAGCCGCCCACGGATGGACCCTCTCACGCGCCTGCTGATCCAGATGGTGCAGTGGTGGCGCCATCCGCCCGGCCGCCGGAAGGCGATGGTCATCCTGGTGGCCCTGGCGCTGTCGCTCCTGCTCGTGACGATCGAGAGGACCCTCGGCTGGCCGAGCTGGCTGCGGACGGAACCGGTGCCGATCCGCCGCCTGCCCTGATCCGGCGGGTGGGGCCGGCAACCGGGACCGGCTATCCGGATGGCGGCAGGGTTGCGCGGCCTGGGCTGGACCGACACGGTGCCCTGCCGCAGCTTCGGCCGCGATGTTCAACCGATCCGCGTGGGGACTCCTGCGGTCCCTCCTTCTGGCTTTCCTGATCGTCTCACCCCTGACGGCCGGTGGCGCCGGCCTGGTTCCCGTCACCTGCTCCGTGGCACTGGCCGCCCCCTCGATGGCGGCGGAAAGGGATCAGGCCGCGCCGCGCCCGAGCTGCTACGGAGGCCGCGCCGTGGTCCAGTTCGGCTGGACGCTGGTGGATTACGGCGTCGCCACGATGAAATACGTGATCGGCCTGTTCCTCGTGATCCTGGGCTTCCTGTTCCTGATGCTGGGCTATGTCCTCAGCGTCCTGGATCTCCTGCTCTGCTGGCGGTGAGCGGACCCGGCGCGGCGGTCAGCCCTGGCAACCGGGGGAGGGGTGAGGAAGCGGCGGGCCGGTATCGTCCCAGCATGTCCTGATGACGGGAATCTGGGGCGGACCATTGGCGATCAGCCCGATCGTCGAGCTTTGCCCCGGATGCAGCGGGTCCGTCCCCTCGGGATGCAGGCGGATGAGGTGCCCCTGCACGGCCTGGCCGTCATGCCGGGCATTCCAGACTTCCAGGATCTGCCAACTTGGAACCAGGCAGAGTGTCCAGCGCCGCATGGAGGTCTGTCCCCCGTTGGTGATGACGATCTCGGCCTGGAAGCCCTGGCTCCAGGTGCTGACGATGCGGAACTGGACATGGAGCGACAAGGCAATTTTCCCAGCCCGTGAGAGTGTGCTCCAGAGTGTCTATATTAAGAGACTATTGAGAAAAACGCATCAGGGGTTGCCAAATCACGAAAGCGGAAGCGAAAGCACGGCAAATGTGTCGCTTTGTTGCAGTGCAAACATCCCGTTACTCATCCGGTTGATAGGGGGCTGGCACATAAGGCAACCCGCGCGTGCGGCACCCGGCCCCACCGCGCGGCGGGGGCTGTCAAACCCCGATAGGCCATGCACCACGAGGCCGATGGCCTGGCCGGGGGCTCAACCGCCTGGGCACGTCCCGGCCGGCAGGCCGGCGACATGGTCATGGATCGCCCCGGCGGTGCAGACCCAGACCCCGGCTCGCGGCGCCAGCACATGGGCCAGCGCCCGGCGCAGCGCCGCCAGGCGATAAGGCTGCCCGACGATATAGGGGTGCAGGGCGATCCCCATCACCTGCGCCCGGCCGTCCCGCACCTGCCGCAGCCGCTCGTCGAAATCCGCCACGATCATCGCGGCGAACTGCTCCGCCCCGTCCTTGCGCGCCACGATGGCGGGGATGTCGTTGACCTCCTGCGGATAGGGGATGGCGAGGAGCGGGCCGGAGCGGGTGCGGTGCCAGACGGGCTGGTCGTCGCTGCACCAGTTCAGCGTGTAGCGGTAGCCCGCCTCCGCCAGCAGGTCCGGCGTGGCCACGCTCTCCGCGATCCAGGGCGAGAGCCAGCCTCGCGGCGCCCGGCCCTCATGCCGCGTCAGCACCGCGGTCGCCTCGGCGATCAGTTCCCGCTCGGCCTCCTCGGGCAGCACGCTCTGCCGCTCGCTGTTGCTGTGGCCATGGCCGGCGATCTCGTCCCCGCGCGCCCGGTGCGCCGCCATGAGCTGCGGCGCGTATCCGTACATGGCGCTGTTGGCCAGGACGGTGCAGGGGGCGCCCAGTTCGTCCAGCAGTTCCAGCAGCCTCCAGGCCCCCACCCGGTTGCCATAGTCGCGCCAGGCATGGTTCAGCACATCCGGCTGCGGGCCGCCGGGGGCCAGTTCCGCGCCCAGCCCCTCGCCGAAGGCGAAGTGCTCCAGGTTCACGCCGAGATAGACCGCGAGGTGGCCGCCATCCGGCCAGGTCCAGCGTGGACGTTCCGACCAGGGGTGGTAGTCGTAGCGGCCATGCTGTCGCAGCATGCGGGACCCTCGCGAAACAAGGAAGAAACAGGGGAAAGGGTGCATGCGGATGCGGAGTGGTCTAGAGGGTGCCGCCATGTCTTCCTCAAAGGCGGATAACGCGGCGGCCCGGCGGCTCCTGTCCCGTGTCGCGCGCGAGGATCGTCCGCGCCTCCTCCGCTCCACCGGCCTCGGTCTCGCCGCCGCCATCTGTGGCATCGCCCAGGCCTGGTTCATCGCCACCCTGCTCGCCACCCTGCTTGGCTTTCCGGGTGCGGTGGCCGGGTCCGGCTGGACCGCCTTCGCCGCCGCCGCCGTGCTCCTGCTGCTGCAGACCGGGCTCGGCATGGCGCAGGAACGCGCCCAGCACGCCGCCGGCGCCGCTGCCCGCGCCCGGCTGCGGCAACAGGCCCTGGCCCGCCTCCTGGAACTCGGCCCGGCGGATGAGCGCCCCGCCGGGGAGCGTGCCGCGCTGGTGGTGGACCGGGTCGAGGCGCTGGACGGCTATTTCGCCCGCTGGCTGCCCGCTGCCATGCTGGCCCTGCTGGTGCCGGCGGCCATCGCCCTGGCGGCGGGGCTGATGGACCCGGTGGGCGGGCTGATCCTGGCCGCCGGCGGGCTGCTCGTGCCCGTCTCCATGGCCCTGACCGGCATCGGCGCCGCCATCCAGAGCCGCCGGCAGTTCGACGCCCTGCAACGCCTTTCCGGCCGCTTCCTGGACCGGGTGAGGGGCCTGCCCACCCTGGTCCTGTTCAACCGCCAGGATGACGAGGCGAAGGCGCTGGGACAGGCCGCCGACGAGTTGCGGCAGCGGACGATGCGGGTGCTGCGCGTGGCCTTCCTCGGCTCCGCCGGGCTGGAACTGATCGCCGCGGCAGTGCTGGGCTGCCTCGCCTGGCGCCATGCCGCGCTGGTCACCGGTGGCCATCCCTCGCCGGTCTCGGCGCTCTTCGTGCTGCTGCTGGTGCCCGCCTTCTTCGCGCCACTGCGCGCCTTCTCCGCCGCCTATCACGAGCGCATGTCCGCCGCCGGGGCTGCCGCCGAGCTGGCGCCGCTGCTCGATGCGCCGGAACGGGAAGGGCTGCTGCTGGAGGAGGTGCCGCCCTCCGTGGTGCTGACCTTCGAGAATGTCTCGCTCCGCTACGACCCGGCGCGCCCCGTCGCGCTGGACGGCGTCACCTTCCGCGTGATGCCGGGCGAGACGCTGGTGCTGTCGGGGCCTTCCGGCGCCGGGAAATCCTCCGTGCTGCGCCTGCTGCTGGGCTTCCGCCGGCCGGATTCCGGGCGCATCGCCCTCAACGGGCGCGATGCCCTGGCCCTGCGGCCGGAGGAGCTGCGCCGCCTCTCCGCCTATGTCCCGCAGCGCCCGCATCTGTTCCGCGACACGATCCGCGAGAACATCCGCCTCGCCAGGCCGGAGGCCGATGACGCGGCGGTGGAGGCGGCGGCGCGGGAGGCGCGGGTGACGGATTTCACCGCGGATCTGCCCAACGGCCTCGACACGCTGGTGGGCGAGGGGGGCTGGGGGCTTTCCGGCGGGCAGGCGCAGCGTGTGGCGCTGGCCCGCGCCTTCCTGCGCGACCGGCCCCTGGTCCTGCTGGACGAGCCGACGGCCCATCTCGACCCCGGCACCGAGGCGGAGGTCCTTGACGGGCTCCGCCGCCTCTGCGCCGGGCGGACGGCGGTGATCGCCAGCCATTCGCCGCTGCTGCGCCAGCGTTTCCCCGCCCGGGTGCTGACCCTGGAGGATGGGCGCGTGGCCGGGCAGGCGCGCCGTGGCAAGGAGGCCGGCCATGTGGCGTGATCTGTCCCGCATCCTCGGCCTCTGGCGGGCGCACCGGGCCGGGCTGGTGCTCGGCGCGCTGGTCGCCTGCCTTGCCGCCCTGTCCGGCGTGGCGCTGCTGTCCCTGGCCGGGCATGGCGTGTCGCAGGGCCTGCGCCACGGCGCCATGGCCGCCGCCGCGGGCGCGCTGCTGCTGCTGCGGCCGCTGATCCTTCTGCGCCCGGTGCTGCGCTGGATGGAGCGCATGACCACCCATGCCGCGACCTTCCGCGCCCTGGCCGATACCCGGGTCTGGTTCTTCCGCCGGCTGGCCGAGCGCCTGCCGGCCGGGATCGGGCTGCGCCGCGCCGGAGACCTGCTGGGGCGGCTGGTTTCCGATGTCGAGGCGCTGGACGGACTCTACCTGCGCGCCATGGCGCCGATGGCGGCGGCCGCGGCCACGGTGCTGGCCATCGCCGTGCTGCTGGGCTGGGCCTCGCCCGGGCTGATGGCTGTGGTGGCGCTGCCGCTGGCCCTGGCCCTGCTGCTGCCGCCGCTGCTCGCCCCCCTGGCCGCACGCCGTTCCGCCGCCGTGGCCGAGGCACGCGGCGCCCTCCGCGCCCGCGCCGTGGAGCCGCTGCTGGGGCTGGAGGACGTGCTGTCCAACAATGGCGAGGCCCGGGCCGGCGCGCGGCTGGCCGAGGCCGGCCATGCCCAGTCCCTGGCCGAGGGCTACGCCTCCCACATCGGCACGCTGGGCGGGGCCGCCGGGGCGCTGCTGGCCCAGGCCGCGCTGCTCGGCGCCCTGGCCTGGGGCTTGGCCGGCGGCGCGGGTGCCGCGGCGCTGGCGGTGCCCGCGTTGTTCCTCGCTCTCGCCGCCGCCGAGAGCCTCGCCGCGCTGCCCCGCGCCGGGATCGCGCTGGCCGGTGCCGGTGCCGCCGCGCGCCGCCTGCTAGAGGCCGCCGACGCCCCGGTTCCGGCCCCCGACCCGGCCGTGCCGGCGCCCCTGCCGCCGGGCCATGCCATCCGCATGCGCGACATCCGCTTCGCCTGGGATGCGGACCGGGAGCCGGTGCTGGACGGCTTCTCGCTGGAGATCCCGGAAGGGGCGCGGGTGGTGCTGCTCGGCCCCTCCGGCGCCGGCAAGTCCACCGTGGCCGCGCTGCTGCTGGGCCTCGCCCGTCCGCAATCCGGCAGCATCACCCTGGGCGGCGTGGAGATCGCGAGCCTCGCCGCCCATGACCTGCGCCGCCGTGTCACATGCCTGACCCAGGATGCCCGGCTCTTCGACGACACGATCGCCGCCAACCTCCGCCTCGCCCGGCCGGAAGCGGACGAGGCGGAACTCTGGCAGGCGCTGGACCGCGCGCGGATCGGCGATCTGGTCCGCGCCCTGCCGCTGGGGCTGGAGACACGCTGCGGCGAGGCGGGGGCGCGCTTTTCCGGCGGGCAGGCACGGCGCCTGGCCCTGGCACGGGCGCTGCTGTCCCCGGCGCCGGTGCTGATCCTGGACGAACCCGCGGCGGGACTCGATGTCAGCGCCGAGCGCGCCTTCCTGGAGACTCTGGACGAGGCCACCGCCGGGCGCACGGTCCTGCTGATCACGCATCGCCTGACCGGGGCGGAACACCCGACGCGGGTGCTGCGCCTGGCCGGTGGCCGGGCCTTCCATGCGGCGGGCTGATCACAATGAATCAGGTGAAGGCCCGCAGCGGCCGTGGAGCCGTTCCGGCCCGTTGACGGGGCGGAACGGGCATCGCATGGCACGGCCCGTCACATTGTCCCGGAGACGCGCGCCGATGCGCCGGTTTTTCCTGCTTGCCTCCCTCGCGGCCCTGCCCCTGCTGGCGGCCTGCGCCAGCCCGAAGATGGGCGCGCCCCAGGCCCGCGTCGTCTTCTTCCAGCGCGACGACGCGATGCTCGACGACGCGGCCAAGGGCCTGATCGCCGAGGCGGCCGACATCGCCAATCGCTATCCCGAGACCAGGGTCACCGTCCTGGGCTTCGCCAATCCCGAGCCGACCCCCGTGGCCGGCGGCAACCGGGAGCTGAGCCAGCTCCGCGCCCAGGCCGTGGCGGCGCAGCTTCGCGCGGACAAGGTGGACGGGTCGCGCATCACCGTTCTGCCGCTTGGCGCCATCCCCTATGAAGCCACCCCCGTCGAGAGCCGCCGGGTGGAGATCAAGATCGGAAACTGATGCTCGGATTTCTGCGTGACCGTCTGATTGACCGCGGGACCGGGCAGGAGGCCGATGGCCCCCGCAAGGTCCTGAGCGAGGTCTTCGGCCACAAGGGATTCCGCGGGCGCCAGGAGGAGATCGTCCACCACATCGTGGCGGGCGGCTCCGGCCTGGTGCTGATGCCGACGGGCGGCGGCAAGAGCCTGTGCTACCAGGTCCCCGCCCTTTGCCGCCCCGGCCTGGGCGTGGTGGTCTCGCCCTTGATCGCCCTGATGGAGGACCAGGTCTCGGCCCTCCGCCAGGCGGGCGTGGCCGCCGCCGCCCTGCATTCCGAGATGGAGGAGGGCGAGCGTGGCAACCTGTTCCGCGACCTGTCGCGGGGCGCGCTGAAGCTCCTCTACGTCTCACCCGAGCGGCTGAACCTCGAATCGACGCTGGAGCGGCTGGGCCGCACGGAGCTCGCCCTCTTCGCCATCGACGAGGCGCATTGCGTCAGCCAGTGGGGCCATCATTTCCGCCCCGACTACCGCGACCTCGACGTGCTGGCCCGCCTCTTCCCCGAGGTGCCGCGCATCGCGCTCACCGCCACCGCCGATGCGCGCACGGTGGAGGATATCCGCGAACGCCTGAGCCTGACGGAGGACCCTGTCTTCCGTGGCGGCTTCGACCGCCCCAACATCCGCATCGAGGCCGCGCCGCGCGAAAGCGCCCGCCGGCAGATCCTGGCCTTCGCGCGGGAAGCCTCCGACGGGCGTGGTGCCGGCATCGTCTATTGCGCCACGCGCAAGGGCGCCGAGCAGACCGCCGGCTGGCTGCGCGAGAACGGCCATGACGCCATCTCCTTCCATGCCGGGATGGAGGCCGCCGACAAGCGCGCCGCGCACAAGCGCTTCGCCAGCGGCGATGCGGTGGTGATGGCGGCGACCGTCGCCTTCGGCATGGGGATCGACCGCCCCGATGTGCGCTGGGTCGCCCATGCCACGCTGCCGGCCAGCCCGGAGAGCTGGTACCAGGAGATCGGCCGCGCCGGCCGCGACGGGCTGCCGGCCCGCGCCCTGCTGCTGCACGGGGCCGAGGACATCGTCTGGGCCCGCCACCGGCTGGAGGAGAGCCCGGCCTCCGACGAGCAGAAGCGCATCGAGCGCGAGCGCCTGAACCGCATGGTCGCCATCGCCGAGAGCGCGACCTGCCGCCGCCGCATCCTGCTGCGCTGCTTCGGCGAGGATCTGGAGCGGGATTGCGGCAATTGCGACGCCTGCCTGCGCCCACCCAGCCTGCGCGACGGGACCGTGGCGGCGCAGAAGCTGCTTTCGGCCGTGGTCCGAACGGGCAGCCGCTTCGGCCTGGGCCATCTGGTGGACGTGCTGCGTGGAGAGAAGACGGAGAAGGTCCTCCAGTTCGGCCATGACCAGCTTCCCACCTTCGGCGTCGGCCGCGATGTCTCGCCCCAGAACTGGCGCAGCATCGCGCGGCAGCTCGTGGCCCGGGGCGCGCTGGACGTGGCGGTGGAGAATCATGGCGAATACCGCCCGACCGAGGCCGCCCGCCCGATCCTGAAAGGGCAGGAAAAGGTGATGCTGCGGGAGGAGGCCATCCTGCCGCGCATCTCCGCCCGGGGCGGCCCACGCAGGCGCGAGGCGCCCGCCTCCTCCGGCGATCCAGTCTTCGAGGCGCTGCGCGCCTGGCGGCGGGATGAGGCGCAGCGGCAGGCGCTGCCCGCCTACATGATCTTCAGCGACCGCACCCTGAGCGAGATCGCGGCGCAGAAGCCCACCGATCTCGACGAACTGGCCACCGTCCCCGGCGTGGGGGCCAGCAAGCTGGAACGGTATGGCGAGGATGTGCTGGACGTGCTCGCGACCTGTGGGCGGGGGTGAGGGAGCCCTCCACTTCGGCGGAAGAGACTATCCCTTCCTTCCGGCGCCCGATCACTTCTCGTAACATTTCCGTGACGCTACATTTCTTCAACCTTTGGTTGAGGAATCGACATGCTTCGCTGTCTCCTTCTGCTGTCCAGTGTCGCGCTCCTGGGCTTGGCTGACCCTGCGGAGGCGGCGGCACCGGATCGGCTTGGGAACCTGACGGCGGATGCGCTGGCCTCCGGCTGTCACCGCCCGCCATCCCGCCTCGTGGCGCGCCCGCGTGTGGCGGAGGCTACTTTGCGGCAGCAGGCACGGGATCGCGACCCGGAAGCAATGTACAGTCTTGCCCAGATCCTGCTGGAAAGCCGGGATGAGGATGAAACAGCGGCGGAGGCGCTCTACTATCTGGAGCAGGCCGCCCTGGCCGGGCATCTCCACGCCGCTGCCGAGGCGGGCAGCGCCCATGCCAGCGGCTATGGCACGGAGCGTGACGAAGCGAGGGCGGTGGCTTGGTGGCGCTATGGAGCCAGCCGCGGCCAACTCCGCGCTCAGGGCTGCCTCATGGTGGCGGCGCTGCTGGGGCGCGGCATGGAAGCCGATCCCGTCGAGGCGGCGCGCTGGGCGATCCTGCGCGAGAGCCAGCATCGCGGCCCCTTTGTCATCCAGCCCGGCCTTGCAGCTTTCGAACGTCAGTTGTCGCCGGAAAGCTTCACGCGCGCCCGTCAGTGGGCGGCGCGTCCTGTCGAAGTGGCACCCGTGCCATCCTTGATGCCGAAGCCGGCGCGTTCCAGGCCCGCGAAGCTGGCGGCGGGGGAGGAGTTCGCACCCGATATCGGGCGGGAGGAAAGCGCCCTACCGTCGCGGCCTGCCTATCGCTACGCCGTCGCCCAGACGGCAGCAGAAGACAGAATTCGGAAAACCGGAAGCGGCTTCGCCGTGGCGCCGCATCTCATCGTCACCAACTGGCATGTGGTGAATGGCTGCCGGCAGGTTTCGGTCCAGGCCGGGCTGGCGGAACTGGCCGGTGCCAAGCTGCGCGGCCGCAACGAGGAACTCGATCTTGCCTTGGTCGATGTGCCGGGGCTGAACCGCCCGTCATTGGCGATCGCCACGGATGTTCGCCCGGGCACCCCAGTGGCGGCGATGGGCTTTCCAGGCATGAACGTGAAGACGCGAGAACCCACAGTGACCGGCGGCAATGTCAGCGCCATCGGTGTGGGTGAGAATGATGGCTGGATCCAGTACACCTCGCCGACCCAGCCCGGCAACAGCGGCGGGGCCCTGCTGGACATGTCGGGCCGGGTCGTTGGCATGCCGGTGGGGCAGGCTGATGCCATCCTGTCGCTGCTGCGGAACGGCACCCTGCCGCAGAACGTCAACCTGGCTATCGCGCCGCGGCTGCTGCGGCGCTTCCTGCGCGACTACGATCTTCCACTGACTGAGGCATCCGCTTTCGCCGATGCGGCGAGTCAGCCTCGCAACCTCGCTGACCTCATGGAGGAGACAGGCCGCTCCGTGGTCCGGGTGCTTTGCTACGGCGATCCGCCCAAGGCCCCGAGGAGCAGGACCGCCAGGGCGGCCACACCGTCGCCGACGCCGGTACATCCCTGGCAAGCGCCCCAGCCACGCACCCGCATGACCAGTGACGAGGCAAGGAGAGAATGAACTGCGAAGGAAACTAAGAATGACTTGCATCGAATCGAGCTGGATGCGATAGCGGGCCCGTCATCACACGGACGCGACATCCGCATGTATGTTTGCCTCTGCAACGGAATCACCGACACTCAGGTCAAGGATGCCATCGCGTCCGGCGCCAGCCGCTGCTGCGAGATTTATTCCAAATGCGGCTGCAAGGCACAGTGCGGCACCTGTACCCGTATGATTTTGGCCATGATGCGGGATCAGCCGGGACAGGCTCAGGCACGCGCCGCGCGCTGAAACTGTTTCTCAATCTCAAAATCGTTGAAAAACAACGACTTGACGCTTGATGGACGATCTGTCTTCTCGTTGTTCCAGACGAGACGGGAGACAGACCATGTCCGCTTACGGCGACCCCAAGGTCATCGAGCACCTGAACACCCAGCTCACCAACGAGCTGACGGCGATCAACCAGTACTTCCTGCACGCCCGCATGCTGAACCATTGGGGCGTCACCAAGCTCGGCAAGCACGAGTACAAGGAATCGATCGAGGAGATGCAGCATGCGGATGATCTCATCCACCGCATCCTGTTCCTTGACGGCCTGCCGAACGTGCAGCGCCTGAACCAGGTCCTGATCGGCCAGACCGTGAAGGAGATCCTGGAATGCGACGAGAAGCTGGAAGCGAAGGCGATCAACGATCTCCGCGAGGGCATCGCCTATTGCGAGAGCGTGCGCGACTTCATCTCGCGTGACCTGCTGGTGAAGATCCTCGCCGACGAGGAGCACCATGCGGACTTCCTGCATGCGCAGTTCACGCTGATCGAGAAGATCGGCGAGGAGCGCTACACGATGCTCAACAGCGACGCGGCGCCGGAACAGGGCCAGGACGACGGCCACTGAGGACCCGGCCGGCGGGGGCGACCCCGCCGCCTGACGGAGGCCGGGGCCGGAGGGCTTTCCTCCGGCCCTTCGTCTGTCAGGTCCCGGCCGTCGCGACCGGCGCGAGCTTGCCACCGCCTATGCGCAGGCCGCGGTCATGGAAGCGCGCCACGGCCGGGCGATGGGCGATGGAAACGATGCCGGTCGCCGGCAGCTTCTCCCGCAGGCGCGCGTAGAGCAGTTCCTCCGATTCCGGATCGAGGTTGGCCGTCGCCTCGTCGAGGAAGAGCCAGTCGGGTTTCTGCAGGAAGGCGCGGGCCAGGGCGAGACGCTGCTGCTCGCCGCCCGAAAGCCGGCGCTCCCAGGTATCGCTTTCATCCAGATGCGGGACGAAGCCCTCCAGCCCGGCACTGTTCAGCGCGTCCAGCACCTGATCCTCGCTGAAATCGCTTTCCGCCATGGGATAGCAGACCGCGTGGCGCAGCGTGCCAAGCGGGATATAGGGCCGCTGCGGCAGGAAGAGCACGCGCGCGCCCTCCGGGATCTCCACCCGGCCGCGGCCGAAGGGCCAGATGCCTGACAGCGCCCGGAACAGCGTGGACTTGCCGCTGCCCGAGGCGCCGGTGACCACCACCGCCTCGCCCGGCGCCAGGGACAGGTCGGCATCGCCCACCAGCACGCGGCCATTGGGAAGCTGCAGTTCGACATCCCGCGCCGCGAAATGGTTGCCGCTGGCGGGGGCGAGTTTCGGCCCTTCACCGGAGCGTGCCTCCGACATCGCGATGGCCTGGCGGAAGCCTGCGAGACGCTGCACCGTCGCGCGCCAGTCGGCCAGCAATCCGTAGCTGTCCACGAACCAGGACATCGCGCCCTGCACCTGGCCGAAGACGGAGGAGGTCTGGGTCAGGGCGCCGAGCGGGATGCGGCCGGCGAAGAAGGCCGGCGCGGCGACGATGAAGGGGAAGATGACCGCGAGTTGCCCAAAGGCCGAAGTGAAGAAGGTCAGCCGCTTCGTCACCGTCATCAGCGCGCGCCAGTTCGCCACCACCGCGGCGAAGCGCCCTGCCAGGCTGCGTTCCTCGCCTGCCTCGCCATGGTGCAGGGCGATGCCCTCGGCATTCTCGCGCACCCGGATCAGCGAGTAGCGGAAATCCGCCTCCAGCCTCTGCTGCTGGAAGTTCACGGGGATCAGCCTGCGGCCGACCAAGTGCGTCAGCCAGGTGCCGAGCGCCGAATAGAGCAGGGCCACCCAGACGAGATAGCCGGGGATCGGCAGTTCCAGCACGTTCACCGGATCGGACAGGTTCCAGAGCACGGCGATGAAGGAAAGCAGCGTCACCACCGAATTCATCAGCCCGAGGCCCAGCGACAGGTTCTGGCTGACGAAGTTGTTGATGTCCTCGGAGATGCGCTGGTCCGGATTGTCTGTGCCCGTGTCGGTCAGCGCGATGCGGTAATAGGCCCGGTCCCGCAGCCAGTCGCCGGTGATGCGGCCAGTCATCCAGCGCCGCCAGCGGATCTGCAGCAACTGCCGCAGATAGAGCTGGAACACCGCCACCAGGATGAACAGCGCCGCCACCACGCAGAAGCCCGGAAGATAGCCTTCGTCCGGATCGTGCCGGCCCAGGAAGAGGAGCTGCGAGAAGGCCTCCCAGTTCTTGTCCTGCAGGGAGTTGTAGAAGGCACGGTTCCAGAAGGTGAGGATCACGTTCATCCCCACCAGAGCGAGGTTCAGCAGGATCACCACCGCCAGGAGGCCCCGGGCGGACCAGCGTTCCTCGCTGAACCAGAAGGGGCGGGCCAGGGCCCAGGCGTCCCTGAGGGCACCGCGCGTGTCACGCATCGCGGGATCTCCAACGTGTCAAAACGAAAAAGGCCAATGGGCGGCAGGCGGCGTCAGCGCGCGGCGATCCGGAGGCGGATGACCCCGCGCACATCGCCATGCCCCTTGGGGCCGGGTTCCACCGGCTTGCCCTTGCGCAGGACCTCGATCTCGCCCCGGCGGGCCAGTTCCAGCGCCGTGTCGCGCACCGGCCGCATCAGGCTGCGCCAGGATTCGCCGCCCAGCTCGCGGGCGACCTCGCTGGGGCAGATGGACTTCTCCGCGCCACGCTGCGTGGCGAGGCGCCGGATGCTTTCGGCGATCCGCTCCCGGTCGGGCGGCGGAGCCTTGGCGGCGGCATCAGGGGTCAGGGGATCAGCCATCTTGCCTCCACGCCATGGCCCAGGAAACGGAAGCAGGCCCGGCGGTGTCGTTCGGGGTCGAGGTGAAGCCACTCCATCTGCCGCAGCCTGATGGTGATGACACAGAAATTCGCGCGGGCCCGGGGCGTCACGGTGGGTGGTGGGGGAGGGGCGGGTACGGTGCTGCCGGGCGGGTCGGGGGCCGCGTAGCTGCGGCGCTCGCCATCGGGCATTTCGGTCCAGGCCCGGTCGGCCAGGGCGCCGTCGCGATGCAGCCGTGCCTCACCCTCCAGCCGCACCTGCCATTGCCGCGCGGCATCCCAGCCGAGCAGGGAAACACATGAATCGGCCGCGATCTCGTGCACCTTGCCGGAGCGCGCATCGCTGTGCAGCCGCAGGGTCAGGCTGCCGGGCTCGAAGTGGCGCAGCACCACCATGCGCTGGCGTGGCCCGGACGGGGTGCCGGTGGCCAGGGCGAGCAGCCGCCATCCGCTTTCCCGGTCGCCGGGTGCCGCCTGCAGGAGATCAAGGATCTCCGGCAGGATCTGCCCCGCTTCCGGTACCGCCGCACCGGTGATCACGCCTTGGTCCTCAGGGGTTCGATCCCGTGCCGGCAGGGAGGCAGGGCGCGCCCGGCGTCGTGGCGGCGCTGCCTCGGTGGTCCCAACGATCCGCCGTCCGTGCGGATGGCGCGGCGCGGTTCGCGGACGTGACTGTAACAGCTTCCCTGGTCTGGCACAGCGGGTGGGCTTGTGGCGTTGCGTAACGCGCCCAGGCTGGACAAGTGGCGGGGCGGGCAAAGAAGAAGGGCCGGTCCTCGCGGACCGGCCCCTTTCCTGAAGCGGCGTATGGAGTGTCCGCGCGATCAGCGCAGGACGATCTCCACGCGGCGGTTCTGCGGCTCGCGCACGCCATCGGCGGTCGGCACCAGCGGACGGCTCTCGCCGAAAGCCTCGACCGTGATCTCCGAACGCTGGATGCCCTGACGCACCAGCTCGGCGGCCACGGCGTCGGCGCGGCGGCGCGACAGGCCCATGTTGTACTGCGGCGTGCCGGAGCGGTCGGCGTGGCCGGCCACCTCGATGCGGGTCGAACCCGTGGTCCGCGCGTTCTGCGCCGCCTCGGAGATGATCTGCCGGGCGCGGTCCGTCAGGTTGTAACGGTCCCAATCGAAGAACACGAGGTAGGTGCGGGCCACGGCCTGCGGAGCCTGCGGCACGACCGGCGGAGCGGCCACGGGCGCCGGCGGGGTCCAGAGCGCGTAGCGCAGGCCCAGCATGGCGGAGTGGTTGTTCGCGCCGTCGATCTCGAACTTGCCGCGGGTCGGGATCTGGCCCGAAGCGGTGCGGACGATGCCGTCATACTTCGTCTGCAGCGTGCCGAGGTAGCGGTACTCGGCCGTCAGGGACAGGCCAGGCACGGCCGGGATCGGGAAGGCCAGGCCGGCGATGCCCTGGTAGCCGAAGGCACCCGCGGTGTCGTCGATGGTCAGGTTGTCGCCCGGACGACCGACGCTGTTCACCCGCGTGCCGCCGACATTGTCCAGATCCGTCCAGATCCAGCCCACGCCACCGCCGACATAGGGCACGACCGGGATCGGCATGTTCGGGAACCAGGCCGGCAGCTGGAAGTCGTAGTAGCCGTTCACCATCACGCCGTACTGGCGCATGCGGCCGGTGCCGCTGAAGAAGTTGCCGCTGGTGGTGCCGACGCCACGGCTGGACCAGCCGCCGACCTTGCTGGTGGGGTTGTCGCGGAAGTTGCCCTCGACCTCGGCGCGCAGGCCGTTGCCGAAGCCCCAGCCGACAGCGATCTGGCCGCCCCAGCCTTCGCTGAACTTGAACGAGCCCTGGCGGTTGTTCACCGTGGCGTCGAAGAAGCCGTTGGCGCCGCCGTCGGAGGTGACGTTGCGCTTGTTGGCGTGGTTCCAGCCGGCGCCGCCGGAGAGGTAGAGGCCGGTGATCGGCTGTGCGACGGGAGTGGCGAGCCAGCTCGGCGGCGTCCACCAGGCAGACTGCGCCATCGCGACACCGGGGGCCATGAACAGGGTCGTCGCGAGCAACGCGTGACGGAGTTTCATTGAGTAGAGTCCTTCATCGGGGGGACGAACGACACTCAAAATGCACGCCGCCGCGGCGAAGCATATTCACCAGCATGAGAGGCAGGGATGCCGGAAATGCGTCCTGTGTCGCTGTGGCTGAACTGCCACAGAATGGACGCGGAAACCGGCACGAAGCAGGCACCACGGGAATCAGCCGGGCGGCCGGAGATGCATTCTGCGCCATCTTCCGTACACGAATCCAGGGGCAATCCACGACTCCGGCGGAAATCGACGGATCGCGAATCGCCCCGGAAAGCGGCTGTCGGAACGGCGCGCCCGGTCAACCGGCCTTCGGCACGGCCGCGCCGGTGCGGTCCAGGGCGATCTCGGCCCCGAACCAGCTCACGCCCTCGGCGACCAGGTCCATGTTCCAGCCCTGAGCGTCCTGCAGCGGCAGTTCGAAGACGATCTGTACCGTCTCCCCGGGCATGATCTCCTGCGCGCTCAGCCGGACGCGGCGGAAGTCGCGCTCCAGCGTGCCGTCCGCCAGGCGCCGCATCACGCCGAGGTTGACGCCGCCCGCACCGGTTCCTCCCGGACGCCAGCGATAGCCGCCGAGATTGCGGATCGCCACGGTGAGCGACAGCTTCTGCTTGGTCGCCGTGCCTGACAGGATGGAGATCTCGGCGATCGGCGCCTTGCGCTTGGCCAGGGGTGGGATCTCGCGGCTGTCCGGCGCCTCCCCGGTGCGGCTGAGCACGATGCAGCAGTCCTGGCGCAACCAGGCATTCAGCTCCGCGAAGCCCCGCTCCTGCACAGCCGGGGAGGGCGCGGCGTCGGGCTTGTCCTGGCGCGAGACGCGCTCCAGTTCGGCGGTATAGGCTGCCGCGCCCATCACGAGGGGCTGGCGAGTCGCCAGGCCGAACTCGCAGCGCGCGAAGCCCGCGGCGGCGGCGGCGGCCTGGATCGCGGCGGGGTCCGTTTCCGGCTCGGCGATGCCGGTGGCCCGCATCCTCGCCTGCGCCGCCGGGGAACGGGACTGGCCGGGCGCCGCGGTCATGATCACCGCGCGGCCGCCCTCCGCCAGCACCCGCTGCATCTCCGGCAGCAGCGCGGCGAGGTCCCCGAGCCGGTGCAGGCTGTGGAAGGCGATGATCCGGTCCACCGAGGCGTCGGGGAGGGGAATCCGGCCCTTCTCCAGCACGCCTGTCTTCAGCCGTGCCGCGAGTTGGGGCAGGTGGACCGAGACGAAGGCCTTCGCCTTGCCGATCACGGTGGCGGAAGGATCGACCGCCTGCACCTCCAGCCCCTGCTGCGCCAGCAGGCGCGACAGCCAGCCATGGCCGCAGCCGAGATCCAGCACGCGATGCCCGGGCTCAGCCTGCAGGAGATGGAGGGCCACGGTCAGTTGCGGCAGCACCTCACGCACCGTCGCCGGGTCCGAGAAGGGCATGTGGAACCGTGGATCGCTGACCGGAATGCCTTCGTGCTGGCTGTCCAGCCGTGCCAGCCGTTCCGCCTCCGCGGTCGCGTCCAGAAGACGGCGTGTGTCAATCAGCCCATCCTTGCCGAGGAAGGCCTCCGCATGTTCGGGCAGCCAAGCCACCATTCCGGGATACTCCAGACAATTTCCCGCGATGGTGGTTAATTATTCCGGACTTCGCAACCGTTGGTTTGCGGCTTGCCGACTGGTCACAGCCTCCCCAATTCCGGCCCCTCCGCAGCCGAGGAAGCATGGCATGATCGAAGTCTGGAGCTGGCCCACACCCAATGGCCACAAGGTCCATATCGCGCTTGAGGAGCTGGGCCTGCCTTATCGTGTGGTGCCCGTGAACATCGGGGCGGGGGAGCAGTTCCGCCCGGAATTCCTGGCCATCACGCCGAACCACCGCATCCCCGCCATCGTCGATCCGGACGGGCCGGGCGGGCAGCCGCTCCAGCTCTTCGAGAGCGGCGCCATCCTGATCTATCTGGCCGAGAAGGCCGGCCGCCTGATCCCCGCGGATCCGGTGGAACGGCTGAAGGCGCTGCAATGGCTGATGTTCCAGATGGGCGGCGTCGGGCCGATGTTCGGCCAGTACAACCACTTCGCCGCCTATGCTCCGGAGCGCATCCCCTATGCCGTGGAACGCTATGGCAACGAAGTCCGGCGGCTGCACGGGGTGCTGGAGAAGCGCCTGGCGGAAGCCGAATGGCTGGCCGGGGGCGAGTATTCCATCGCCGACATCGCCACCTTCCCCTGGATCCGGAACCCCGACCGGCGTGGCATCGACCTGTCCGACTACCCCTCGGTCCGGCGCTGGCACGATGCGATTGCCGCCCGCCCGGCCGTCCAGCGCGGGGTCGCCGTACTGTCCGACCGTTCGCGCCAGGGGCCGATCACCGATACGGAGCGGGAGAACATGTTCGGCAAGACCCAGTTTGCCCGGCGCTGATCGCAACTGCCTGGGCAAACCGTGGCCGGGAGGCGATCTGGAAGCGCCTTCTGGCCCTGGATCATGCCGATGCTGCTGTGCACAATCATTTCGCTCGCCGGGGTGATCGGCATGCGGTATGTAGAAGGTGTTGGCGCGCCGCGTCGGGGCCGGTGGCGCGGAGAGCCCCGGGCAATGTCCGGGCAAAGCTCCCGCGAAGGTTGCGGAACCGGCGCGGTATGGGCAAAGGTGGCATCAGCCACGAGGGCCGCCCGAAGGGACGGGGGAGTGATCTAAAATCGTCACACTTTGTCCTTCTTCCGGTCTTCGTGCCCGGCCACAAGCAGCCGTTCGCGTCGTGCCGCCCGGCTGTTCCGGTGCCGGCCATGACGTCGCGCCAAAGGCGGAGGATCATTCGGCGTGAGCGCCCGCATCCTGGTGGTGGATGACATCGCGACGAACATCCACCTGCTGGAAGCCCGCCTCCGGGCCGAATACTACGAGGTCGCCTCTGCCAGCTCCGGCCCGGCGGCCATCCGCCTGGCCGAGGAATGGGCGCCCGACGTCATCCTGCTGGACGTGATGATGCCGGGGATGGATGGCTACGAGGTCTGCCGCCGCCTGAAGGCGCAGAAGCAGACCGGCCATATCCCCGTGGTCATGATCACCGCCCTGACGGATCAGAGCGAGCGCATCCGCGGCCTGGAAGCGGGCGCGGACGACTTCCTGTCCAAGCCGGTCGATCACGCCATGCTCTTCGCGCGGCTGCGTGCCCTGCTGCGCACCAAGCAGGTCCTGGACGCCTTCCACATCCGCTCCGAGAGCACCGGCGACCTGGGCATGACCGGCGGGCTGCGCGCGCTGAACAGCATGATCGGCACGCGCGCCATCGTCATCACCGAGGACCGCGAGGAATCGCGCTTCCTGGAGGAGGCGCTGGCCGAGGATGGCGTGGTCTGCTTCGTGGCTACCGACCATGGCGCGGCCTGGAACGCGCTGATGTCGGGCGAGTTCGAGCTGGCCGTGCTGAGCCTCTCCTTCGATGCCGGCGACGGTCTGCGCTTCGCCTCCCGGCTCCGGGCGCAGTCCGGCACGCGCGACCTGCCGGTGCTGCTGGTCGCCGATCCGGCGCAGCGGCAGCTCGTGCTCCGCGGCTTCGACCTCGGCGCCAACGACCATGTACTGCGCCCGGTGGACCGCAACGAGATGCGGGCGCGGGCGCGCAACCAGATCCGGCGCAAGCTCTATCAGGACCGGCTGCGCGAGGATCTCCAGCGCACGCTGGAGGCGGCGGTCACCGACAGCCTGACCGGCCTGCGCAACAGGCTCTACGCCTCCCGCCATCTGGAGGCGATGCTGCGTTCCGGCGGTGCCTCGGTGCTGCTGATGGATGTGGATCACTTCAAGCGCGTGAACGACACCTTCGGCCATGCCGGCGGCGATGTGGTGCTGCGCGAGGTCGCGCAGCGCCTGCGGGCCAACCTGCGCTCCTCCGATATCGTGGCCCGCTATGGCGGCGAGGAATTCCTGGTCATCATGGCCAGCCGCTCCCCCGCTGATGTGGCGAATGTGGCGGAACGCCTGCGCCTGGCGGTGGGAGAGGAGCCCGTCTGGCTGCCTTCCGGCCCGGTCCGGGTGACCATCAGCATCGGCGGCGCCAGCGGTGGGGACGGCGTCCTGCTGGACGACCTCCTGGCCTCGGCGGATGGCGCGCTCTACCGCGCCAAGGCCGCCGGGCGGAACCGGCTCGAAATCGCGCGCAGCGGAACCGGCGCGGCGGCCTGAGCAAGCCGCCCGGCCGAACGAACGCCCACAAAAGCGAAAGCCCGGCCGGGTTCCGGTCGGGCTTCTGTCATCGCGCTCCGGTCATGCCGGAGCAGGAAGGGTGGCGCCCCGGATGGGCCGGGGCGCGCCGCGATTACTTGATCTTGGCTTCGCGGAAGACGACGTGCTTGCGCGCCACCGGGTCGTACTTCTTCAGCTCCAGCTTGCCCTGGGCATTCCGGGTGTTCTTCTTCGTGACGTAGAAGTAGCCGGTCTCGGCGGTGCTGAGGAGCTTGATCTGGATCGTGTTGGACTTGGCCATGGTCTGATTCCGTAAACAGGCCTGCGCACTGAGCCCCGGCCGTTGAACGGCGCAACCTAGTCACCGCGCCCGCCGCGTCAAGCTTTCTCTCGCGGAAACAACCCTCACCGGCCGGATGGCACCCATGCCGGGCGCTCCCTCGCGGCCGCGCCGTCACTTCGCTGTGGCGGCGCGGTAGGCTTCCGGATTCGACAGCAGCGTGACCGCTGCCTGGAGATCGCCGTCCCGGCCCTCGGCGGGGGGCAGGCACCCCGGAGGGCCGTGATCTCGCTGGGCAGCACCGGCACCCGTGCCTGCCGCTGCCGCCGCAGCACGGCGCCCATGGGGGCATCCCCCTGGGCCAGCCGCTCCAGGCTCCGGGCGGTGCTGTCCGCCCCGAGGCTGGTGCAGAGGGAGGGCAGCACGCCCAGCGACTGCAGGGGCCAGCCATCCGGGGCCAGGATGCGGGACCAGGAGAGCGAGAGCTCGCCCTCGTTCGGCAGCGGCACCAGGATCTGGATCAACCCCTTGCCCATCGTGGCGCTGCCCACCACCGCCGCCCTGCCGTTGTCGGACAGCGCCGCCGTCACGATCTCCGCCGAGGAGGCGGTGCGGCCATCGACCAGGATGGCGATCGGCCGCCCCTGGGTGAGATCCATCCCCGCCGCGTGCCAGACGCGGCGCGCATCCGGATGCCGTCCATCGGTGCGGGCGACGATGCCGCTGGGCAGGATGTTGTCCACCACCCGGATCGCCTCGCGCAGGAAGCCGCCCCGGTTGCCGCGCAGGTCCAGGATCAGGCTCCGCGGTGCCGGGGCCGTGGGATGGTCGAAGGCCATCAGCAGCGCCTCGCCAAGCTGGTCCGCCGTGTCGGAGGAGAAGGCGGTGATCCGCAGCACCAGCGCATCGCCCTGCCGCGCGGTGCGGACGGTCTGCGGTGGCACGACCTCTCGCCGGAGCACGATGTTGCGGTGGCTGCGGCCGCGCTGAATGCGCAGGCGCGCGCGCGAGCCCAGGGGGCCTTCCAGCAGCGCCGCCAGCCGCTCCGGCGTCTGCCGGGCCAGCGAGATGCCGTTCAGGCTCAGCAGCACGTCCCCTGTCTGCAGCCCGGCCGCCTCGGCGGGGCTGTCGGGCATCACGGCCAGCACTGTGGCGCCACGCGGCCCGCCCTCGACCTGGAGGCCCAGCCCGGCAGTGCCCATGCGGCGGTCGCGGTCGCTGTCGGCGGTGGCGGGGGAAACATAGCGGCTATAGGGATCGAGGTGGTTGAACACCTCATCGAAACTGGCTTGCAGCACCGCATCCGCGCCGGCCCGCCGCAGGGTGGGGGAGACCCCCCAGGCCGCGCCATAGAGCCAGGACAGCACGGTGGCGGCCTCGGCCAGCGTGCCCGGTATGGCGCGCTGCGCCAGGCTCCGCCCCAGCAGCGAGACGCGCAGCACGCCATCGCGCGACTCCACGTCGAAGCCCGGTTCGATGGCCGTCAGCCCGCGCAGGGCCCAGAGGGCGAGGTCGGGCGGCGTCACGGGGTCGAGATGCCGCTCGGCGATCGCCTCGAAGCCGGCCTGGAGCGTGCTCTCGATCAGCGGCGCCGGGAAGCTCTGCGCGCGTGCCGGGACAGAGCCCAGGAGCAGCGCCGGGACAAGGAGGATCAGCGCCGCCGCGAGGATGCGGCGGAACGGGTCTTTCCGCTGGCAGGACGCCTTCCGCCCGCCTTGCGCCCCGCGCGTGGGTCGCTTTGCAGGATATCGAATGTCAGGCTGCCGGTCAGGGGCATGGCTTCGGCCAAGCGGACCTCGACCGGCTGTCCCAACGAGAAGGCGAGGCCCGTATGACGGCCCACCAAGCGCTGCGCGCCTTCCTCGTGCTCCCATCGGTCATCCGGCAAGACGCGAACCGGAACAATTCCACTCGCGCCATTGGTGTCCAGCGTGACGAAGAGACCGAAGCGTGTCACCCCGGAAACCCGTGCCGCGAAGCTAGCACCGACATGGTCCGCCATATAGGCGGTGAGATAGCGGTCCACCGCGTCGCGCTCCGCCTGCGCGGCGCGGCGCTCGGTTCGCGTGATGTCTTCACCGATCTCGGTAAACCCCTGCGCTTCCTCGCTAGTCAGGCCATCCGGACCGAGGCGTAAACCGGCGATCAGGGCGCGATGGACCAGAAGGTCCGCATAACGGCGGATCGGACTCGTGAAATGCGCATAGCGGCGCAGCGCGAGGCCGAAATGACCGATATTGTCCGGCGCGTATTCGGCCTGGGACTGGGCGCGCAGCACCGTCTCGTGCACGAGCCGCTCCTCCGGGCGGTCCTTCACCTGTTCCAGGAGTTGCGCGAAGTCGCGCGGGCGCAACTCGGTGCCGGGTGGCAGGGACAGGCCGAACGTCTCCAGGAACTGCCGCAGCCCTTCCAGCTTCGCATCCGAGGGGCGATCATGGATGCGGTACATGCAGGGCTGGTGCAGGCGCCCCAGCTCCTCCGCCGCGCAGACATTGGCGGCGACCATGAACTCCTCGATCAGCCGGTGGCTATCGAGTCGCTCCCGTGGCCGCACGGCGAGGACCTTGCCTTCCGGGCTCAGCTCCACCTTCCGTTCCGGCAGGTCGAGATCCAGCGTACCGCGCTTTTCCCGCGCGCCGAGCAGGGCGCGATAGGCACCGTACAGATCCGCGAACCGCGCCTCGCCGGCCTCCTGCGCCGATTGCACTGCCTCATAGGTCAGCCGGGCAGTGGAGCGCATGATGCAGCGCCCGAAGCGGTGCGACTGCTTCCGCCCCTCCGCATCGAAGCGCATCCGCACGAAGAGGCAGCCGCGATCCTCGTCCGGCCGCAGCGAGCACCAGCCGTTGCTGAGCGCCTCCGGCAGCATCGGCACCACCCGGTCGGGGAAATAGACGCTGTTGCCGCGCCGCCGCGCCTCCCGGTCCAGCGGGGAGCCGGGGCGGACGTAATGCGCCACATCGGCGATGGCGACCGTCACCTGCCAGCCCTCGCCATCGCGTTCGGCATGCACGGCATCGTCGAAATCCCGCGCATCCTCGCCGTCGATGGTGACCAGCGGCAGGTCGCGCAGGTCCTCGCGCCCCTCCGGCCCGACACCACGGGCACGCTCGGCCTGGCGCAGCGCCTCGCCGTCGAAGGTGTCGGGGATGCCATGGGCATGGATGCAGATCAGCGAGACCGAGCGTGGCTCGCCCATCTTCCCCAGCCGCTCCAGCACCCGCACGGGGCGCAGGCCGAGTCCGTGGCCGGGCAGGGGTTCCGCCAGGACCAGGTCGCCATCCTCCGCCCCACCTTCCTCGCCGGGCGGCACGCGCCAATCGGCCCGGATGCGCCGGTCCACGGGGCGGACCAAGCCCTTCTCGAACATGCCCAGCACGCGGGAGGAGCCCTGTTCCGCCAAGCGGCGGATGGTGCGGCCCTCGTACTTCTCGCGCCCCGCCGGCTTCAGCCGCGCCAGCACCCGCTCCCCCGGCGCCAGGGCGGGCTGCCCCCTGGGCTCGGGGCGCATGTAGATCAGCGGTGGGCGCCCGCCTTCCCAGTTCACCGGGCGGGCGAGGGGATCGCCATCCGGATCGGTGCCGAAGACTTCGACGATCGCGGTTTCCGGCAGGTTGGCCGCATGGCGGAAGGAACGCCGGCCGGACGGCGCGGCGCCGCCTTCGGTCTTCAGCTCCTTCAGCAGCGCACGCAGCGCCGGGCGGTGTTCCACGCCCAGGCCGAAATGCCGCACGATCTGGCTCTTGCCCACCGTGCCGCCGGAGGCGCGCAGGAAGGCACGCAATTCCTCTCCGCGTCGGCAGGCTGGCCGGAGCTTCGGGCCGGGCCGCGGCGCGGCGGCGGGCGCTGGCCTGGGGGCCGGCACCCTCGCGGACCTTCACCCGGAGGCCCCGGCCGGGACCGCCAGCGATGCGGCGTATCATCGCGGCGGCGTCCCCACTCAGGCCTTGGCGGTGGTCTTGCGCGCCGCCGGCTTGGCGGCCGTTTTGCGGAGCGCGGGTTTGGCAGCCGCCTTGCGGGCCACCGGTTTGGCCGTCTCGCCCGCCGCCTTGGTGGCCCGGGCGGGCTTGGCCTTCGCGGGTTTGGCCGGCGCGGCATCCCCGTCAGACGGGGCTGTATCCGCAGCCTTATCCGCAGCCTTCCTGGCGGTCGCCTTCTTCGCGCCCGGCTTCGCCTTGCCCCTGGCTCCCTTGGGCGCGAGCTGCTTGCCCTTCTCGGCCAGCAGCGCCACCGCCTGCTCCAGGGTGAAATCCTCCGCCTGGACATTGCGCGGCAGGCTGGCCACGGTCTGGCCGTGCTGGGCATAGGGGCCGAAGCGGCCGCGCCGGATCTCCACGGGCGCGCCATCCTTCGGATGCTCGCCCAGCACCACGGAACGCGGCTTGGCCTCGGCCAGCAGCGCGACGGCACGGTTCAGCCCGATGGTCAGCACGTCGTCGTCCTTGTCGAGCGACTTGGACAGCGTGCCCATGGTCAGATAGGGGCCGAAGCGGCCGAGATGCGCGGTGATCTCCTCGCCCGTTTCGGGATGCACCCCGACGATGCGTGGCATCGACAGCAGGGCGAGGGCACGCTCCAGCGTCACGCCTTCCGGGTCCATGCCCCGGGTCAGGCTGGCGCGGCGCGGCTTGGTGGGC
Organism: Roseomonas gilardii subsp. gilardii; assembly: GCF_023078375.1. Lineage (NCBI taxonomy): Bacteria > Pseudomonadati > Pseudomonadota > Alphaproteobacteria > Acetobacterales > Roseomonadaceae > Roseomonas > Roseomonas gilardii. The sequence goes on along the minus strand of NZ_CP095554.1, from coordinate 3,038,866 downwards.
TTGCCCTTGGCATCCACCCCCGGCTCGCCGAGCTGGACATAGATTCCATAAGGCCCGCGCCGCATGGTGACCGGCACGCCTTCCGGGCTCGTGCCCAGTTCCCGCACCCCGTCCGAGAAGCCTGCCGCCTCGTCGCCCTCGGCGCCGGGGGCGATCAGCGGGCGGGTGTAGCGGCATTCCGGGTAGTTCGAGCAGCCGATGAAGGCGCCCGTCCGCCCCAGCCGCAGCCCCAGCCGCCCGGTATGGCAGTTCGGGCACTCGCGCGGGTCCTTGCCGTCATCCGCGGGCGGAAAGAAGTGCGGGCCCAGATCCTCATCCAGCGCGTCGATCACGTCGCTGATCTTGAGGTCCTTGGTCGCATCCACGGCCTTGGAGAATGCATCCCAGAACTCGGCCATGACCTCCCGCCAGTCGGCGCGGCCGCCGCTGATGTCGTCGAGCTTCTCCTCCAGCGCGGCGGTGAAGCCGGTGTCCACATAGCGCTCGAAGAAAGCGACCAGGAAGGCGGTGACGAGGCGCCCGCGATCCTCCGGCTGGAAGCGCCGCTTCTCCAGCTTCACATAGTTGCGGTCCTGCAGCGTCTGCAGGATGGAGGCATAGGTGGAGGGGCGGCCGATGCCGAGCTCCTCCATCTTCTTCACCAGCGAGGCCTCGGAATAGCGGGGCGGCGGCTGGGTGAAATGCTGCTCCGGCGTCACCTCGCCGCGCTTCAGCGGGTCCTTCTCCGCCATGGGCGGCAGCACGCGGCCGTCCTCCTCGCCGAGCGCGGAGGCGGGAGCGTCGTCCACATCCTCCCGGTACAGCTTCAGGAAGCCGTCGAAGGCGATCACCGAGCCGGTGGCGCGCAGCTTCGTCCGGCCCGTACCCTCGGCGATCTCCACCGTGGTCTGGTCCAGCTCGGCCGAGGCCATCTGGCTGGCCACGGCGCGCTTCCAGACCAGATCATAGAGGCGACGCTGGTCCGGGTTCAGGTAGCGCGCGACCTGCCCCGGCGTGCGGTGCACGTCGGTCGGGCGGATCGCCTCGTGCGCCTCCTGGGCGTTCTTGGCGCGGGAGGAGTATTCGCGGGCCTGCGGCGGCAGGTAGTTCTGGCCGAACTCCTCGCCGACATGGCCGCGGATGGCCTGGATCGCCTCCGCCGACATCTGCACGCCGTCGGTTCGCATATAGGTGATCAGGCCGACCGTCTCGCCGCCGATCTCCACGCCCTCGTAGAGCTGCTGCGCCAAGCGCATCGTCGCCTGGGCGCCGAAGCCGAGCTTGCGCGAGGCCTCCTGCTGCAGGGTCGAGGTGGTGAAGGGCGCCTGCGGGTTGCGGCGGACCCGTTTCTTCTCCACCGAGGCGACGGAGAAGGCCCCGGCCTCGATCGCGGCGACGGCGCGCTTCGCGGCCGCCTCGTCGGGCAGGTCGAACTGCTCCAGCCGCTTGCCGTCGAGATGCGTCAGCCGGGCGGTGAACTGCGCCCCGATCGGCGTGGCGAAGCGCGTCTCGACCGTCCAGTATTCGCGCGGCTTGAAGACCTCGATCTCCGCCTCGCGCTCGCAGATCAGGCGCAGCGCGACGGACTGCACCCGCCCGGCCGAGCGGCTGCCCGGTAGCTTGCGCCAGAGCACGGGGGAGAGGGTGAAGCCGACGAGGTAGTCGAGCGCGCGCCGGGCGAGATAGGCCTCGATCAGCGGCGTATCCAGGTCGCGCGGATGCTCGATGGCGTACTGGACGGCGCGCTTGGTGATCTCGTTGAAGGTGATGCGGTGGACCTCGAGGCCCTTCAGCAGCCGCTTCTTCTCCAGCATCTCCCGCACATGCCAGGAGATGGCCTCGCCCTCGCGATCCGGGTCGGTGGCGAGGAAGAGCCGCTTGGCCCCCTTCAGCGCCGAGGCGATCTCGCGCAGCTGCCGCTCACCGCGTTCCTCGGACTCCCAGTCCATGGCGAAGCCCTCCTCGGGCCGCACGGAACCGTCCTTAGCGGGCAGGTCGCGCACATGGCCGAAGGAGGCGATGACCTTGTAGCCGCCACCCAGATACTTGTTGATGGTCTTGGCCTTGGCGGGGGATTCTACGACGACGACGTCGGTCATTTTCGCTCTGAGGTGTCCTCCCGACCCGCAACGGCGGACCGGACAATGCGGTTTCCAGGCAGCACCTCGATCCGTCCCGAGATCTCGAGATCGGCGATCAGGCCCTGAAGATCGGAATGGGAGAGGTGGCAGCGGCGCAGGATTTCGTCAACCGCCACAGGAGAATAGCCAATCAGGTCAAGGAGATAACCGGGTTCCGAGGTATCGGCGGATGGTTCTGATACCGAATCTACCGCCTTCGGGGCGGGTCCGGTGGCCGTCTGCCGCACCACGGTGGGGGCCCGCAGCAGCACCGGGCGCGGCGCTTCCGGCAGGTGCGCCAGCACGTCGCCGGCATGCTCGCACAGGGTCGCACCCTGCCGCAGCAGGTCGTTGGAGCCCCGGCAGCGCGGGTCGAGCGGGCTGCCCGGCACGGCGAAGACCTCGCGCCCGGCCTCGATGGCATGGCGGGCGGTGAGGAGGGTGCCGGAATTCATCGCGGCCTCCACCACCACCACGCCCAGGCTGAGCCCGGCGACGATCCGGTTGCGGCGCGGGAAATGCCGGGCGGAGGGTTGCGTGCCCAGCGGATGCTCGGCTACCAGCGCGCCGCCTTCCAGCGCGATCCGCTCCTGAAGCCGCGCATTCTCGGGCGGGTAGGCGATGTCCAGACCGCCGGGCAGGACCGCCACGGTGCGCCCCTTGCGCAGGGCGCCCTCATGAGCGGCCGTATCCACCCCGCGCGCCAGGCCGGAGGTGACGACGATCCCATCCGCGGTCAGCGTGGCCGCGATCTCCTCCGCGATGCGGCGCCCGGGGGCCGAGGCGTTCCGCGCGCCGACGATGGCCACCTGCCGCAGCGCCAGGATCGCCGGATCGCCCAGCACGGCCAGGACCGCCGGGGGATCGCCGATCAGGAACAGGAGTTCGGGATAGCCTTCCTCCTGCCAGTACAGGAAACGGCCGCCCGCCTCCCGCACCGCATCGTATTCCCGCCGGACCGCATCGGGGGCGGGGGCTCGAAGCGCCCGCCTTCCCGCCGCGCCGGCCAGCGGGGCAGGGCCTCCAGCGCGGCGCTGCCGCTGCCGAAGGTCTCCAGCAACTGGCGGAACCGCACCGTGCCGATCCCCTCGGTGCGGGCCAGCCGCAGCCGGGCCAGGGCCTCCGCCTCGTTCAAGCCTTTTCCTTGCCTTGCCCGATACGCGGCTCCGTGCCGGCCAGCAGGCGGCGGATGTTCGCGTGGTGCCGCACATAGACGTAGAGCACGATCAGCGTCACCGCGACCGCCACCGCGGGCACCTCCAGCGCCCAGGCCGCCAGCAGCGCCACGGCCAAGCCGCCCAGCGCCCCGGCGGAGGAGATGCGGGTGATCTTCGCCACCAATAGCCAGCCCAGCGCCGCCGCCAGGAAGACCCAGACCGACAGGGCCAGGAAGACGCCGAGCGAGGTGGCGACACCCTTGCCCCCCCGGAAGCCGAGCCAGGGCGGATGGCAATGGCCCAGCACCGCGCCCAGCGCCGCCGCCGGGGCGGCACCGGGGCCGAGCAGGGCGGAGGCCAGCAGCACCGCTGCCGTGCCCTTCAGCGCATCCAGCAGAGCGTCGCGGCGGCCAGTTTCTTGTTGCCCGTGCGCAGCACGTTGGTGGCGCCGATATTGCCGGAGCCGATGCTGCGGATATCGCCCAGCCCGGCGGCCCGGGTCAGGATCAGGCCGAAGGGGATGGAGCCCAGCAGCAGCCCGATCAGCAGCCCCAGCAGATGCAGGGTCCAGGGGGTGATCCCGGGATTCATCCGAAGACCCGCCGCCCGGCCTTCCAGGTGCCCAGGACCCGGCCCTCCAGCGCGCGCCCGTCGAAGGGCGAGTTCTGCGCCTTGCCGGGCAGCCTGCCGGCCTCGACCTTCCAGGCGCGCTCCAGGTCGAAGAGCACGAGATCGGCCGGCGCGCCTGCGGCGAGGCGCCCGGCCTCCAGCCCCAGCAGCTTCGCCGGAGCAATGGTCAGCAGCTCCAGCGCCCGCAGCAGCGGCAGGTCCCCGGCATGGACGCGGGCCAGGGTGACGGCGAGCAGCGTGGCCAGCCCGGCGCCGCCGGCCTCGGCCTGGGCGAAGGGCAGGCGCTTGTCATCGGCGTCGCGCGGCTGGTGGTCGGAGGCGATGGCGTCGATCGTGCCGTCGGCCAGGGCCGCCACCACCGCCTCGCGGTCGCGCTCGGGGCGCAGGGGCGGCTCCAGCTTGGCATAGGTGCGGTAGTCGCCGATCGCCGTCTCGTTCAGGTCGAAATAGGGCGGCGCGGTGTCGCAGGTGACGCGCAGCCCCTCGGCCTTGGCCTCCCGCACCAGTTCCAGCGCCGCCGCGGTGGACAGGTGGGCGAAGTGGACATGGCCGCCGGTCAGCCGTGCCAGGGCGATGTCCCGGGCGACCTGCATCGCCTCCGCCGCCGCCGGCACACTGGGCAGGCCCAGCCGCGTCGCCAGCTCCCCCTCGGTCGCCGCCGCGCCGCGCGACAGGCTCGGCACGGCCGGGTGCTGCACGATGAAGCTGCCGAAGGCCCGGGCATAGGAAAGGGCCAGGCGCATGGTCCTGGCGTCGCCGATGGCATGGTTGCCGTCGGTGAAGGCGACCGCCCCGGCCTCCCGCAGCAGGCCGAACTCGGTCATCTCCTTGCCGGCGCAGCCGCGCGTGGCGGCGCCATAGGGCAGGATGGAGAGGCTGCCCGTCGCCTCCCCGCGCCGGAGCACGAATTGCAGCAGCGCCGGATCGTCCAGCGCCGGCTCGCTGTCCGGCAGGGCGCAGAGCGTGGTGATGCCGCCCGCCGCCGCGGCCAGGGCGGCGGAGGCGATGGTCTCCCGGTGCTCGGCCCCCGGCTCGCCCACGGCGGCGCGCAGGTCGATCAGCCCGGGGGCGAGGCAGGCGCCGCCGCCATCCACCACCGTCGCGCCCTCGGGGATGCCCGCCGGGCCTCCCTGCAGCACTTCCGCGATCGCGCCGCCGCGCACCAGCAGGCCGCCGGTGGCGTCGAGGCCGCTCGCCGGGTCGAGCAGCCGGATATTGGTGAAGATCGTATCGGTCATCAGCGGTCGTTCCGGCCCGGGCCACGCGAGAGGATGTCGAGCACGGCCATGCGGACGGCCACGCCCATCTCCACCTGCTCGCCGATCACGCTGCGGCTGGGGTCGTCGGCCACGGCGCTGTCGATCTCCACGCCCCGGTTCATCGGGCCGGGATGCATGACGATGGCATCCGGCTTCGCGACACGCAGCTTCTCGGCATCCAGCCCGTAGAAGCGGAAGAATTCGCGGGCCGAGGGGACGAGGCCGCCGGCCATGCGCTCCTTCTGCAGGCGCAGCATCATGACCACGTCGGCATCCTTCAGGCCGGAGCGCATCTCGTGGTGGATCTCCACCCCCAGCCGGTCGGCGGCGGAGGGGATCAGGGTCGGCGGGCCGACGATCCGCACGCGGCAGTTCATGGCGCTCAGCAGATGGATGTTGGAGCGCGCGACCCGGGAATGCAGCACGTCGCCGCAGATGGCGACGGTCAGGTTCTCCAGGCTGCCCTTGTGGCGGCGGATGGTCAGCGCATCCAGCAACGCCTGGGTCGGGTGCTCATGCGTGCCGTCGCCCGCGTTGATCACCGCGGCATCCACCTTCTGGCTCAGCAGGGCCGGGGCGCCGGACTGGGCATGGCGGACCACCAGCAGGTCCGTCTTCATGGCGTTCAGGGTCGAGGCGGTGTCGAGCAGCGTCTCACCCTTGTTCACGCTGCTGTTGGAGACGGACATGTTGATCACGTCCGCCCCCAGCCGCTTGCCCGCCAGTTCGAAGCTGGTGCGGGTGCGGGTCGAGTCCTCGAAGAAGAGGTTGATCAGCGTGCGGCCCTTGAGCACGTCGCGCTGCGTCTTCCCGGAGCGGTTGAGCAGGGCATAGCTCTCGGCGAGGTCCAGCAGGTCCGCGATATGGACCGGGTGCAGGCCCTCGATGGCCAGGAGATGTCGGGAGGGGAAGGCAACCATTCCGGGCGGGCGTCCAATGTCGCGGCGGACCATAGGCGCGGCGTGGATTCGGCGGAAGCCCGCCGCGTTCCGGTCCTGTGTGGGGGGATCAGGGGGCGGGCGGGGGGCGGGTGGCGTCCAGCGCCGATTGCAGCATGTAGGCGGCGGCGGCGGCATCCACGGCCTTCGCCCGCTTGGCGCGGGACAGGTCGGCCTCGTCGATCAGCATCCGGTTCACCGCGGAGGAGGACAGGCGCTCGTCCCAGAGGGAAACGGGCAGGCCCACGGCCTCGGACACAGCCATGGCCCAGTCCTTGGCGGCCTGGGCGGCGGGGCCGAAGGAACCGTCCAGCCCCAGCGGCAGTCCCACCACCAGTCCGCCCGCGCCCTCACGGGTGGCGATGGCCCGGATCTCGGCGGCATTGGCGGCGAGCTTGCCCCGGGGATGGAACGGTAGGGTGAGGCCAGCATCAGCAGCACGTCCGAGAGCGCGAGGCCGATGGTCCGGCGGCCGGGATCGATCCCGATCAGCCGGGCATCCCGGGGCAGGGCGGCCCGCAATTCGGGCAGGGGCAGGAGGGGCATGAGCCCGGGCTTTCGCCGGGGGCGTGGCCGCCGTCAAGCGGAAGCCACGCCACCCAGCCCTGCCGGATCGGATGCCCGGGGCAGGATAGCCGTAAAAACAACCCCCTGGACCGGAAATCTCGCCCGATCCGTGAGGTGCCTGCCATTCACTCGGTGTTGCTGAGCGCGGAAGGCGGCGGCGAGCGCGTCTCGGCGCCGGACGGGTCCTTGGGCTTGGCCGGGGCAGGTTCCGGCCGGTGCTCCTCATCCCGCGGCGCGCGGGCGAGGATGATGGCCTGCGCCGGGACCGCGATCTGGATTCCCAGCTCCTGGAAACGCTTCTTGATGCGGCGGTTGAACTCCCGCTGCACGCCCCAGCGGCCGCTGTCGCGGCACTTCATCTGCCCGACCACCGTGGCGGTGGCGCCATCCACCTTGTCCACGCCCCAGAGGGCGAAGTCGTCCAGGATGTTGTCGCGGAAGGCCGGGTCCTGCCGCAGCCCGGCGCCGATCTCCTTCAGCACCTCGCCCACCCGGTCGGTGTCCTCGTCGGAAGCGACGGTGACGGAGACGGCGGCATTGCCGACGCCCTTGTTGGTGTTGGTCACCGTGGTCACGGAGGAGAAGGGGATCACATGCACCGAGCCGTCGCCCGCCCGCAGCCGGATGGTGCGGACGGAGAGCGCCTCCACCGAGCCGGACAGGCCGGAGACGGTCACCCAGTCGCCCACCTGCATGGCGTTCTCCAGCAGCAGGAACATGCCGTTGATCACGTCCTGCACCAGCTTCTGCGAGCCGAAGCCGAGCGCCACGCCGATGATCGAGGCACCGGCCAGCAGCGGGGCGATGTTGACGCCGAGCTGGCTGAGGGCGGTGAAGCCCACCACGATCAGGATGGCGGTCAGCAGCGCGGTGCGCAGCAGCGGCAAGAGGGTGCGCAGCCGGGCGGAGCGGGCATAGTCGCCCCGCGCGGCCATGTCGGTGATCTGCCGGTCCACCCAGGAATTGGTGAGTTCCCAGATCACCACCGCGACCAGGGCGGCGATCAGCACGACCACGGCGGAATTGGCGATGCGCTCGCCCAGCCGGCCATTGTGGAACCAGGCGAAGGCGTCCACCCCCCAGACCTGCAGCACGGCGAGCACCGTCACCAGGGTCATGGCCAGCGAGATCAGCCGGCGCAGGGCGGGGTAGTAGCGGTTGGCCCGTTCCTCCAGGAAAGGCAGGCGCAGCTTCTTCTCGGCATCGATGCGGAAGATGCGGTCCAGCAGGCCCAGGATGCCGACGGTGACCAGGCGCGCCACCACCAGCACCACCACGGTCAGGCCGAAATAGCGAAAGAGCAGGCCGTAGCCGTTGCGGATCTCCACCGCCCAGACGAACCAGATGGCGAGGATCAGGAAGATCGCCAGCACGTGCCAGATGGCGGCCAGCCAGTTGCGCGCCAGGGCGAAGGCAGTGTGCGAGCCATGCGGGGCGGCGATCGCCTCGGCCACCGGCTTGCGGCATTGCAGGACCACCACGACCATCATCAGGTGGGTGATGAGGATCAGCAGCTTCGCCGCGGACATATAGGCCAGGCTGTAGAGGCCCAGCACCCGGGCGATCTCCAGCACTGCCATGCCATAGACCACGACGCGGCTGATCCGGGCCAGCCAGACCTCGATATAGGCGGCGGTCTCGTCGCTGATGTCGAAGAGGCGCAGGGCCGCATGGTCCGGCGAGGCCAGCATGTGGCAGATGGCCATGACGATGTGCTGGATCACATAGGCATTGACGGCGGCCAGGATGATCAGCGGCACCGTCCAGCCATCGTTCAGCGGCGTGGCCAGCAGCAGGTTGCCCACGGCGGCGAAGGCGGCGATGGGCAGGAGCTCCAGCAGCAGGCGCAGCAGCGCCAGGGGCAGGCGGCGCAGGAAGCGCAGCTCCGCCCGGCTGGCGAGGCCGGCCGCCTCCGGCCCTATGGCCTCACGCTCCCGCCGGCGCCGGGCCACGCCTTCCTCGGCCCGGTGGATCACCATCTGGGTGGGGCGCCGCAGGGCGCGGCTGGCGAGGCGGCGGGCCGTCCAGGCCAGGGCGCAGACCAGCACCAGCTTCCAGCCCGCGTCGAGGGCGGTGGACTGGGCATAGGGGTTGGTCGCCGTGCGGGTCATCCAGTCCCAGACCAGGGGGACATTGCCCACGGTCCGCCCCGCCGTGACCAGGTAGTCCGAGGCATTCCCGAACCATCCGGACAGCGCGACGATGAGCTGCGCCAGGATGCCGTCCGCCTGCAATGAAACACGGTCCGGGGTCCCTGCCGCGGGCGCGGCGTCGGCCGGCGGTGCGGGGGTCTTCGGAGCCTCGTCTGTGCCTCCCGCCGCCGGGGCCGCGGCGGTGGTGCCCGAAGCGGGCGTGCCATGGGGGGGCGGCGCGGTGCGGGCGATGGCTTCCAGGGTGGTGATGACGTCCCGGCGGCGCGCGTCGTTCTGCAACACATCCAGTGCCCGCCGCGCCTCCTCGGGCGTCAGCCCGGCCGCCGCGGGCTGGGGAGCCGTGGCGGCGTTCTGGGGCGAGGTATTCTGGGCCAGGGCGGGCCGGGACAGGCCGGGCGCAGCCAGGGCCAGCAGGAGAGCGAGCAGCAGCAGAGGCAGGCCGAGGGCCGGAGCCGGGGACCTCGCGCCAGGGCGGTTCATCCCGGCGGTCATGGTTCTCCGGCGGTCCCGGCCTGGGGCCGGTCCGTGTCCGACGCGCGATAGCCTCATGCAGTCACTGTCCTCTTCGCTGTGCCGGGGCGCGGCTCCAAGGACAGGCCAAGGGTCCGCGGCCCCTGATCCGGCCGTGGTCTTTCTCGGTGAGCGGTGCTTCTAGGCCGAACCCGCCCGAGGATCGACCGTTGCGCCCCCGAAGTTACGCTTCGTTTCCCGGTGCCGCCCGCGTCCCAGCGGCAAAAGCCACTGGGACGCGCCGGGTTTCAGGCCGTGAACCGCCCCCGCCCCACAGGGGCCGGCAAGCCCGGGTCGGGCAGGGCGCGGGGGCCGGCCCGGTCGTCTCCGGGGCCCCTTCGCGGAGGCCGGCGACGCACGGGCCTTGACTTCGGGGCCGCCGCTCGCTTCCTGGCCTTTGTCTGTACTCTGAACTGGGGTTCCTTCCCGAACATGTCGCTCGATACCGCCACCGTCCGGCGCGTCGCGTCGCTCGCCCGCATCCACCTGGAGGATGAGGAGGTCACGCGCCTGCAAGCCGAGCTGAATGGCATCCTGGCCTGGGTGGAGCAGCTCCAGGCCGTGGACACGGCCGGCGTCGAGCCCATGGCGGGTGGCGCCGCCATGCCCGAGCTCGCCGTCCTGCGCATGCGGGACGATGTCGTGACCGATGGCGGCATGCCGGAAAAGATCCTCGCCAACGCGCCCGACCGCCAGGGCGATTTCTTCACCGTTCCGAAGGTCGTCGAATAAGATGCGCCCGACCGATTTCACGCTCCGTGGCGCGCTGGACGCGCTGAACGAGGGCGAGATCACTTCCGAAGAGCTGACCCGCGCCCATCTGGACGCGATCGAGGCCCTGAACCCCCGGCTGAACGCCTATATCACCGTCACGGCGGAGAAGGCGCTGGAGGCCGCGCGCGCCTCCGACGCTCGCCGCAAGGCGGGGCGGGCGGGCAGGCTGGACGGCGTGCCGCTGGCCATCAAGGACCTGTTCTGCACCGAGGGCACCCGCACCACGGCGGCCAGCCAGATCCTGGGCGAATTCGTGCCGCCCTATGAGAGCACCGTCACCGCCAACCTGCTGCGCGACGGCGCCGTCTTCCTGGGCAAGGTGAACCTGGACGAGTTCGCCATGGGCTCCTCCAACGCCACCTCCGCCTTCGGCGGGGTGGAGAACCCCTGGTCCCGCCGCAACGACCCGGAGACGAAGCTGGTTCCCGGCGGGTCCTCGGGCGGTTCCGCCGCCGCTGTCGCGGCGCGGCTGGCCCTGGGCGCCACGGCGACGGACACGGGCGGCTCGATCCGCCAGCCGGCGGCCTTCTGCGGCATCGCGGGGATCAAGCCGACCTATGGCCGCTGCTCGCGCTGGGGCGTGGTGGCCTTCGCCTCCTCGCTCGACCAGGCGGGGCCGGTGGCGCGGACCGTGGAGGACTGCGCCCTGCTGCTCGGCTCCATGGCCGGGTTCGACCCGAAGGACTCCACCTCGGTGGACATGCCGGTGCCGGATTTCGCCGCCGCCTGCGCGCGCGGGGTGAAGGGGCTGCGCATCGGCGTGCCGAAGGAGTACCGCCTGCCGGGCATGCCGGAGGAGATCGGCAGGCTCTGGGACCAGGGGCTCGACTGGCTGCGCGCCGAGGGGGCGGAGATCGTGGAGATCTCCCTGCCGCATACGAAATACGCGCTGCCGACCTACTATATCGTGGCGCCGGCCGAGGCTTCCTCGAACCTCGCCCGCTATGACGGGGTGCGCTACGGCGCCCGCGTCTCCACCGGCGGCGACCTCAAGGATCTCTACGAGCACACCCGCGCCGCCGGCTTCGGCGCCGAGGTGAAGCGCCGCATCATGATCGGTACCTATGTGCTCTCCGCCGGCTATTACGACGCCTACTACCTGAAGGCGCAGCGGGTGCGGGCGCTGATCAAGCGCGACTTCGACGAGGCCTGGGAGAGGGTGGACGCCATCCTGACCCCCGCCACGCCCTCGGCCGCTTTCGGCGCGGACGAGAAGCAGGACGACCCCGTCGCCATGTACCTGAACGACGTCTTCACCGTGACGGCGAACCTCGCCGGCCTGCCGGGCCTTTCCGTCCCGGCCGGGCTGGATGCGCAGGGCCTGCCGCTGGGCCTGCAGGTGATCGGCAAGCCCTTCGACGAGGAAACCGTCTTCGCGATCGGCACCGCCCTGGAGCGGGCCGCCGATTTCACCGCCCTGCCGGGCGTGAGGGCTTTCGCATGAGCTATACGATCGAGGGCGAGACCGGCCCCTGGGAACTGGTGATCGGGCTGGAGGTCCATGCCCAGGTCAGTTCCGAGGCCAAGCTCTTCTCCGGCGCGGCGACCGCCTTCGGTGCCGCGCCGAACAGCCAGGTCTCCTTCGTGGATGCCGGCATGCCGGGCATGCTGCCGGTCATCAACCGGGAATGCGTGGCCCAGGCGGTGCGCACCGGGTTGGGGCTGAAGGCGAAGATCAACCCCTGGTCGCGTTTCGACCGGAAGAACTATTTCTACGCCGACCTGCCGACGGGCTATCAGATCAGCCAGTTCGCCTTTCCCATCGTGGGGGAGGGCAAGCTGACCATCGAGCTTTCCGACGGCACGACCAAGGAGATCGGCATCACCCGCCTGCATCTGGAACAGGATGCGGGCAAGTCGCTGCATGACCAGGACCCGTCGCGGACCTTCGTGGACCTGAACCGGGCCGGCGTGGCGCTGATGGAGATCGTCTCCGAACCCGACCTCCGCTCTCCGGAGGAAGCCGGGGCCTATGTCACCAAGCTGCGGCAGATCCTGCGCTATCTCGGCACCTGCGACGGCAACATGGAGGAAGGCAGCCTCCGCGCCGACGTGAACGTCTCCGTCCGCAAGGCGGGGGAGGGGTTCCGCACGCGCTGCGAGGTGAAGAACGTCAACTCCATCCGCTTCGTCATGCAGGCGGTCGAGGCTGAGGCACGGCGCCAGATCGAGGTCTGGGAGTCGGGCGGCACGGTGGAGCAGGAGACGCGGCTCTTCGACACCACGCGGGGCGTGACGCGCTCCATGCGCTCCAAGGAGGATGCGCATGACTACCGCTACTTCCCCGATCCGGACCTGCCGCCGCTGGTGCTGGAGCCGGCCTGGATCGAGGAGCTGAGGGCCGGGCTTTCCGAACTGCCGGACGACCGCCGCGCCCGCTATGTCGGCGAATACGGCCTCACCGCCTATGACGCCCATGTGCTGACGCTGGAGAAGGAGACGGCGGCCTATTACGAGGAGGTCGCCCGCGGGCGCGATGCCAAGCTGGCGGCCAACTGGGTGATGGGCGACCTCTTCGCCGCGCTGAACCGCACGAAGACGGACATCACCACCTCGCCGGTCTCGGCGAAGGACCTGGGCGCCCTGCTGGACCTGATGGCGGACAACACCCTGTCCGGCAAGCTGGCCAAGGAGGTCTTCGAGGCCATGGTCGAGACGGGCCGCGCGCCCGGCGAGATCGTGGAGGAGCGGGGGCTGAGGCAGGTGACCGACACCGGCGCCATCGAGGCGGTGGTGGATCAGGTGCTCGCCCAGAACGCCGACAAGGTGGCGGAGTACCGCTCCGGCAAGGAGAAGCTCTTCGGCTTCTTCGTCGGCCAGACGATGCGGGCGATGCAGGGCAAGGGCAACCCGGCCCTGGTGAACGAGGTGATCAAGGCCAAGCTCGCCGGCTGAGCCGGAAAGCGGCCAGGACAGGGAAGGGGCCGGTGGCATGCGCCGCCGGCCCCTTTTTCATGCGCTACCGCCGCAGGGAGGCGATCAGGTCGTTGTTGTAGCGGCGGGTCATGCCAGGGATCAGGAAGATGTCCACGAAGAGCCAGATCCCGACCAGCAGGAATCCCAGATGGCCGATGAGGATCAGGCTCAGCACCCAGCTCAGCGCCGTGATCAGCAGCATCACCACGCCGCTCATGGTCCGGCCCAGATAGAAGCGGTGGATGCCGAGCCAGCCCAGGAAGAACCAGAGCACATAGGCGACCAGGGCCGACTTCTTGTTCGCATCGTATTGCATCATCATCATCGCGTCGCCCGGCGTGGCTCCCTGGGGAAACCCCTGGGGAAGCCCATTGGGCGATACGTTGAAGGACTGTGACATCCGGCAGATCCTCTTCGGCCTCTTCCCCTTCCATATAGGGGTGCGGGCCGCCGCGCCGGAGTGGTCCAGCCACCATGACAGGACGAGGCCCGGCATGAGCATCACGCTGCACACCTGGAACACGCCCAACGGGCGCAAGATCAGCGTGGCGCTGGAGGAGATGGGGCTGCCCTATACGGTGAAGACCGTGGACATCACCAAGGGCCAGCAGTTCGAGCCGGACTTCCTGAAGATCAGCCCGAACAACCGCATCCCGGCCATCGTCGATTCGGAAGGGCCGGACGGGAGGCCGATCAGCGTCTTCGAATCGGGCGCGATCCTCCTCTATCTCGGCGAGAAGACGGGCCGCTTCCTGCCGCGCGACCTGCGCGCCCGGGTGCCGGTGCTGGAATGGCTGATGTGGCAGATGGGCGGATTCGGCCCCATGCCAGGACAGGTCCACCACTTCCTGGGCCAGCCGGAGGGCCCGGCGCGCGACTATGGCGTGGAGCGCTATGGCAAGGAGACGAAGCGGCTCTACGGCGTGCTGGAGAGGCGGCTGGCGGGGCGGGATTTCGTGGCCACCGAGGGGGAGCCCAGCGTGGCGGACTTCGCCATCCTCGGCTGGGCTTGGCGGCATGAGCGGCATCTCGTGCCCTTCGACGATCTGCCGAGCGTGGCCGCCTGGTACGACCGGATGATGGCCCGGCCAGCGGTGAAGCGCGGCTTCGAAATCCCGCTGTCCTGAGGTTTGACGGCGCCTTCGGTCACGGCTAGAAGCACCCCCGCAACGCCGTGAGACTTTCCACTCCTGCGGAGGGGTGGCCGAGTGGCCGAAGGCGGCGGTTTGCTAAACCGTTATAGGATGTCAAGTCCTATCGTGGGTTCGAATCCCATCCCCTCCGCCATTTCCCCTTATCTGCCGAATAATCCATATAAATCAGCGTGTTAGAGGTAGTTGCCCGCAGGCTCTCCCCCTCACGCCACCCCTCACGTTTTCCCCCTCACGGTTTGGGAGGGCGTAGGCGATTCGCAGACACCTTGTTGGCGCAGTGCCGTAAGTTCTGCGTAACCACGAAGTTTTGTGTTACCTTGGCGGCATAGATGGGGACGTAGATTTGCCCGAGACGCTTCCCGATTGGGTCCTGGAGCAGGTCAAGCGACGGCTTGCTATCGAAGCCGACCAGCGGGGGCGAAACTTTCACCGCGAGCTAAACAAGACCATATCGCCAATGATTGCGGCAGGCCGCCAACATTCCGGTGTAACGGTAGGGGCTGTGATCGATGCCTATGGCAGTGAGGTCACCTACAGATACAGACAGGCGCTTCTTGTCCTTCAACAGGCGATGGCCGCTTTCGGTGGTCGGCAGGGCACAGGATTTGCGGAGCGGGCATATTTAGTTCTAAGGCCGCTCATCCATGAGCAAATCGAGATTCTAAGAGGCGAGATGCGGAGCCACGCCTCGTTCCGCACCCCTACATGTGCCCGCGCTGCTGCCATCCTGGAAGAGCAGATATTCAATAAGATGGTGGCCGAAGCCGAAGAGACGTTACAGCTTGATTTGGAGGCTATAGAGGCGGCGTCCATCCAGATTGCTAATCAAGGAACTTCCCCAATGGCGACCTCTGCCAATGTGCATGGCAGCAACAATATTGTCTTGGTGGGTTTAACCAGCTCCACGGTTTCAATTCGCTTAGACGGTCAGTCTAAAGATGCCGTTGAGGCAGCCATGAGCGTGCTGCTTGAGAAGCTTGATAGCCTTGGCCTTCCTTCCGACAAGGCCACCGATATCAAGGAACTAGCCGAGGAATGCAGCACGCTCATCAAGCAGGAAAAGCCTAATAAGACAAAGCTGACCAGCAACCTCCAGGCCATCTGGCAGACTGTGCAGATTGTCACTGCGGCGCCTGATGTGGTGGAAGCCGTCCGCAAGGCGCTCGCCTATGTTGGTTTGTCTGGGGGTTCCTGAGGGTCCCCCGAAAAACAATAAGCGGTGCCCCTTACCACCCCGATAAGTCCGTATCGGACCTATCAACCCGAAAACAACATGCGATAAGACAGGCAAGCCATAAGGTCCGGATCGGTCCTATCATGGCCCCATCCTGTGCCCCTAGGCTGCCCCTCACTGGCCTCCACCGGCCCCTTCAAACCACCTCCACGCTCCCTTCCCGGTGCGCCTTGAGGATCGCAAAGACACTCGCCCGGCCGATCCCGAGCTTGGCGGCGATGGCGGGAGCGGTGAGGCCCTCGGCCCGCAGGGACACCACCTCGGCAGCCTTGCGCTGAGCCGTGGGGGTCCTCCCCCGGTACTTCCCATCCGCCCTGGCCTTGGCGATGCCCTCCCGCTGGCGCTCCAGCATCAGGGCCCGCTCAAACTCCGCCACGGCCCCCAGCATGGTCAGCATCAGGCGCCCCGTGGGGCTGCGGGTGTCGATCTCCTGGCCACCCATGGAGAGGACCCTCAGGGCCACCTTGCGGGCCTCCAGTCGCCCCACGAGGGCCAGGAGGTCGGCGGTGGAGCGGGCGAGGCGGTCGGGCTTCGTCACCACCAGCACGTCACCTTCCCGGACGAAGCGGAGAGCCTCCTCCAGGGCGGCCCGCTTGGCCACCGAGGAGACCCGCTCCGAGAAGAGTCGTTCGCACCCGGCGGCCCGGAGGTCGCGTTGCTGGGCCTCCAGCCCGGCTTCCTGGTCCACGGTGGAGGTGCGGGCGTAGCCGACGAACATGGGGGTGTCTCCGTCCAGAATGGTCAAAGACATTGATGGACTATCCGTCCAGGAATGCAAGACCCATTTCAAATGGACGGTCTGGGAGGGGTGCGGAAAAGTCCAGTATGAGCAGGCTCTAAATGGACTGAGCAGCGCTGTGTCGTGACCGTGAGGAGCATGGCGCGGAAGGAGGGGCGGCCTCCATGTCCTGCGACAGCTCACGCCCCGCCACCCTCATGTGACACCGCAACGGATACGATCTTCCGCACACCCTCACAGGGCCGCTCCAAGGGCCCGTGGAAGAGCTTGTGACAGTGACCCCTCCGGAGGATGCGGGAAGGGTTCTCGCCGCCACCAGAGGCGCCCCGGTCGCCGCTAGGCGGCTCTATGGCACGGCCCGTTGCGGGCACAGCCTTCCCCGGAAACGACAAAGACCCCCTCCGGAGTGACCGGAAGGGGCCCTTGAGGGCGGGTTGGGGAGGGAGGGAGCGTTAGGCGCCTTCGCTTATGCGACTGCCCCACTTCGTGTGAGCGCCGAAAAGCCTGTCGGCTACGGCTGTTTCCAGCTCTTCAACGAGCACGGGATCAGGGCGAGCGATCTTCCGATGGACCACGATGGCTGATTGCCCGAGCCAGCATGAGAAGAAGCGCCACCGCGCGAAGGCGCTGTAGCCTCGGCGGAACCCGGCAAAGCCGCTCCTGATATCCCGGCCGCCCCAGGCATACAGCTCTATTTCCATTTTCCGGCCCACGCGAAAGCAGACACAGCCGCGCATCGGGCTATCCACGTAAAGCCCTCCTTCATGTTCCCCGCCGAAGCCGCCGGGAGTGGTATCAGAGAACGGGCTGATGTTCATTTTGGCTCCTCCGGGAAAGGTTTGGTGCCCCGGTGCCGAAGCTATGAATCTTCCGAAATTCGACGTAAAGCATTGATTTTAATACCGTATCCGGGATCGTGTGGGCAACTTTGGCTAACCCTCGGATCGGACTCGCAATAGCCTTCCCGCATCCGGGACTAATCTTTTTCCTGAGACGCTCTCCGGCCACGTTCACCGCCCCCAGGCGGCCCGTTGCAGGACCACCCGATACCCGTCCGGGTCCTCGAACGTGACCCCGGCGCGGTCCCAATAGGGATTGAAGGAGGGTACCGGCTCGTGCCCGTGGCTCCTCATCCGGGCCACCGCCGCTTCCCACGCCGCCGGGTCGGGCAGGTAGAAGACCAGAAGGTTGTCCCGGGTCGGGGCCCGTCCCGCGCTGTGGCCTTGGGCATGGGTGAACTCGAAATGGTAGGGGCCGCCCGGCTGCCCCAGCATCACCCCGTCGAAGCCCTCATGGTCCTGGAAGCGCGTCAGCTCCTCCAGTCCTAGCCCGTCCCGGTAGAACCGCACCACCGCCTCCAGGTGATCCGTGGGACGGGCGACGCGGAGCTTCGGGACAGGAGGCGAGGCCGGAGTGTCCATGGTGGGCACGCTAAGGGCCCCGGCGGTGGGCTGTCCATTGGCCCCTCCGGGAGGGAGGGGGTGGCCCCCAGGTGCAGCGGACTGCACCCGAAGGGGCCCGCCAGGGTCCCGCGAAGACCACCCTGCCGGGCCCGCCCACCCCCACCGGGGGGAACCGCAACGCGGGCACGGGAGGATGGGCTCTCAGGTACGGGGCCCAAATATCCGGGCCGCTTACCGCAAGAGCCGTTGCTGGGCCCGGTAGAAGGTCAGGGCGTCGCTCCCCTTTGCCTCCAGGAGCCAGCGGGCATAGGGGCCGGTGCCCGTGGGGTTCTCCCGCCACTCCCGGAATGCCTCGGCCAGCCGTGCCCTGGAGGCAAAGACCGGCGTGGTCCTCCAGTCCACCCCAGGGGCAGGCATCACGTCCCCGGTCGTGACCGTTCCGGGCTTCCCGGAGCTGCCCTCTGCGGGGCCCTTCGGGGTCTCCGTGGCGGGCGGCGGTGAGGACGGTGGCGGATTACTGCTGCCGTCTCCCGGCTGGGCGATGCGACGGCCATCGGGCAGCACGCCCTTCGCCTGCACCTGCGCCAGCCGCCAGCTCGCGAGGTCTTTGCCCGGCGCATAGACCGGCACGAGGCGCTCCACCTCCCGATGGATATGCTCGATCACCTCGCCCCGCGAGGAGGTGGGCTTCTCCTTGCGGAAGGCGATCAGGCTTTCCATGAGGGCGGAACGGATCGCGTTGGCGGCCTCCGGTTGGCGGAAGAAGGGTGTCCTGCTTGCCATCTTGTCCGGGTCGCCCACGATATCCTGGGCCTGGGCAATGGCGGTCTGCACCGTGCCATCGGAGAGCATCGGATCGGCCCGCACGTCACGGACCATCGTGGCCACCCGCTGGAAGTCCCCGAGGGAGACCATCCGGTTGCCGAGGAGGGGCAGCAAGTCCTGCTCATCCAGCTTCCCTTGCGTGGCCTGTAGCTCAAGCTGCGCCAGGACCCCCGCGCGGGACTGCTCGGCGGGCTTCTGGAGGGCCTCGTTGAGGGTCATCACGGCCTTCACGGCATCCGCCCCGCCCACCTCGTTGACCTTCGAGAGAACCTCCGGGGTCAGCATCGGGGCCTGTCCCTGGGCGAGCTGGCCGATCAGGGCATCCCCTACGAGCTTCGACACGTCCTCCGTGCGGGTGGCCTTGGCGCGTTGCTCCTGGGTCCACTGGCGGTTCTCCTCCTGGACCCGGCGGGAGAGGATGCGCTCGCGGGCGCGGTCGATGATCTGCCGCCCCTCGGCCGTGGTGGCGAAGCCGGGGGTGCCGTCCGGGCGCTTGCGGAAGCCCAGCTCGGCAAAGTCCTCACGGCCCTGCCGCACCATCGCCTCGGCCGTGGCGTGGGCCAGGATGGAGTTGATCCTGCGCCCGTCCACGCCCTGGGCACGGGCCTCGGCCTCCAGCCGTTCCAGGGAGGAGGCAAGGTCCAGGTTGCTGCCCGCGACACCGCCCACGCCCCCGGCCTTACCCAGAACCTCGCGGCCGTAGCCGAGGGAGGCGGGACCCTGCCCGTTGTAGCTGGCCAGCCCCCGCACGGCCTCGTTCGGGTTGCTCCAGTCCTTCACCCCGGCGGCCTCGGCACGGGCCTTGAGGTAGCGGGCCTGGAACAGGATGGCCTTGCCGGGGTCCAGGAGGTCGGCCTCGGAGATGGGGGCCAGCCCGTAGCCCGGATCGGCCGCCGTGGAGGGCAGCACCTGGGCCAAGCCGATCTCCCCTCGGGTGCCCCTGCGGGTGCCGTTGAGAACATCCGCCGCGAACCCTCCACTTTCGTGGTGGCCCTGCGCCATGAGGACGTTCACGGGGATGCCGGTCTCGGCCGATGCCGCCTCGTAATGGGAACGCAGCTCGGTCGGTGCGAGGGCCCCGATGCCGGGCGTGGCGGGGATGGACCGCTGGCCCGCCGTGTCGAAGACGGCACCCACGGCGGACGAGAAGCTGTCCTCGTTGCGGGAGACGAGGTTGCGCACGGCGTTGGCCTGATGGCCCCGGATGAGCTGCTGGGCCTGGGTGCGGATTTCCTCGGCCGCAGCGGCCCGCTGGTTGGGGTTCTCCGAGAAGCCCTTGAGGGTCTCCACCATGCGCTCATTGAGCCAGCCGTTGATGGCCGCAGGGTCCTCCGATCCGGCGAGTGGGCTGTTCCAGTACTCGGCCGTCAGCTCGTTGCCCCGGCGCTGCACCGCCATGCGGGCGAGACGGTCCTCGTAGATGCGCCGGAAGTAGGGCGAGCGGTCGGCAAGGTCGGGGGTGGCCTTCACCGCATCGGCCCAGGAGGAGATGTTGGACTGGAGGGCCGCCATGGTCGCGGCGCTGTCGGCCTCGCCCGCCTCCTCCACCCGCTGCTGGGCCATGTAGGTGTCCATCAGGGCCCCGAGACGGGGGTTCATGTCGGACAGCGCACGGGCCACCTGCATCGCCCCGCTGTCGCCCCGTGGCGGTGGCGTGGGGGCGGTGTTCTGCTGGGGCGCGATGCGGTCGTAGGGACGCAGCGGCGCGGGGTTGGGCGTGGGGCGTCCGGGAAGGGCCGCCTGACGGGTCGGGGAGGCAGCCGGGCGGAAGGTGTTCTGTTGGGAGCCGCTCATGGGCGTTGCATCCTTGGGGAAGTGAGAGCCGGGAAGGGGCCAGCGCCGAAGGCCCGTCACCGGGGAACCGGAGCGGGCACGGAAAGGGCGCGGGAAGGGGATCGGTGGGGTGGCGTCGCGGGGACGCCGGGGAAGACACGAAGGGAGGCGGGGCCGTTATCGAGCCGCCGCCGGATGGCTCATGCCTGCCGGTTGCAGGCGGCCACGGCCATGCGGTCCACCCGCCGGTTCATCGGATCGGCGGCATGGCCCTTCACCCAGACCCAGGTGACGAGCTGATGGGCCGAAGCCCGCATCAGCGCCTCCCAGAGGTCGCGGTTCTCCACCGGCTTGCCGCCAGCGGTGCGCCAGCCCCGCAGGAGCCAGTTGCCCATCCATTCGTTCATGCCGCGCACGAGGTATTGGCTGTCACTCCGCACCGTCACCCGCGAGGGGTGGGGGAGGGCCTTGAGGGCCTCCAGGGCGGCGGTCAGTTCCATGCGGCTGTTGGTGGTCCAGGGGGCGGAGCCGGTGAGCATGCGCTCCTCGCTGTCCTGGCACAGGATCGCGGCCCAGCCGCCGGGGCCGGGATTTCCCGCGCAGGCGCCGTCTGTCCAGATTTCGACGGCAGGGCGAGGGGCGGGGGTGTCGGGGGTTTGTAACTCGGTGTCGTTCATCGGGGTTCGGTTCTTTCGTGATGGCTGTGGGGACAGGCGCCGGGGGCCCGTCACCGGGAAACCGGGCGGGGCGTGAAGGGCGCGGGAAGGGGGTGTGGTGAAGGGGCGCTGTCGGTGCAGTCGGCTGCACCTGGGGAAGTCTGCGCCGGGGGCTAAGCCGCGACCCTGGTGGGGGCCTTCGGCCCGTGCCCGAGCTTCATCGTGAGCTGGCCCGACTGATACAGGGCCACGATGCGCTGGCAGCCCTTCGGGGTCGGGTGGATTTCGATGGTGCCGGGATGGGCGGGATGGGCCTTCTCCACGAAGAGCGTGTCGCGGAACGGCGTGCGGACCCGGTAGGAGCCCTTCCGGCCGGTGCGGTAGAGGAAGCCGTGGCGCTCCAGGTCGGCCTTGATCCGGTGCGCGTTCAGGCCCCCCAGCGTGCGGGCGAAGCGGGCCAGCGTCATGGTTCCGGCCTGGGCGAAGTGTTCGTCCGCCAGCGCGGCCTTGGGCGCCATCACCTGCACCGTGGCCTCGGCAGCCAGACGGGCGGCTTTCTCGCGCTCCACGCGGGCCTCCAGAAGCTCCGCCTTGTGGCGCAGGAGGGAGACGATGCGGTCGTTGAGGGCCTCCAGGTCGTCCACCGACGCGGCCAGGTCGGAGAGCCTCTCCTCGCCCATGACATAGGCGCCGTCCCTGCGCAGGGTGGGAAGGACGGTTCCGGTCACCCACCGCTTGAAGGCACGGGCCTCCGGCTTGCGGCTCGTCAGGATCAGGGAATAGAGGCCGCTCTCGCTGATGACCGTCATGGCCTGGAGACCGCCGGGGGTATAAACACTGCTTACCCCCTTCTCCTCGTCATCCAGGCGGCCCGCAGCAACGGACGGATTGCTGTGCGCCAGGACAAGGCAGACGTCTGCCAGGACAAACCAGGGTTCACCCTCGCGGGTCACCGTGCGGACCGGCTGGCGGGTGTCGGGGAAGGTGAAGACACGCGGGGTCGCGGAGGCGGGTAATAAGGCTTCGGTGTCCTGCCCAGGGGTTAAGCGGGACGTGGAAAGAGCATCGTGAGGCATTGGGTTCCTTGTGCTGTTCAGGAAATGGCGAAGGGGCGCTGTCGGTGCAGTCGGCTGCACCTGTGAGCGGGGATTTGACGGGGACCTAAAGGGGCACCGGAAGGCGGTGCCGGAAGACACCCATGGAAGGGGACTGAGGGTGTTCACCCTCCTGCGCCTTTCCTTCGAAGACCCACCTCCAGGGAAACTCCCTGAGGGGAAGACAGAAAGTGAGGCGGCCTGCGGGGTGTCTTCCGCCCGAAGGGCTCTCAGGTGCAGTCCACTGCACTTTGAAGGGATACAGGAAGTTTCCCTTTAAGGTGAACCTCAGAGGTTTTCTCAGTGAGGTTCTTTCCTGGAGGTAGTGAGAGGAAGTGAAACTCTGAGGTGATCTGTCTCGGGAACCATCAGGTTCTCTTTAAGAACACTTTCAGTTTCCCTCTTACCCCCATTCGGACAGTCCCCCGGCTGTCGTCATGTGACCACCATCGGGCGGTCTGTGGGTTTGGGTCTCAGGTGCAGTCCACTGCACCCGGACAAATCACCTTTGAAGCGCAATGCTTGGGTTATCACATGTGGGCCGGAAGTACGATGGAGCTTCTTCCCGGCACCCTCTTCGGTTGGCTATTATCTCTCTAGGATTCTTTCGATCCGGCTTACGAAGTTCTGTCCCACAGCCGTAAGGAACGTTTCCTTCGCTGGAAACCCACGCTCTCCGCGCTTTTGGTGCATCTGGATCAACGGACCATCGGGGCCGCCTGCCGCGAAAGTCAAGAACGTTCGGTTCATCACCGTGCGTGTGCCGACTGAGGAAGGCTTCATCACGTCAATAAGCTCATGCTGGCAAACCCCTTCATTTGCAGCGATCCGGAAAAGGACTTCTGCCTCACTCACTTTGATATTTGGGAACATCAGGCGCAACTCTCGCAGCGCCAGGATGATTTTTGTTCGTGGTGACAGAGGCATCAATCCGTCCACAGCTTGATTTCTTATTTTGGATAATAGGTCTTCGCGTTTTCGGGAAGATGTTTTTTGGTTTCCTTGGATTTATTCGTGTGACATATGCGAAGGATATTTAGTCTTTCGCGAATATGCCTAATCGCCTTTTTAAAAGCCCCTGAATGCCCTTGTGACAGTGCCCCTCCCGGACATGTGGAAAGAGGCGTGGCGGCTTCCTGGGGCTGTCCTGGCCGCCGCTGAGGTGGCTCTGAGGTTCCGGGCGCGTGGCCGGGCGGCCAAGCCTCGCCTCCATCGTCTCAGGAGCGAATCAGTCTTGTGTGGAACGTCTCAATTATTGCATATCGTATCTTTATAGATCGTCCCTTCGGTCCCTCCACGGGTCCCCGGAGGTGCGCCGGGACACCCCTTGGGAAGGACACACAGGCCCATGCTCCGCTTCGCCCCGGACAGCACGCCGCTGAACAACTACACCACGCGCGGAAACACCAATCCCTTCACGGGTGAGCCGGGCTATCGGAACCCCGCGCCTTCCTATGGCGGCAGCTACGGGCAGTCCTCACGCTCCTCCGGCTACGGCTCTTCCTACCGGCGCTACTGAGGAAGGGGGGCAGCCGTGGCGCTCGTGCCGGTGGCTTCGCTGGTCTCCCTACGGGGAACCTTCGCCGGGCTCCTCCTGGGTGTCCTAGGAGTGGCCTTTGCGGGGCCCTTATCGGCCCGCGATCTGTCCTCTTCGGACGACACCATCCGGGACCGCATCATCGCGGAGAGCATCGCGAGCTATCCCGGCAACTGCGCCTGTCCCTACTCGACCATGAGGAACGGCCGGGCCTGCGGTGGACGCAGTGCCTACAGCCGCCCAGGAGGCCGCTCTCCGGTCTGCTACCGGCAGGATATCGGGCCCGAGATGGTGAACCGCTGGAGGTCCGTGGCGGGCCGGTGAAGGGAAGAACCGTTCAGGTGTAGTCAACTGCACCTGGGAAGGTAACACTTCTATTGGCATGTGTGGGCTACAAGTCTCCGGAGCCCCGTCAGGGTCCTCCCGAACCGCGCCAGGGTCATCCTCACGTCCTCCACATGCTCATCCACGAAGGCCGCTTTCGGGGCCATCTCGTCGCGCTCCCGCTCCACCTCGGCCTTCTCCTCGGTGAGGCGGTCCACCTTGCGCTGGAGGGCCTGGACGGCCCGGAGGATCAGCTCGTCCTCACTCATCTCTCCGGTGCGGACCTTCTCCTCTCCCATCACATAGGAGCCGTCCTTGCGGATGGCGGGGAGGACATCCCGCGTCACCCAATCCTGGAACCGGCGGGCCTCGGGTTTGTCAGAGCGCATGATGAGCTTGTAGAGGCCGCTCTCGGAGATGAGCATGTTTTGCCGTCGCAGCTCCCTACCACTCACGATGGTAGGCACCATCTCGCGGCGCATCTCTGAGACATCCAATCGCCGGAGATGCACCACGAAGGTTCCCGAGGCGGACATCTTGAGGTCAAGAATGCGGCAAACATCCGCCGCGACGAACCACGGCTGGCCCTCGATCTCCACCACGCGGATGGACTGCTGGGTGATCGGGAAGGTGAAAGTGTTCATGGGTTGATTGGTCCTATGCTGTCGGGGCGAGCGGGCGCATCTGCGGCGCCCACGGCCCTCTCATGTTGATGTGCTTGGGGATTCAGAAGTCCGGAGTGCCCTCGGTGTCGCCGCCCTCGTCGGACCCGCTCTCGTCCGAGAAGCCGCCCTGCTGCTCCTCTTCGTAGGAGTAACCGTCCTCCTCGGCACCGAAGCCGTAGGCCGAGGCGTCACGGGCGCCGCCCTGTTGGAGCTTGATAACCTGGACGGCCTCCAGGTTCAGCTTGAGGCCCGCCGCTCCGGTGCCTGGGATGAAGTACGCCGAGGGGACGAAGGAGACCTAGTTTATTATGAAATGCTGAACTGGATTTTTGGAGCCCTGGTAATGCGCCACTTTTCCTACAGCTAATTTTGTATAAGTACCGGAATGAATTTCTGCCAGAAGTTGTGTTTCAAGTTGTGCGGCGCCTGCACCAAGCCTTCGTAAATCTTTCCCTAGATATGCAGCAAGTGGATATTCGGAGCCTTTTTGATGGGATGCAATATGCTTATTCAATAGTCTCTTAAATTCATCCGAATCTGTGACGATTGTGTCTAATTTCCGAGACATTTCGTCTTCGAGTAGATAGACGCTTTGGATAAGATGATTAATTATTTTGAGTGCAACTGATACCTGATTTGATCGCGGTTTTTTAATTTCATGTGCTGCGTCGTTTCCCAGGAATCGAATTGCGTGTAGACGCTCTGCATCTTTATTCGAGATGAGACCCTGAGTGGCAAGTTTGGCAATGCGGACTTCCAGGTTACGTCCAGATATCGCCTTGTCATTACATATCGCTTCGATTGTCGCACGCAGACCTAGGCTTGCCAATGTGAGCGCTCCTGCCTGTACTGCGTGGATCGACTCCTTGTATATTTCACTGACCAATTCGGGAACGGAATGGGTGCTATCTAGGCTTATATAATGGGGGTCATACTTCGGATAATATTCTATATCTTGTGGTACTTCCCAATCATGTTCGTCAGTCGGATAAGAGTTCTCAAAATCACTGAATACATATCTGAAAGATCTTCCGCCGCAGCCGAGGCATTCGATAATTGAATGCGAGATGGCGCAACGATACTCGTCCCGATACTGCTCCTCGATTTCGTGCACGACTTTGTGCTTGGTGTTTCTTTTGCATTGTACGCAAGGGCAAAGAGGAGTTGCTTGTTCGATTGTGCTCATGGTTAACGTTCCTGTTCGATGAATTCTCTGCCAATGCATTTAATTTTCTGAGTATTGATTTACAGCATTTTTCAAAAATCCGGTAGTCTGCGATTTGTGTTCTTATGAAGGTCTGGGAACTGCGCGGCTAACATTCTGGCAGCCTCACGGCCTCCACGCACTTCCTTAACGCGGGCATCAAATCACCCCCAAAGTACACCCCGAGGGTCACGTCCCCCTGCAACGAGTGACCCACCACCTGCTTCACAACGCGCTCTGGCTGGCCCGCCTGGAGCGCCTTGGTGATGAACCAGCGGCGGAAGGAGTGGAAGTTGACGCGGCTCCGCCTTCTTCCTTCCTCCCGCTCATGCACTCCCACCTCCTGGCGATACCGGCTGAACCGCCCCGGGATTGTCGGAGGCCCCAACTCCTGAGAGGAAGGGTCTACTATGAGCAAGACGACGAACAAGTTTGCACCGGAGGTTCGTGAACGGGCGGTCCGCATGGTGCTGGATCACGAAGGCGACCATCCGTCCCGCTGGGCCGCAATCACATCCATTGCTGAGAAGTTCGGCTGTTCGGGGCACACGCTGCTGGAGTGGGTGAAGAAGGCCGAGGTGAACAGCGGCAAACGAGCTGGTGTGCCCACCGATGTGGCTGACAAGCTCAAGGCGCTGGAGCGCGAGAACCGCGAGCTGCGCCAGGCCAACGAGATCCTGCGCAAGGCATCTGCGTATTTTGCCCAGGCGGAGCTCGACCGCCCGTTCAAGCGATGATCGCGTTCATCGACGAGTATCGCGGTGACTATGGGGTCGAGCCGATCTGCCGGGTTCTGCCGATCGCCCCATCCACCTACCATGAGCACCTGGCGCAGCGGCGCGATCCCTCGCGCTTATCGTCGCGTGCCCAGCGTGATCGGGCCCTGAAGCCAGAGGTGATGCGGGTTTTTACCGAGAACTTCGGCGTCTACGGCGTGCGCAAGGTTTGGCGACAGATGCGGCGCGAAGGCTTCGACATAGCCCGATGTACGGTGGAGCGGCTGATGCGCGAGCTGGGCTTGCAGGGCGTGATCCGCGGCAAGCCGGTGCGCACGACGATGAGCGACAAGGCCGCGCCTTGCCCGCTCGACCAGGTGAACCGGCAGTTCCACGCCCCGGCGCCGAACATGCTGTGGGTGTCGGACTTCACCTATGTCGCGACTTGGTCAGGGTTCGTCTACGTGGCCTTCGTGATCGACGTCTACGCCCGCTATATCGTGGGCTGGCGGGTAAGCAGGACGGCGCATGCCAGCTTCGTGCTGGATGCCCTGGAGCAGGCGATCCATGATCGGCGTCCTGTCCGTCGTGGTGGCCTGATCCATCACAGCGACCGCGGCAGCCAGTATGTCTCGATCAAATATACCGAGCGCCTTGCCGAAGCCGGGATCGAGCCATCGGTGGGCAGTGTAGGCGACAGCTACGACAACGCTTTGGCAGAGACGATCAACGGCCTTTACAAGGCCGAGGCGATCCACCGGCGTGGTCCGTGGCGATCCTTTGAGGCCGTCGAATACGCCACGCTGGAATGGGTGGACTGGTTCAACAACCGCCGGCTTCTCGCGCCCATCGGCAATATACCACCTGCCGAAGCCGAAGAACGCTACTACGCCATGCTGGACGGCACTCCCATGGCCGCATAATTTAAGCCCAATGGCCTCCGGCAATCCCGGGGCGGTTCAGGCTGCCCTCTCTGGCCCCTCCTGCTTCCGGAGTTCCTCGGAACGGGCCTGGATGGCGTCCGTGATGAGGTGTTCGGCATCATCGGCCTCCACCTCCACCACCGCACCGGCATCAGGGTCCCATACCTCGTGTGTTGAGGTGACAGCCCACCGACCGGCCTTCACCATCTCCCGTTGCTCTCTCAGGGCCATCGCCTCGGCCGTTAGAGGGTCCGTCTTCGGGTGAGCTTTACGGGCCTCTTCGATGGTCCTGTGGAGTTCCAGGAGGGCCCTGGGGAGACGTGCCTTGGCCACAGCCTTGTCTCTGGTGCCGAGACCCTTCCGCAACCGCTTGCGTCCAACTGCCTCACGAAGGGCAGGGGGCACGTCCACCACGGCTTCCCAGCTCTGCCGCCGTTGCTCCAGATAGCCAGGGACTTTCGCCATTCCTCCCCCTCACGCCACCCCTCACATTCTCCCCCTTACGGTAGGTCCTAAGGGGTTGAAGAGCAATGCTTTCAGGAGCTTGGAAAAGCCCAGAAGAGGGTCCCATCCCCTCCGCCATTTTCTTTCCCTGAACCACGCGCATAACCCGACGGCACAGGAAGCTGTCCCGCACTCCGGGCGATCGCCATCTATAGAGCCAGAACATTGTTCATGGCGACGCGTCTGTTGCGGCGGTTCCTGGCCGAAGCGGGGCTTTTCTTCATCGGAAAAGGAAAAAAGCTGCGGGCCAAAGGAGGGGGGCTCTCGGGGCCATATCGGGGGTTGGTCGTGATTGGCACCGCGCCCGCAGCAATGGGAAATTGTCCGAATGCCTCGTCTATCTCCACCAACCTATGGTTGAAAAATCTCATTTTTGATTGAAATCTTTTTCTTTCATGGAAATTTTCGGCAGAAAGCTCCTCTGGGCTGTGTGTTCGTGAAGGCACGAGGTCCATCGCAATTGTGAATGCCAGGCCTTCCGATTCCCGATGCCCTTCAACTGGCCCGGATGATCGCCAGATTTCATGCTGACCATGACAGGAGCCTCGACCGTGAGGCCGGGACCTGATTCGAGGAAAAGGAGGTCGCATGGCCGGGAACGCACCTGACGACGAAGCTCGCATCCGGGAACTCGCCTATTTCCTTTGGAAGGATGCCGGCTCCCCGGAAGGCATGGCGGGCGCGCACTGGGAGCAGGCGTGCCGGATCCTGTTCGGCCAGTCTTCCGGTGGCGAGCCGCTGGAGCTGCAGGCCGCCGCGGCCGCCAAGGCCGAGGAAGAGGCCAAGACCGTCGCCGCGAAGATCCGGCGGCCGAGGGTGGCCAGCGCCGCCGCTGCCGCAGGGGTGACGACCGGGTCCAGGAAGGCTGCGGTGAAGACGGAAAAGAGCACCAAGAAGCCCAAGGCCAAGGTATGAGGGCGGATGCCGGGCCGTATCGGGACGCAGCCATGTCCGGATGGGAAGGGACATGGGGGCGGAGCGGGCGCAGCCTCGGCATCTCGAAATTCGCGACGACGCCACAGAAAGCTGTTTCACAATTCCTTGGGGTCGGGCATTTTAACCTCTACAGAGGTGTCGGGAGCGCATCTGGTGGCTGAATTCTGGGCGGACTGGGGCGCGCTGGCCTATGTAGCGGCGGCCTGCTGGGCCTTCTTCGAAGGCGAAACCTTCGTGCTCCTTGCCTCCGCAGCCGGACGGGCCACAGGGCTGATCGATCCCTGGATCCTGATGTTCTCGGTCTGGGGCGGTTCCTTCCTGGGCGACCAGCTCTGGTTCACGCTGGGCCAGCGCTATGGCGCCAAGGCCGTGCGCAAGATCCCCGGCGCCGAGCGGCGCCTGACCCAGGCGATGGGCATTCTGGAACGCTATGGCGCGCTGTTCGTCCTGACCTTCCGTTTCGCCTATGGCATCCGCAACGTCGCTGCCGCTGCCTGCGGTGTGGCGGGGATGCCGCGCCTGCGCTTCATGCTGCTGAACTTCGTGGCCGCCGGGATCTGGGCCGGCGCCTTCGTGGGCGCGGGCTGGTATGCCGTGGCTTGGCTGGGCGAGAAGAACACCTTCTATGCCCTGGGGGCGATCGGCTTCGGGGCCATTCTCTTCCTGGTGGTGAAGCTGATCCGCCAGCGCCGCAACCGCGCCCTGGTCGCAGCCGAATAACCCTTCCGGACCTGACGTCATCGGACGGGGCGCCTTCCACGAGGAAGGCGCCCCGTTCCGCTTTCAGGCGGTGGCGCGCGGCGCGTAGGGCGCCTCCAGGGAGGCGATTTCCTCCGGCGTCAGGGTGATGTCCGTCGCGGCCGCCGCATCGGCGATCTGCGCCGGATCGGAGACACCGAAGATCGGCGCGGCCATCACCGGCTTGCTCAGCAGCCAGGCCAGTGAGACCTGCATCGGCTTCACCCCGCGCGCCGCCGCGATGGCCGTCACCGCGTCCAGCACGGCGAAGTCGCTTTCCCGGAAGAGGCCGTCAGCGATCTTGTCCGTCTTCGCGCGTTGGCTTTCCGCCCCCGCACGGCTCCGGTTGCCGCCCAGGAAGCCGCGTGCCAGGGGCGAGTATGGGACCAGGCCGACGCCCTGTTCCAGGCAGAGGGGGATCATCTCCCGCTCTTCCTCCCGCTGCACGAGGTTGTAGAGGTTCTGCATCGCCACCGGCTTCGCCCAGCCGCGGTATTGCGCCACGGCGCACATCTGGGCGAAGCGCCAGGCCGGCATGGTGGAGCCGCCGATGTACAGGACCTTACCGGCGCGCACCATGTCGTTCAGCGCCTCCATCACCTCCTCGATCGGGGTGACGGCGTCCAGCCGGTGGATTTCCAGCAGGTCCACGTAATCCGTGCCGAGCCGCCTCAGCGAGGCGTCGATGGCCTCTCGCAGGTGCTTGCGGCCCACGCCCGTGCCATTGGGCCGGTCGCTCATCGCGTTGCCGATCTTGGTGGAAACCACCACCTCCTCGCGCTTCGCGAAGCGCAGCAGGGTGGTGCCGATGATCCGCTCGCTCTCGCCCAGGTTGTAGACATCGGCCGTGTCGAAGAAATTGATTCCGGCATCGAGCGCGGTGCGGAAGAAGGGCTTCGAGCCCTCCTCGTCGAAGGCGCCCCAGGCTCGCCGGCCGGCGGCACCCCAGGAATTGCCCCCCAGGCAGACCGCCGAGACGGTGAGGCCGCTGCGGCCGAGCTGTCTGTACTTCATGGAGCGAGTCTCCTTCGCTGCTGTCGCGCCGCACTGGTCTGCCGCAAAGCCGGGCAAGGCATAAGCCGCTTGGGCGATGCAAGACGACACAGCAGGGCGCAGGCAGCCGGCCACGGCTTCCGGCGTTGACGGGGGTGACCATGCCTGCCCGGCGTCAGGGCATCGCGCGAAGGAGAAGAGGATGAGCGACGTCACGGACCCGGTGCCTTTCCCGGCCGAAGCCGATCTGGCGGCGGTGGCGCAATCGGCGACCGGACCGGTGGGGCGTTTCCAGATCGTCTGCAGCGGCCTGCCGAAAGGCGGCGTGGCGGCCTTCCTGATCGACACGACCGACGGACGTTCCTGGAGTTTCGATGGCGAGAGCTGGACGCCGCTGCCCTACAGCATGGAACGCCCCGAACCGGCGCCCTGAGCGCGCGACCACGCGGATTCGGATGTCTCGGGGGCTGGCTGCGGGCGGCCGGTCGTGGTTGTTCTGCGGGATCGCATTTCCGGAGGCTCGACCATGGCCAATCCCCCGACCGGCTTCGATCACGGCGTCACGCTGGAAGCCACGCAGACGATCCTGCGCGAAACGCTGGCGGAAGGCCGCCGCCTCGGCCTCGCGCCCCTGACCGTCGTGGTTCTGGACCAGGCGGCGCAGCTCAAGGGCATGCTGCGCGAGGATGGCTGCAGCCTGCTCCGCCCCGGCATCGCCCAGGGCAAGGCCAATGCGGCGCTGGCGCTCGGCTTCGGTGGGCGCGAGCTGGCCCGGCGGGCGCAGAACATGCCGGCCTTCATGAACGCCCTATCCGACCTTACCGGCGGCTCCGCGGTGCCGGTGCCGGGCGGCGTGCTGCTGCGGGATGCCGCCGGCAGGATCCTGGGCGCTGTCGGCGTGTCCGGCGACCTGTCCGATAAGGACGAGGCCGCTGCCGTGGCTGGGATCAAGGCCGCCGGCCTGGTGCCCGATACGGGAGACTGACCGGGGAGAGATGATGCGGGCCGCGGCAGCCGAGGCTTCCGCGGCCCGGCGCTATGCGTCTGGCGGGGCGGCCCCCGTCAGGCGGCATCCTCCATCGGCTCTTCCCTCATGCCGGAGAGAGGCAGGGATGCCGTGGTGGGCATCATCCGTGCCTGCATCTCGCACGCCGCGGCGAAGAAGCGGGCCGTCAGCGGCGCGACGAAGGGGTTCTCCTGGGTGATCGCCCGGAACAGGGCCTCGGAATCGTCCCGCACCGCCTCCACCGCCCGCATCAACTGCTCGAAGCTCGGCGTGGTCTGGCTGGGGCGCGGCAGGGCGAGGCTGTCCACGAGCCGGGCGACCAGATGGGTCAGCCCCTGCACCTGTGCCATCTCCCGGTCATGCGCCTCGGCGGTGGAGCGGATCACGGTGAGGGCGAGGGCGCGTTCCAGGAAGCGTGCCACCAGCCTGTGCCGGCGCCCGCGCCCCGGGCAGACGGTGATGCGCAGCCCGGCGATCCCGCCGCGCCCGCTGTTCGGCCCGAAAAGCGGATGGGTGCCGACCAGATCGACCGAGCCGGGCAGCACCTCCTGCAACAGGCGCAGCGGCTCCAGCTTCAGGGAGCAGACATCCACCACCAGTGCGCCGGGGCGCAGATGCGGGGCGATGGCGGCGCCCGCCGCCGCGACCTGGGCCACCGGCACGGCGAGCAGCACGAAAGGCTGAGCCGCGGCCTCCGCCAGGCTGACGGCACGGACCCCGTGGCGGGCGGCGAGTTCCGTCAGGTCGGGCCGCGGATCGGCGAGATGGATGCGGAAGAAGGGACGCAGATGCGGCAGGCAGAAGCTGCCGAAGGCGCCCGCGCCGATCAGGCCGAGGCCGGGCAGGGACGGTTCTTCCGCATGAGCGGGGGGAAGGGAGGGGGTCATGGCATCGGCGCTCCGGCAGGGGCCGCCGGAGGGATGCAGGAACGAGTGTGCCGCCTTCCGGCGGCCTCGTTTCAATCGGGAATGACTGATCCTTGCCGCGCCATGTCAGGACGCGGGTAATAGCTTCGCCGAGGGGCTGGGCCTGAATCATGCCCCGTATGATGACATGCTGCCGCCCCGCGTCAATGCGGGCCGGTTCCTGCTCGTGCCACCCTTGCGGGACGCGCCGCTGGGGCGGAACCTGCGCACCCTTGCGAGGAGAGACGCGATGAGTCGGACCGAGACTGTGCTGCGACACCTGGACGAGCAGGAGGCGCAGCTCCGCCAGCGGTATTTCGAGCTCCTCCGCATTCCCAGCGTCAGCGCCCAGCCCGCCCATGCGGCCGATTGCCGCCGCACTGCCGAGTTCCTCGCCGCCGAGCTCAGCGCCATCGGCTTCGAGGCGCGGGTGCGTGACACGGCGGGCCATCCGGTGGTGGTGGCGCATCATCCGGGACCACAATCGGGGCCACAATCCGGCTCCGCGCCACACCTGCTCTATTACGGCCATTACGATGTGCAGCCGGCCGAGCCTTTCGAGCTCTGGACCAGCCCGCCCTTCGAGCCGACGGTGACCTCCGGCCCGCATGGCGACCGCGTCGTCGCGCGCGGCGCGGTGGACGACAAAGGGCAGGTGATGACCTGGCTCGCCGCGCTGCGCGCCTGGCACGAGGTCGGCGGCGGCATCCCGGTCCGTGTCACGGCGCTGATCGAGGGCGAGGAGGAGGTGGGATCGCCCAGCCTCGACGCCTTCCTGCGGGAGAACGCCGCAGAGCTGAAGGTGGCGGATGTCGTGGTGGTCAGCGACACCAACCAGTGGGATTTCGAGACCCCCGCCATCTCCACCCGGCTGCGCGGCATGGCCTATGTGCAGATCGACCTGCGCGCCGCCTCCCGCGACCTGCATTCCGGCATGTATGGCGGCTCCGCGCGGAACCCGATCAACCTGTTGACCAGGATCCTAGGCGAGTTGCAGGACGAGGACGGGCGCGTGCAGATCCCCGGCTTCTATGACGGGGTGGAGCCGGTTTCCAATGCCCAGGCGGCGCAATGGGCGGAGCTGGGCTTCGACGAGGCGCGCTTCCTCGGCGATGTCGGGCTGTCGGTGCCGGCGGGCGAGCGCGGCTTCGGCGCGCTGGAACGGCTCTGGGCCCGGCCGACCTGCGACCTGAACGGCATCTGGGGCGGCTATACCGGCGACGGCTCCAAGACGGTGATCGCGGCCGAGGCGCATGCCAAGCTCTCCTGCCGCCTCGTCGGCAAGCAGGACCCGGCGAGGATCGTGGCGGGCATCAAGGAGTTCGTGCAGTCGCGGCTGCCGAAGGACTGCACCGCCGATGTCCAGGTCTTCGGCCTCGCCGCGCCCGTGGTGGTGCCGGTGGAGAACCGCTTCGTCGCCGCCGCCAAGGAGGTCCTGACCGAGGAGTTCGGCAAGGCCCCGGCGATGATCGGCTGCGGTGGTTCCATCCCCGTGGTGGAGAGCTTCAAGCGGATCCTGGGGCTGGACTCGCTGCTGATGGGCTTCGGCCTGGATGACGACCAGGTGCACAGCCCGAACGAGAAGTTCGAGTGGCGCTGCCTGACCCGCGGCGCCCGCGCCCAGGCCCGTCTGCTCGGCACCCTGGCGGGCTGAGGCCGTCGCCTGGGTGGTGCTGCCGGAAGGGGCGAGTTCCCTTCCGGCCATCGCGCCCCCGGATGATGAACCGGGGTAATGTAAGGTGCCGTTCCGCAGGGGAACGGCACCCCTCCGTCTCGGATCAGCCGCGCGGCGCCAGTTCCGCGCGCAGCGCCTGGATGCGGGTGCGCAGGCTCTCGCGCAGGCTGGGCGAGGCATGCGCCTTCATCCCCGCCAGGGTCTCCTCCAGCTCGCGCAGGAGGCGGCGCTTCTCCTCGCGGTTCCGCTGGATCGGCTTGTTGTCGCTGAACTGGCCCTCGAAGGCACGCATCGGGCTCACATCCCCTGAACACTGTGTGAACATAAGCTATTCCACCGGGCGGAAAACGGCAAAGGGGGGCTGCTGGATGCCCGCCAGCCCCTTCGCTCCGGTCAGTATTCATATTCGTAGGACAGTCCGGCGCTCTGCCCGTCCGTGCCGGAACTGCTCTTGAGCCTGAGGCGCGGGGTCAGCTCGATCTCCACCCCCACGCGCGGCTGGCCCGTCGTCGCCCCCGGATCGACGTTCACATAGACGCCGTCCGCCACATAGCCGCCGGCCTTGACGCCCAGCTCCCAGACGATGTGGAATCCACGCCGAGCCGGTCCAGGCCCAGCCGCTTCGCGATGCGGCCGAAGAAGCCGCCATCGGAATCACTGCCCAGCGCCCCGGTCGCACCCGCCAGGGCCTGGGCGATCTGGGCGATCTGGAAGGGTGAAAGCTGACTGGTCGAGCGGGCGAAGAGCAGCCGCGCCAGCACCTCGTCCTGCGGCAGTTCGGGGGAGGAGGTGAACTCCACCTTCGGCTCGGTCGGCTTGCCCGAGATGGCGACATTGATGGTGGTGGACTGGACCGTGCTGGTGGCCAGGAAGTCCAGATCCGGCATCACCCCGCCATGGAAGGCGAGGTTGCCGCGCGAGAAGCTCAGCCGCCGGTCGATCAGCGTGAAGGTGCCGCGCACCATGTCGAGCGAGCCATTGATGTTCGGCGCCGAGGCGGTGCCGCCGACCTTGAGGTTGCCCTCCATCTCCGCATCCAGCCCGCGGCCGCGCACATAGAAGCGGCCGGGGATCACCACATTGATGTCGAGCGCGATCGGCGCCGCCTGCGGATCGGGCTGGCGCGCGGCGGCCGGGGTGGCGGTGCCGCGCCCTGCTCCGGGGGATGCGGGCGCCGGGGCGCCGCGCCCGATCTCCCGCACATGGCCCAGATCCGCCACGCTGCCGGGCAGGCCGGTGGGAATGCCAAGCGTGGCCTCGGGGATCTCGATGCGCCCCGAGGCGCGCAGGCCGGAGGCCAGCCCGCCATCCAGCAGCAGGTCGGTGTTGAACAGCCCGGTGAAGAGATCGCTCGTCACCGGCTGCAAACCCTGACTGGTCAGGGCGATGCGCAGTGGCTGGCCCGGCGCGAAGGGCCGCGCCTCGCCCCGGGCGCTCAGCGTGCCTTTGGTGCCGCTGGCGGTCAGGCTTTCCAGTACGATGCGGTCGCCCTGCGCCGTGATGCGCGCCGCGATGTTGCGCAGCGCCGCCCCGTATTCGAGGTTGCGGAAGCTGCCGTTGCTCAGCGTCGCCCCACCGCTGAGCTGCGGGGCGGAGACCGTGCCGGCGGCGCGGGCATCGATGGTGAGCTGCCCGGTCGCCCGGTTGGCGCCCGCCGCCAGCAGCGGCGCCGTGATCGTGCCGAGATTGGCGTTGCCGCGCAGGCTGGCCTGGACCGGCGCATTCCCGGTCGCCCCCTGCGGCAGGCGCGCCTCCAGCGTCATCCGGGCGGCGCTGCCGGCGACCAGATTGGCCACCGCCTCGATCGCCTGGCCGCGCATCTTCGCGTTCACCGTCAGGTTGGCGGGCGGCAGGCCGGCGGCATAGGGCGCATCCGCCCGGAGGCCCGTGGCGCGCACCTCGCCATCGATGTTCGGCGTGGCGGTGGCGCCGGTGACGCGGAGATCGGCATTCACCATGCCGGCGAGGCGCGGATCGGGCACGAAGAGGTTGGCGATGGCCACTGGCAGGTTCGCGACGGTGGCGCGCAGGTCGGCCTGCTGCGGCCCCCACTGCCCACCCAGCCGCAGCGTGCCGCCCGGCCGGGCGGCCAGCGCCATGTCGCCGATGCGGATGCCGCCATCCTGCCGCAGCGTCACCGTGGCGGGGGCGGTGAGGCGGAGGCCGAGCTGCCCACGGGTCACGTCCAGCGCGGCGAGGTTCACCGTGCGGTCCGCGCTCACCGCGTCGATCCTCGCGCGGGCGTTGAGCCGGGCGTCCATGGCGGCGATCTGGGCCTGGAGGTTCAGCGCGTCGAGCGCGCCCTCGGCCCTGACCGTGCCATCGACCGGCGTGCCCTGCGCGGTCAGGCGGTTCAGGCGCAGATCGGCATTCACCGCCTGCACGCCCCGGCTGTCCGGCATGCCCCGGGCCTCCAGGTTCAGCCCGCCGGCGAGTGGCATGCCGGCGATGCCGGAAAGCGGCGCGAGGTCGCGGGCCTCCAGCTTCACCTGCCCGTCGAAGAGCAGCTTCGCGATGTCGAGGCGGCCGCCGCCATCCAGCCGCAGCGGGCCGAGGGCGGCGGCGAGGCGCTCGATGCGCAGGACCTGATCGTTCAGCTCGGAGGCCGCGTCGAGGCTCAGCGGCTGCCCGTCCAGCCGGCCGCTCAGCTTCGCCGAGCCGGTGGGGGGCGAGAGCCGGGCGAGATCGGCGTCGAGCCGGAGGTTCTCCAGCTTGTGGCCCTTCGCGATCAGCTCGGGGCTGTTCACCTTCGCCTGCACGGTGGGGGCGGCGAGCGTGCCGCCGACATGCAGATCGGCCTGCATCCGTCCGCGCACCGGCTGCCCCGTGGCCTCGGCATTGGCGAGGCGGATCTGCGCCGTCAGGTCCAGCGGGTCCTGGTAGGAGCCCGAGGCGGTGGCGCTCAGCCCCGCCCCGGTCAGTTCCAGATGATCGATCCGCTTCAGGCCACCGCGCAGGGTCAGCACGGGCTCCTTGCCCAGCAAGCCAGGGGCGGGCTCCGGCAGGCGCGGGTCGTGCATCACCAGCTTCGCGTCCACGGACGGGTCCTGCTGCGTGCCGGTGACGGTGCCGTCCAGTTCCAGCGCGCCCCAGCCGATGCCGGCCGGCAGCAGCTCGCCCAGCGCCTTCGCATCGCCCATGCGGGGCCTTGAGCGCGAGATCAAGGCTGTCGCGGTAGCGGCCCGAGGCCTCCAGGTTCAGCCCGGCGCCCGCGACGGTCAGGTGCTCGATGCGCTCGCCGTCGCCCTTGAGGTCCATCCGGATGGCATCGCCCACCAGGGTCGGCGGCGCCTGCGGGATGCGCGGCTGGCGCACCACGCCCTGGGCCTCGATGCCCGGGGCGCTGGTGGAGCCGGTGACATGGGCGTTCAGCTCGATGGCGTCCCAGCCCAGGCCCTGTGGCAGCAGGTTGCCCAGGGCGCCGGAGTTGCCGAACGCCGCCTTGAGGGTCAGGTCGCTGTTGTCGCCGACATAGCCGCTGCCCTCCACCCGGCCGGGCACGGCGGAGACCAGGAAGCTGTTCAGCCGCAGCCCGGAGCCCTCGGGGCGCAGGTCCACGGCGAAGTCGCCGCCGGTCACGGGGGCGGGCAACAGGCCGGGGGCCTGGACATTGCCCTTGGCCACGAGGCCGAGCCCGCCCGTGGCCGGCAGGGCCAGCGTGCCATCCGCCTGCGCCTTCAGCGCGTCGCCGATGGCGGCGCGGAGGGTGAGCGCGGCGCCTTCGGCCGGGCCGTCCAGGGTGATCCTGGCGCTGCCTGGAGAGGGGGGCAGGCCGAGCAGCCCGGCCACCATGCCGCCCGCGGGCTCGTCATAGGCGAGGTTCAGCTTCACCCGCTGTCCGGGGGCCAGGGCGACATCGGCATCCAGCGCGCCGGGCATGTCCAGACGCCGGGCCTTCACGCCCAGGAAGGCGCCATCGCCGCCCAGCCGCCCGCCGGCCTGCAGGTTCAGCGCCGCCGGCATCCCGGCCACCGCCTGGCCGATCTCCAGCCGCTTCACCTCCAGCGCCTCCAGCGCCAGCCCGACCGGAAGCTGGGGCAGGGACGGGATCAGGCTGCCGCCCGGCTCGCTGGGTTGCGGCTCCGGCGCCGGGGCGGTGCTTTCGGGCACGCGCTCGAAATCCAGGCGGCCGGCATAGAGGCGGCGGATGCGCACCTCCCGCCGCAGCAGCGCGCCGAGATCCACCTCCAGCAGTGCATCCTCGACGGTCAGATAGGTCCCCTTGGCATCGGCCATGGTGATCCGGTCGATGCGTGGCCCGAAGGGCAGGCCGCCATGCAGCCCCTCGATGGTCAGGCCGGGCACGTATTGCCCGGCCAGCCGGGCGATCATCGCCTGGCCGGGCGAGGTGTTGGCGAAGACCAGCACGCCGCCGACCACGACGACGGGGAGGAGGATCAGGACCAGCAGCAGGATGCCGGCCCATTTCAGCGCGCGCCGCATCAGAAGGCCTGCCCGATGCCGATATAGAGACCATAGCCGGAATCGCCCGGCAGCTTCTTCAGCGGCAAGGCCACGTCGGCGCGGATCGGGCCGATGGCGGTGGCGTAGCGCACGCCGAGGCCCGCGCCGAAGGCGAGGTTGCTGAAGCCGGGCGCGCTGTCCTCCTGCACGCTGCCGCCATCGATGAAGGCGGCCATGCCCCAGGCGCCCGAGATGCGCTGCCGCACCTCCAGATTGGCCTCGACGACCGAGAGGCCGCCGGTCGGCGTGTCGTTGCTGCGGCGCGGCCCGATGCGCTGGAAGTCATAGCCGCGCACCGAGCCGCCGCCGCCGGCATAGAAGCGCATATGCGGTGGCACGTCGAAATAGGAGGAGGTGCCGAGGATGCTGCCGACGGAGATCTGCGCCCTGCCAGGATGGTGCCCCTGTCGCTGGTGAGGTCGTGATAGGCGGTGGCGGTGCCGCGCATCCGCACGAAGGTCTGCCCGCCATTGATGGCATAGATCGGTGAGATCAGCCCGTTCAGCCGCACCCCGCGCGAGGGGTCGAGCAGGCTGTCCGTATCGTCCCAGAAGGCCGTGCCGAGCAGGCCGACGAGCTGGTAGTCGCGCTTGCTCGCCCCATACTCCTTCGTCCTGCCGAACTCGCCGATCACGCCGCCCGCCAGGGTCAGGCGCGGATCGGGCTTGGTCTCGATCGACACCGCGCCGGTGATGGCGTCACGGTCATAGGCGAGCAGGCGCTCGCGGATCGCAGCGGTGTCGATCACCAGCGTCATGTTGCGGCCGAAGATCCAGGGCGAGCGGAGATTGGCGCCCACCCGGGCGTTGAAGCTGTTGCCTGCGCTGCTCTGCGTGGTCCGGCCGATCGAGCCTTCCAGCCGCAGCCGCTCGGCGGCGCCGAAGAGGTTGCGGTGCTCCCAGAACACCGTCGCGGTCGGGCCGTTGCGGGTCTCGTAGGCGCCGCTGGCGCCCAGGGCCCGGCGCGGCCGCTCGGAAACCAGGAAGGTGACCGGCAGGCGGCCGCTGCCGTCCAGCGCCGTGCCTTCCTGCGCCCGCACCATGCCGAAGACGCCGAGGTCCACCAGGTCCCGCCGCACCCGGTTCAGGGTCTGCGGGCTGTATTCCTTGTCCGTGAGCTGCCCGGCCACGGCGTTCAGCATGCGCTGGCTGACACGGGTGGCGCCTTCCACCTCCGGCGTGGCGAAGCGCGCCTGCGGCCCGGGCTGGAGGTGATAGACCACGTCCATCAGATGCGTGTCGAAATCGACCGTCACCTCGCGCCGGGGGATGGAGGCGAAGGGGTATCCGGCGTCGCGCAGGGCGGTGACCAGTCGGTCGCCCGCGGCGATCACGTCCTCGGCCCGGGCGGGATCGCCCTTGGCGAGGCCGGTGACCTCGCCGGCGGCGCCCAGGTCGCGGTCTGGCTCCGCCGGCGCGACGCGGAGCACGCCGATCCGGAACCGCTCCCCCAGCGCGGCGCCGACAGTCACCTTCACCGGCTGCTTCCGGCCTGCGAGCCGTGCGGCGAGCTGCGGCGTATCCGGCGCCTGGCCGTCGATCAGCACCTCCGGGCGCCCGGCATAGAAGCCCTCTGCCCGCAGCGCGCGTGTGACCAGCCCCTGTTCCTGAAGCGCGCGGGCGACCAGCCCCTCGGCCGAGGTGGGGGCCAGGCTCTGCAGCCGCTTCAGGGAGGAGATGCTGGAGATCGCGGAATCGACCGCGGAATCCCCCGTCGGGCGGAACTCGGTCTCGTAGGGGACCGTGACCTCGTCCCCGGCATCCTGATCCCCCGATCCGGATTCAGTGGCAGGAGAGGCCGCCTGTGCGGAAGGCACCGTGGACGGCGGATCGCCGCCCTGGGGCAACCCCTGGCCCAGCGATATTTCCGCCGGCATCGCGGCCACGAGGGTGAAAGAGGCGAGCAGGGCCGGAAGACGATGGAGCATCGGCAATGAACGGGCTATCCCCCAAAACCATGAACCCGGAACTCGTTGAGACCCTGACCGGCTGGCGCCGCCATCTGCACGCCAACCCTGCCCCTACCCTGGATGAGGGCCCCACGGCGACCTATGTGGCCGCACGTCTGCGCGAGCTTGGCGTGACCGAGATCGCCGAGGGCATCGGCGGCCATGGGCTGGTCGCCACTCTGCGGCGCGGCGGCGGCAACCGCTCGGTCGGCCTGCGCGCCGACATGGACGCGCTGCCGATCCAGGAGGCGGCGACCGGGCTGCCCTGGGCCTCGACGCGGCCGGGCGTGATGCATGCCTGCGGTCATGACGGCCATACGGTGGCGCTGCTCGGGGCGGCGGCTCTGCTGCTGGAGGACAGGAGCTGGTCGGGCACGGTCCATCTGGTCTTCCAGCCCGCCGAGGAGGGCGGGGGTGGGGCCCGCTCCATGGTGGCGGACGGTCTCTTCGAGCGTTTCCCCATGGACCGGATCTTCGGCTGGCACAACTGGCCGGGCCTGCCGGTGGGCACCATTGCCGTTCATGACAGCGCGGTGATGGCGGCCGGGCGGCGCTTCAAGATCGTCATCCGGGGCCATGCCGGGCATGCCGCCCTGCCGCACCTGACGCGTGACCCGATCCTCGCGGCCGGCCATGCCATCACCGCCGCGCAGTCCATCGTCGCCCGTTCGGT
Source organism: Roseomonas gilardii subsp. gilardii (assembly GCF_023078375.1). Lineage (NCBI taxonomy): Bacteria > Pseudomonadati > Pseudomonadota > Alphaproteobacteria > Acetobacterales > Roseomonadaceae > Roseomonas > Roseomonas gilardii. The sequence goes on along the minus strand of NZ_CP095554.1, from coordinate 2,997,774 downwards.
GGACCCGATGAAGACGGCGGTGTGCAGCCTGACCACGATCCATGGCGGCGAGGCCACGAACCAGATCGCGGCGGAGGTGGTGCTGGACGGCACGATCCGCTTCATCGACGACGAGGTCGGCGCGCTGATGATCGAGCGCCTGAAGGCCATCGCCGCCGGGCTGGAAGCGGGCTTCGGCGTGCAGGCCGAGGTACGGGTGCTGGCCGGGGTGGATGCCACGGTCAATCATCCGGCGGAGCGCGAACTGGCTGCCGGGGCCGCCGCCGCCGTGGCCCCCCTGCGCCGCGACATGGCGCCGGCGATGACCGGAGAGGATTTCAGCGCCTTCCTGCAGAAGGTGCCGGGGGCCTTCGTCTGGATCGGCAACGGCCCCGCCGAGGGCGGCCGGGAACTGCATAACCCGCATTACGATTTCGACGACCGCGTGCTGCCGGTGGCCAGCAGCTACCTCGCCGAGGCGGCGAGGCGGGCGCTGTCGGCCAAGGGCTGATCGCGGGCGGGGAGCGGGCTGGCCGGGAGGGCTCAGGCGAGCCTTTCCCGCAGCCAGCGCCCCGCTTCCGCCACCGCTTCATCGGCCGCGCCGACACGGCCCTGGGCGCGCAGGAAGCCGTGCACCGTGCCGGGAAACAGGCGCGACAGCACCTCTACCCCCGCCTCCCGCATCCGCCCGGCCATGGCGAGGCTGTCATCGCGCAGCACATCCAGCTCCGCGATCTGCAACAGGGCCGGGGGCAGGCCACGGAGATCGGCGAAGAGCGGCGAGGCGAGGGGGCTCATCCGGGCCTCCTCCTCCGGTGCGTAGAGGCGCCAGAACAGCTTCATCCTTTCCCGCGTCAGGCCGAAGCCCTCGGCGAATTCGCGCTGGCTTTCCGTGCCGCAGCGGGCGTCGTAGCAGCCATAGGCCAGCAGCAGCCCGCGCAGGGTAAGGCCCGGATCGGTCTCGCGCAGCAGCAGCGCCGCCGCGAGGGCGAGATTGGCGCCGGCCGAATCGCCGCCCAGCACGATGCGCGCGGGGTCCAGCCCCAGCGGGGCGCCATGCGCCGCCACATGGCGCACCACTGCCGCGCTCTGTTCCAGCGCCGTGGGAAAGGCGGCCTCGGGCGACAGGCTGTAGTCGGGTGCCAGGACGGCGCAGCCCGCGGCATGGGCATAGGCGCGGAACAGCCGGTCATGCGTATCGACGCTGTTCCAGACCCAGCCGCCGCCATGCAGGTTCACCATCACCGGCAGGGTGCCACCATGCCCGCCTTCCCCATGCGGGCGGTGGAGTCGGCAGGATAGCGGGCCACCGGGCAGGTCCAGCCGCAGATCACGGCTTTCCGCCATGGCATGGCCCCCGGCCGCGAGAGGCAGGTTCAACGCCTCGGTCCGCGCCCGCCCGGCGGCGAGGTTCCGCGCCGTGTCCCGGGTGATGTCCGGGATCGGATCGGGCAGGGCGGCGGCCTCCATCGCGCGGGTGAAGCGAAGCATCTCCGGGTCCCAGCGCGAATCCTGCGGCATCGGCACGGCCTCTCCTTTTCATGCCCCCGCCGAATGGCATTGACGGGAAGGCCCGAAAGCAAGATTGCCGCATCGCCCGGAAATCACCACCCTGATGCGGCGATGACCCCTTTCGACGCTCCCAGCCTCCGGCCCGGTTTCCGGGCCGCCTCGCTCTTCGCGCCCAGGCGCGTGGCCTTCCTGGGCGATCCCGCCCTGCCGGAGACCGCCATCCTGGCACGGAACCTGGTCGCCGGCCGGTTCAAGGGCGTGCTGCACACGATCGGCTTCCGCTGGGACGGGCTGGAGGAGGCGCCAAGCCTCGACGCCTTGGACGAGGCGCCGGAACTCGCCGTGATTTCGCTGCCGCCGGAGGCGCAGCCCGCCGCCTTCGCCGCCCTCGCTGCGCGGGGCTGCCACGCGGCGGTGGTGCCGGTCGCTTCCCCCGACCTCGCCGCCCTCGCGCGCGGCAGCGGCGTTCGGGCGCTGGGGCAGCGCTCCTTCGGCCTGGCGGTGCCGCCACTGGGCCTCAACGCCACGCTCTCGCATCTCCTGCCACGGCCGGGGAAGCTGGCGCTGCTCTGCCAGTCCTCGGCCCTGGCACGGGCGCTCCTGGACTATGCCGAGGCTCAGGGCTTCGGCTTCAGCCTGATCGCGGGCATCGGCGGCAATGCGGATTACGGCTTCGCCGGCGCGCTGGACTGGCTAGCGCGCGACGCGGCCACCAACGCCGTGCTGCTGGACCTGCGGCGGATCAAGAACCGGCGCCAGTTCATCTCCGCCGCCCGCGCCACGGCCCGCACCCGGCCTGTGGTGGCGATCCGCCCCGGCAGCGCCTCCCGCGAAGCACTGGGCGGGGCGGATGCGGTGATGGAGGCGGCGTTGCGCCGCGCCGGGGTGTTGCGGGTGGCGGATCTGGCAGAACTCCTCGCGGCCGCCGAGACGCTGTCACGGGTCCGGGTCTCCTCGCTGCGCAGCGGGGCGGAGGCGGACCGGATCGCGGTGGTGTCCAACGGCCTCGCCACGGGCCAGATGGCCACGGATTCCGCGCTGCGCCGTGGCGGCCGGCTGGCGGAAATCCCCGAGGCGGCCTGGCCGATGCTGCACCTGTCGCTGCCGCCGCGCTGGCACGGCGGCAACCCGCTGGTCCTGCCGCATGGCGAGGGGCACCGGCTGGCCGAGGTGGCGGCGATGATCGCCACGCTGCCGGAAGTGGGCTCGGTGGTGGCGATCCATTCGCCGAACCCGGAGGAGGACAGTGACGCCGTGGCCGCCGCCATGGCCGGGCTCAGCGGCATCCGGGGCGCGCCGATCCTGGTGGGCTGGCTCGGACAGGCGACCGGCGGCCCGCAGCGCTCCTTCCTCGCCCGCTCCGGCATCGCCGTCTTTCCCACTCCGGAGCGGGCGGTGCGGGGCGCGCTGCACCTGGCGCAGGACCGGCGCAACCGCGATGCCGCGGCGGAACTGCCGCCGCGCGACGTGCTCGACTTCGCGCCCGACCGCGCGGCGGTGCGCCGGCTGCTGGACACGGTGCGCGCCCGGGGCAGGCTGGCGCTGAACGAGGCGGAGGCGCTGAGCGTCTTCGACGCCTATGGCGTGCCGACCATCGCGCGCCGCGTGGTCGCCAGCCCCGTCGATGCGGGCAAGGCGGCCATGGAGCTCGGCTTCCCGGTGGTGCTGAAGCTGCTGAGCGCCGAACTGCCCCGCAAGACCGAGATCGGCGGTGTCGCGGTCGGGCTGCGGGACGTGAAGAGCGTGCGCGCCGCGGGCCTCGCCATGCTGACGCGCGCGGCGCAGGAACGGCCGGATTGCCGCATCGACGGGCTGCTGGTGGAGCGGCAGGCGCATCCGGGCGCGGAGCTGCGCCTGCGCCTGGGCGACGAGGTGATGTTCGGCCCCTGGATCGGCTTCGGCGCCGGCGGCACCACCGCCGACCTGCAGGCGGACGAGGCGGTGGACCTGCCGCCGCTGAACCGCGTCCTGGCCACGGCGCTGATCGGCCGCACGCGGATCTCGCGCCGCCTACACGGCTGGCGGGACCAGGAGGCGGTGAAGGTCGAGGCGGTGTCCGATGCGCTGGTGCGGCTTTCGGCCCTGGTGGTGGACTTCCCCGAGATCAAGGAAGCCAACATCAACCCGCTGATCGCCTCGGCCGCGGGCGTGGTCGCCGTGGATGCCGACCTGCGCCTGCGGGCGGAAGGCGAGGCCGCGATGCTGGCCATCCCGCCCTATCCGGCGGAACTGGCGGCGCCCTGGACAGCGCCGGACGGGCGCCGGCTGATGGTGCGCCCGATCCGGCCCGAGGATGCGGCCGCCCAGGCCGAGGCCTTCCGGAACATGGACCCGGACGATATCCGCTGGCGCTTCTTCGGCTCCATGCGCGAGCTGCCGCGTGCCCAGATCGCCCGCATGACGCAGATCGACTACGACCGGGAGATGGCCTTCGTCGCCATCGAGACGGGCGAGGACGGGGTGGAGCGGATCGTCGGCGTGTCCCGGCTGACGCGGGAAGGGCAGGGCAACAGCGCCGAGTTCGCCGTGGTGGTGCTGCCCCGCTGGAAGGGCAAGGGCCTGGGCCGCCACCTGATGACGCGGGTGCTGGACTGGGGGCGGGAAACCGGCATCCGCCGCGTGGTGGGGCAGGTTCTGGCGGATAACACGCCGATGCAGGCCTTCGTGACCAAGCTTGGCTTCCATCTGCACCGCCTGGAGGACGACGTCCTGGAGGCGAGCCTCGATCTCTGAGGAGGGGGCGGAGGCGGGCCCGGGGGTGGACCCGGTGCCGCCCCCGGCGGGATCAATCTTTGCGCGAGTGGCTCTGGATCAGCTCGCGGACACGGGACGCCGCGCTGGCGCCCTTGAGCGCGTCGCGCCACACCGACTCCGCCACGCGCTGGTGGATGGACACGGCCTCATCCGCCCCGGTGATCATGCCGACGCCGACGGCGTTGAAGGGCGAGACATCGGGAGCAAAGGGGTTGGCGCAGAGATGGGCACGCTCCCGGTCGCGGAAGACCACGAAGGTGCCGGCCGGATCGCCGCCAGGCAGCAGGCCGAGCTGCAGGCCCATCGGCTCGCTTTCCATCAGTTCCGCGATACGCTCCACCTCGGCGCGCGCCGCCAGGCGGCAGCGGTTCCGGACGCGGTCGGAGAGCGGCATGCTGCCGGCCACGCCATCCTCCAGCAGCCGGCGCAGCGCGCCTTCGCCCAGCATGGCGATGATCGAGGGCCGGCGCTGGGCATAGAGGCGCTTGCGCGTGGCGAGCTGGCTGAGCGCCTGTTCCGCCGTGGTGCGGGCCTGCATCCGCTCCGGCGAGGCATCGGCGATCTCCGCCAGGGCCTCGGCCAGCGCCCCCTCCAGCGCATCCGAGGACACCTGCACGCAGAGCGCCCCGCCCACCTGCAGGAGCTGGTCGGCCTGTTCCTCGATCTGGCGCAGGCGCTCCGTGAGGGCGAGCGGGCGGGAGAAATACTCGACACCGATCCCCAGCAGGGAGAGTGGCGAGATCTTCAGCAGCTCCGCGAGGCGCCGGATCGTGTCCAGCTTGATGACCTCGCCTTTCTCATAGCGATAGAGCGCTGCGCGGGACACGCCGAGGCGCGCCGCGATCTCCTCGGCCCGGAGACCCGATTCGAGCCTGTAGGCGCGTAATTGCTGCCCGATATCGGCAAACCGCATGCAACCCCTCGTGATTTAAGCGTGTTGGCCTCCGGTCGGCCGAGCCCCATAGCCGAACCGAAGCATTTCTCGCAAAATGCGGCGACGCCGGAAGCGTATCAACAGGAATCTACATTTTTTGATGCGTCGCAACGATCAGTGCTTCGAGGCACGCCATGGAAATCGTCTTTCTGCTTCTTTCCACTATCTTTAATGGATGTGCCGAAGGCAGGTAGGACGCAGCGGATGCATGGAGGCCGCGGTTACCCGGACCCCGGCGGTGTCATGGGTCCCGGCCTCGCCAGCCGCGCCCGATTCGACGGCGGCCCCACCCTCGCGCAAGGTGCCCCGCCAGGGGCATCCGTTCCCTCCACAGGTTTCCCTGGGGGCCGATCCGGCCTAGAGCGGGAACGCGCGGGCGGGTCGGTCCGGCCCGTATCCGGGGTGGGCGCCATGATGGGACCCCGCGCCTGAATCCTTGGACGCCGAGAACATGGCACGAACCCCGGAAACGCCGGACGATTCCTTCCGGCCGGCACAGCTGATCGGCGCCCTTGCCCTGCTGGCGCTGCTGGTGGGCTGCCTGCTGGTGGTGCGCCCCTTCCTGTCCGCGCTGCTCTGGGCGGCGATCCTGAGCTACTCCACATGGCCGGCCTACCGGCTGTTGCGGGAAAGGCTGGGGCTTTCCGCCAACCTCGCCGCCGCCATCATGGTCTGCGCCATGTTCCTGGTGCTGGGCCTGCCGCTGCTCTTCGCGGCGCCCACCAGCGGGGCGGATGTGGAGAACCTGCGCCAGATGGTGCGCCGGGCCACGGATGGCGGCCTGCCGAGCCTGTCCGGCCTGGTGGGCTCCATTCCCGTGCTGGGCCCCTGGCTGCAGGGCTATGTGGAGCGCCTGGGCATGGACCTTTCGGGGCTGTTCCAGACGCTGCAGCCCTATATCGGCAGCGTCGCGCAGCTCCTGCTCTCCGGCTTGCTGGGCATCCTGTCCGGGCTGGCGGAGCTGCTGATCGCGATCCTGCTGGCCTTCTTCTTCTTCCGCGACGGCGCGAGGCTGGCGGATGCGGTGCAGCGCATGGCGGAGCGGATCGCCGGCGCGCGCGGGCGGCACCTGGTGCTCCTGGCCGGGGATGTGACCCAGGGCGTGGTCTATGGGCTGCTGGGCACGGCGGTGGCGCAGGGGGTGATGACCGGCTTCGGCCTCTGGCTCGTGGGCGTGCCCCAGCCGGTGCTGCTCGGCGTCGTGGCCGGCTGCATCTCCATCCTGCCGGTCGGTGCGCCGGTGGTGTGGATCCCGGCCGCGATCTGGCTGTTCATCGACGGGCGCGGCTGGGCCGGGGCCTTCATGCTTGTCTATGGCGCGGGCGGGATCTCCTCGGTGGACAATTTCATCCGCCCCTGGCTGATCGCGCGCGGTGCCGACCTGCCGCTGCTGCTGACCATCCTCGGCGCCCTGGGCGGCGCCTTCGCCTTCGGCCTGCTCGGCCTCTTCCTGGGCCCCGTGCTGCTGGCTGTGGGCTTCACCATCCTCAAGGAATGGCTCGACCAGCCGCCTGTGGCGGGGGTGGACCAGGGCGGATCGCCGTAGGGCGCAGCCCGAAGGCGTGAATCCGCCCTGCGGCCATGCTGGCGGATCGCCGTAGGGCGCAGCCCGAAGGCGTGAATCCGCCCTGCGGCCATGCTGGCGGATCGCCGTAGGGCGCAGCCCGAAGGCGTGAATCCGCCCTGCGGCCATGCTGGCGGATCGCCGTAGGGCGTAGCCCGGAGGCGTGAATCCGCCCTGCGGCCGCGTCAGCGGAAGGGAACGGCGGCGACGACGTTGTAGGGGGAGCCATCCACCAGCTTGGTGGACCAGGCGAGATACACGACCACGCCCTGCTCCTCGTCGATGAAGCGGTGCACCCGCGTCTCCTTGAAAAAGAGGCTGGTGTTGCTCTCGAAGACCTTCTCGCCGCGATCGCCGCGCTTGGCCCTGTCGGTCACCTGGACCGGCCCAGTGGCGACGCAGTTCAGGCCGAAGCGCGCGGGGTCCTCCGCCAGCCCGACCATGCCGGACACGCCGCCCGTGCGCGCCTGGCTGATGTAGCAGGCCACTCCGGGCACGTCAGGGTCGTTGAAGCGCTCCACCACCACACGGTGGGAACGGGTGAGGCCGAGATTGGTGATCGCGGTGTTCACATAGCCGATCTGCCTGGTCTCGTCGGCCGAGGCGGGCAGGGCGAGGCAGGTGCCGAGCAGGGCGGCGAGGGCGATGCGGTGGGGGCGGCTCATGGGGACAGGGCTCCGGTTCCGGGCAGACCTCCGCAGGAATGCCGGGGCCGGGGCCGTGACGCCAGAGGGGGACGCCAGAGGGGAGGCGCCGGAGGGAGTGGCGGCGCGGGGTTGCGTGGCGCGCCGTGGCAAAGGCCGGCGGCGCGCCACCCGTCGGGGACTCAGTGCTTCTCGACACCCCAGAAGACCGGGACCGTGGTGGGCCGGATGCCGGTCAGGCTGGCGCGCCAGGCGGCGTTGGTGCGGAACTGCCCGGCATTGATATAGGGCACCGTCTCGTAGGCACGGGCCTGCACCTTGTCGAGCAGCGCGCGGCGCTTCTGCGGGTCGTTCTCGCTCCACCACTCGTGGCGCAGCGTCTCCAGC
>NZ_CP095554.1:1520000-1657500 GCF_023078375.1 Roseomonas gilardii subsp. gilardii | reverse complement strand
CGGCCATGTGCTGGGCGAGGAAGTCCGGATGCGCTTCCAGCACGTGCATCCGCGCTTCCCCTCCATGGTGATCCTTCCCCAGTACGAGACCGAGCGCCTCCTGACGGAAGCGGGTGCCGGGCCGGAATTCGGCGTCGAGTTCCTGGAGATGCAAAACGGCAACGCCCTGCTGCGGCACGAGGACGGGCGGCTGGAATGGGTCACTGCGGACTGGATCGCCGGCTGCGACGGCGCCCATAGCAGCCTGCGGCACAGCCTTGACCTGCCCTTTCCCGGGCACCGCTATCCGCAGCAACTGGTCCTGGCGGACCTGCCGCTGGATGGGCTCAGCCCGACCCATATGCATGCCTTTCCGGACGGACCGGCGCCCCTGATCTGCTTCCCCCTTCCCGATGGCTGCTGGCGGACCATCGCCCTGCTGCCGCCGGATGCGCCGCCGCCCGCCCAGGGCTCCCTGGCCCCCTTCCAGCGCCCGGGCCTGACCCTGGGCGAAGCCTCCTGGTGGAACCTTTTCCGCATCAGCCAGCGGCAGGTCCCCCGGATGCAGATCGACCGCCGCCTGCTGCTGGGGGATGCCGCGCATATCCATTCCCCGGCCGGCGGGCAGGGCATGAATCTCGGCATCCAGGATGCCTGGTCGCTGGCCGCCGCCATCGCCGCGGGGCCGGAGGCTGTCGGCCTCTGGGCCGGGCGGCGGCACAAGCTTGCCCGGCACGTGATCCGGGCCACGGACCTGCTGACCCGCATGATGACCGCCCGCTCACCCCTGCTGGCCTCCCTTCGCGGCCGGACTTTCCGCCTGGCGGCAGGCTCGCCCGCCCTTGCACGCCAGTTGGAGCTCAGCCTGTCCGGCCTGCGCTACCCGCCCCCTTCGGCCTGACCTCCGGAAGGCGGGCGGAACCGGGGGACTGCCCCCGGATTGGTCAGGCGCGCTGCGGCGCCGTGGCCGGCACGGTGGTGGCCTCGGCACGCTCGGCCTCCGCCGCCTCGCGCCCCCAGCGGGTGGCGAGCGCGGCGCAGACCATCAGCTGGATCTGGTGGAACAGCATGATCGGCAGCACGATCATGCTCACCGCCTGCCCACTGAACAGCAGGCTCGCCATCGGGATGCCGCTGGCGAGACTCTTCTTGGAGCCGCAGAACAGGATGGTGATCCGGTCCTCGCGCGAGAAGCCGGCAGCCCGGGTGTACCAGTGCAGCAGCAGCATCACCACCGCCAGCAGCGCGGCATTGGCCGCCAGCAGGATCCCGATGCTCAGCGCGTCCACCTGGCGCCACAGCCCGTTCACCACGCCCTCGCTGAAGGCGCCATAGACGACGAAGAGGATCGAGGAACGATCGACATAGCCCACCAGCTGCTTGTGACGGCTCAGCACGGGCATCAGCCAGCGGCGCACAAGCTGGCCCAGCACGAAGGGCAGCAGCAGTTGCAGCATGATGCCGCGGATCGCCCCGAGGGAGATGCCGCTCTCGCCGTTCGTGGTCATCAGCACGCCCACCAGCAGCGGCGTCAGCACGATGCCCACGAGGTTCGAGACCGAGGCCGCGCAGAGCGCCGCCGGGACATTGCCGCGCGCGATCGAGGTGAAGGCGATGGAGGACTGCACGGTGGAGGGCAGCACGCCGACGAAGATGATGCCGAGCGCCAGCATCTCCCCCAGCGCCGGGCGCATGGCATAGCTCAGCCCGATGGCGAGGATGGGGAAGAGCAGGTAGGTGGACAGGAAGACCACCAATTGCAGCTTCCAGTTCGTCACCCCGGCCATCACCGCCTCTCGCGACAGGCGGGCGCCATAGAGGAAGAAGAGCAGGGCGATGGCGAAATTGGTGGCATAGTCCACCGCCTCGGCCGCCTCCCCCCGGGCGGGCAGGACGCTGGCCAGGACCACCATGCCGAGGATCAGGAGGATATAGGGATCGATCCGCAGGCGGGCCAGGATCGAACGCCTGGCCGGCGGAGCGGCGCTGGATAGGTCTTTGGCCACGGGAAACGCCCCTGTCACAGGAATGACTTCGTTCAGCGGCCTCCTTTGCCCATTCACAGCAAAAATGACAGCATTAACAGTCATTGCGGAATCCGATGACCGAATCCTCTTTCGACCCGCTGCTGCTGCGCACCTTCCTGGCCGTCGCGGAAACCCGGCACTTCACCGCCGCCGGGCAACGCCTCGGGCTGAGCCAGTCCACCGTCAGCCAGCATATCCGCCGCCTGGAGGAGCTGGCCCGGCGGCCCCTGCTGCTGCGCGACACGCATTCCGTCACCCTTACCACGGATGGCGAGGCGATGCGGGGCTTCGCCACCACCATCCTGGAGGCCCATGCCCGCGCCGCCGCCTTCTTCGCCGGCACGGAGCTGCGTGGCCGGCTGCGCTTCGGCACCTCGGAGGACCTCGTCTCCTCCCGCCTGCCGGAGATCCTGCGGGAATTCGTCCGCTCCAACCCGGCCGTGGACCTCGACCTGACCGTGGGGCTCAGCGCCCTGCTCTATGACCGGCTGGATGCCGGGGAGCTCGACCTGATCTGCGCCAAGCGCCGCCCCGGCGAGCGGCGCGGCCGCCCGGTCTGGCGGGAACGCCTGGCCTGGATCGGCACCGCCGGCACCGTGCTGGACCCGGAGGCGCCACTGCCCCTGGTCGCCTATCCCAACCGCTCCATCACCCGCGCCCTGGCGCTGGAGGCGCTGGAACGCTCCGGCCGGCGCTGGCGCATGTCCTGCTCCTCCGGCAGCCTGAGCGGGCTGACCGCCGCCGTCCTGGCCGGGCTCGGCGTCACGGCCCAGTCGCGCCTGCTGCTGGGTGGCGCGCTGGTGGAGGTGCCGGGGCCGGAACTGGACGAGGTGGAATTCGTCGTCACCGGGCGCAGCGAGAGGCTGCACGGCGCCGCCGCCGCCCTGGCCGATCTCCTCCTGCTGAACGCCGCCCGCCTCCAGCCGGCCGCCTGATCCCCCCGACCGCGCCCGCCGCGATTCCGCCAATGGGCTTTATGGACAGGACAGGGCAGAGTCGCCGCCAGAGGTGACGGGAGCATCCTTCATGGCGGCAGAAGACGGGACAGGAACGGACGTCCAGGCCCACCACCCCTTGCTGCGGCGGCGCGACGGCCACCATGCCCGCGTCACCTTCGAGGAGCTCTTCTTCGACCTCGTCTATGTCTTCGCCGTCACCCAGGTCTCGCACGGGCTGCTGCACCACCTGAGCGCGGCCGGGGCGCTGGAGGCACTGATCCTCTGGTTCGCCGTCTGGCTGGGCTGGCAGTACACATGCTGGGTCACGAACTGGTTCGACCCGGAAACGCCGCAGATCCGCGGGTTGCTCTTCGGCACCATGCTGGCCGGGCTGGTGATGGCCGCCGCCCTGCCCCAGGCCTTCGGCGAGCGTGGGCTCGTCTTTGCCCTCGCCTATGCCGCCATGCAGGTGGGGCGCACGGGCTTCATCGCCCGCCGGCTCCCCGCCGGGCATCCGCTGGCCGCCAACTACCGGCGGATGCTGGGTTGGGTCTGCATCGCGGCGGTGCTCTGGGTCCTGGGCGGGCTGGTTCCGGCACCCTGGCGGCATCTGCTCTGGGTCCTGGCCGTCCTCTGTGAATACGTCTCTCCCATGTTCGGCTTCGCCTTGCCGGGGCTGGGACGCTCCCGGACGCGGGACTGGACCATCGAGGGCGGCCATCTCGCCGAGCGCTGCCAGCTCTTCGTCATCGTCGCCCTGGGCGAGACCGTGCTGGTCACCGGCGCCACCCTGGCCGACCAGCCGGCCTGGGAGCCGCCCATCCTGATCGCCTTCCTCTCCACCTTCCTCGGCAGCCTCGCCATGTGGTGGGTCTATTTCGGCACCAGCAGCCGGGACGGCAGCACGGTCATCACCCATTCCCCCGATCCCGGGCGCATCGGAGCCCGGTTCCACTACATCCACGCCATCCTGCTCGCCGGCATCATCGTGACCGCCGTGGGCAACGACCTCGTCATCGCCCATCCCGACGGCCCCATGACCGTGGCGGCGGCGGCCACGCTGATCGGCGGGCCGGCGCTCTACCTCTTCGGTTCCGGCCTGTACAAGCGCGTGGTCTACGATATCTGGCCGTCCTCGCATCTCGGCGGCCTTGCCGTGCTCGCCCTGATGGTGCCCTTCGCCTTCACCACCGACCTGCTGTTGATCGGCGCCCTGACCACGCTGGTGATGCTGGCCGTGGGCTTCTGGGAAAGCCGCATCCTGCGCCCCAGCCCGGAGGCGCGGCTGGCCGGGACATCGCCCTGAAAGAAGGCCACGGAAGAAGGCTGCGGCCTCCGGCGGCGGGTCAGCGGCCCAGCACCGCCCCCAGTGTGTCGGCGAAGCGGTCGATATCCGCCTCCTCCACCCAGACATGCACGCTGATCCGCAGCACGCCGAGCCGGTCGCTGGCGAAAGCGCCCCGCTCCGCCAGGGCCGGGATCGCATGGGCCGGCAAGCCGCCCGGCAGGCGCAGGCCCAGGATATGCGGTGCGCGGCGATGCCGTGGCGGGCAGGCAAAGCCCATCGCTTCCAGCCGGTCGGCCAGCCGGTCCGTCAGCCCCCGCAGCCGTGCCTCCACCGCCGCCACGCCCCAGGATTCCACCAGTTCCAGCCCCGTCGCCGCCATGGGCAGCGCCACCGGATCATCGCGCTCGCCCCGGTCGTAGCGCGCCGCGCCCGGGGCGGGCTGGCCCCGCAGCATGTTGAAGCCATTCTCCTCCAGCGGTAGGCCGGACTGGTGCTCCGGCGCGGCATAGAGGAAGGCCAGGCTGTAGGGGCCAAGTACCCATTTATAGGTCGGGAAGGCCAAGAAATCCGGCCGCCAGCGCCCGACATCCACCGGCAGCACGCCCACCGCCTGCGTGGCATCCACCACCACCGCCCCGCCCTGGCGCCGGACCGCCGGGATCACCCGGTCCAGATCGATCGGCGCGCCGTCGCACCAGTGCAGCGGCGTCAGCGTGGCGACGCCCAGGGGCGCCGCGCCGGGACGGTCGATCGCCGCCAGCAGCGCGGCGGTCCAGTCGCCATCCGCCGGGCGCGGCACCGCCTCCATCACCAGCCCACGCTGCCGCGCCAGACGATCCCAGGGCAGGCAGAGGGAGGGGAACTCGTCCTGCACACGCAGCACGCGCGAGCCCGGCGGAAGCTCCAGGTTCAGCGCCGCCGTGGCGATCCCATGGCTGACGGAGCCGGTGATGGCGATGTCGCCGGGCGCCGCGCCGATCAGCCGCGCCGCCGCGGCGCGGGCCCGGACGCCCCATTGCGCGGCCTCGCTGCGCGGCACCGCCCAGGGATGGCTCTTGCTGGCCACCCCGGCCTCCCCCGCCGCCCGCACGGAGCGCGGCAGGGGCGAATAGGCGGCGGCGTCGAGATAGGCGATCCCCTCGGGAATCTCGAAAAGGGCGCGCTGGCTGGCCAGGGGAGAGGTCTGGGTCATGGCCCTTCCAGGGAAGAACGGCGGGGCCGGCCTGTCCAGGCGGGACGCGGCCGGGCCTCAGCGACACCCCGGCAGAGTCTGCGCCACACCCTCCTTCAGCACCTCCTCCCGTGCCTCATCCCCTGGCCCCTGTCCGGGGAAGACGAGGATCACCGCGAAGCCATCGGCCGAATCGCTGCGGAAGCGCAGCCTGCCGCCATGCGCCCGGACAACCTCGTCGGCGATGGCCAGGCCGAGCCCGGCGCCGGTCCGTCCCTCGCCGCGCGGGTGGAAGGGCTCCCGCACCCGGGCCCAGAGGGCGGGCGGGATGCCAGGCCCGTCATCCACCACCTCCAGCACGACGCCCCCATCCCGCCGGAAGACGCGGACCTCCAGCCGCGAGGCCGCGCCATGCTGGAGCGCGTTGTTCACCAGGTTCACCACCGCCTCGCGCAGGCTGATCGGATCGCCTGGGATGACCACCGGCTCCTCGGGCGCGTCCAGCGACAGCAGCGGCGCCGCGCTGCCATCCTCCTCCAGCGGCAGGTCCAGCAGGATACGCCGCGCCAGCGCCACCAGATCCACCGGCTCCGGCGGCACCACATCGGGCCGGTGCGTCACCATGGCATGGTTGAACAACTGCCCCACCAGCCGGCCGAGCTGCTCCGTGCGAGTGGCGATGCGCCTGAGCTGGCTGGCCCGGCGCGCGGGATCATCCTCCACCGACAGCAGATCCACCTGCGAGGCCAGCCCCGCGAGCGGCGTGCGGAGCTGATGCGCGGCATCGCCGATCATCCGCTGCATCATGCCGATCCGCCGGTCCAGCCGCGCCATGAAGCCGTTGATGGCGCCGACCAGCGCCGCGATCTCCGGCGGCGCCGCCACGGTCAGCGGGCTCAGGTCGCGCGGATCGCGGTCGCGCAGCGCGGCCTGCACCCGTTCCAGCGGCGCCAGCACATGCTTGATGGCCAGCAGCGTCACCAGCAGCGCCAGGCCGATCAGCAGCAGCACGCCCAGGATGGCCTTGCCCGCGATGTCCCGCGCCAGTGCCATGCGCGCGTGCAGGGTCTGCGCCACCGCCACCAGGGCCCAGCCCTCGCCCAGCCGCCGCGTGGTGACCGCGATACGCACGGGCTCCCCACGCCAGACCCCGTCCTCCACCAGCACGCGGCCCTGGCGCAGCAGTGCCTGGTCCCGCGGCGTTTCCGGGCCGAGCGCGAGGTCCGGCGACCCTGCCACCACGACGCCACGCGGGTCCACCACCTTGTAGGCGACACGGTCCATCGCGGAGAGCGAGGCCAGGACGGAGATCGGCGGCTCCACCGCCACCATGGCGCCCTGCTGATAGGTGTTCTCGGCGATCTGCGACGCGCCGGAGCGCAGCAGCGTGTCATAGGCGCTGCCGGCCGTCATCCAGGCATAGTACCAGCCCGCCACCGCGAAGCAGGCGCCCACCGAGCCCAGCACCAGCAGCAGCAGCAGCGCCACCCGCGCATGCAGGGAGCGCACCGCGCTCATCGCGGCACGAGCTGGTAGCCGAGGCCGCGCAGCGTGCGGATCTCGGCGCGGGAGGCGGCGATCTTGCGGCGCAGGCGGGCGACATACTGCTCCACCGCATTGGTTCCGGCGGCACCGTCCAGGCCGAAGAGCCGCTCCACGATCTGCTCCTTGCCGACGATGCGGCCACCCCGCGCCACGAGGATCTCCAGCAGCGCCAGTTCCCGCCGCGTCAGGTCCAGCGGCTCGCCCTCCACACTCGCGATGCGGCCGGACAGGTCGATGGCGATGTCGCCGAAACGGATCGCGTTGGTGGCGCTGCCACTGCCCCGCCGCAGCAGGACACGGACGCGCGCCTCCAGCTCCAGGAAATCGAACGGTTTCACCAGATAATCGTCGGCCCCCAGATCGAGTGCCCCGACCCGATCCGCCACGCCGGAACGCGCAGTCAGCATCAGCACCGGCGTCGCCAGCCGCCGCTCCCGCGCATGGCGCAGCAGGGCCAGCCCGTCCGGCGGCGGCAGCATCACATCGAGGATGAAGAGGTCATAGGGCTGCACATCCATCCGCGCCGCGGCCCCTTCGCCGTCGCGCTCCCAGTCCACCTCGTGCCCCATCCGTTGCAGGCGGGCCTGGATACCCTCGCCCACATCCGCCGTGTCCTCGACCAACAGAATCCGCATCGCCCCGCCCGCACCGCAACCTTCGCACCGCACTGTCATGCCGCAGCGCAGCAACGATTTTTGCGCGCCTGTCAGTTTGGCAACAGATTGGAGAGATATCCAGGGCGCAAGCCCGGGCCGCGAAAGGCCCCGGGGAAACCAGGGAAGAGAGGGTCCGGAAATGGATGCTGCCCCAGGCGCGTCCGCGCCGCTGCTGTCGGTGCAGGATGTCACCCTGCAGTACAAGACCGACGATTCCGTGGTCACCGCCACGCATCGTGTCGGCTTCGATGTCTACCCCTCCGACCGCTATATCCTGCTCGGCCCTTCCGGCTGCGGAAAGTCCACGCTGCTGAAGGCGATCGGCGGCTATCTCACCCCCTCCGAGGGCGAGATCCGGCTCAAGGGGCGCGAGGTGCGCCATCCCGGCCCGGACCGCATGATGGTCTTCCAGGAATTCGACCAGCTCCTGCCCTGGAAGACGGTGCGGGAGAACGTGATGTTCGCCCTCACCGCCAGCGGCCGCGCCAAGGGCGCCGAGGCGCGCGACCGGGCCGACAGCTATATCGAGAAGGTCGGCCTGGCGAAGTTCGCCGACAGCTTCCCGCATATGCTCTCCGGCGGCATGAAGCAGCGCGTGGCCATCGCCCGTGGCATGGCGATGGAGCCGGACGTCCTGCTGATGGACGAGCCCTTCGCCGCGCTCGACGCCCTGACCCGGCGGCGGATGCAGGAGGAGCTGCTGCGCCTCTGGGACGACACGCGCTTCACCGTGCTCTTCGTCACCCACTCCATCGAGGAGGCGATCCGTGTCGGCACGCGCATCCTGCTCCTCTCCCCGCATCCCGGCCAGGTGAAGGCGGAACTGAACAGCGTCCCGCCCGAGCTCATCGGCACCGCCGCCGCAGCGGAGCTGGAGACGCGCATCAACGACATGCTCTTCGTGCATTGAGGGGAAACGGTCCATGAGCATCACCGTGAATGGCGGCCCTCTGGTCTCGCGCCCCGAGATCATCCGCGAACCCTCCCGCAGCGGGATCGGCGAGATCAACAAGCCGATCTCCGCCTGGGAATCCGTCTACCGCATCGGCGCGCTGCGCAAGGCGCTGATCCTCCTCGTCCTGGCCCTGGTCTGGGAGGCCTATGGGCGCTGGCTCGACAACCCCCTGCTCTTCCCGCCCTTCACCGCCACGGTGCAGGCGCTGTTCGAGAACATCGCCAACGGCGTCATCCCCGCCCGCACGCTGATCTCGCTGCGCACGCTGGTGATCGGCTATGCCATCGGCATCGCGCTGGCCGCCGTGCTGACCACTGTTGCCATCGGCTCGCGCATCGGCACGGACCTGCTGGAAACCCTGACCGCCATGTTCAACCCGCTGCCGGCCATCGCGCTGCTGCCGCTGGCGCTGATCTGGTTCGGCCTGGGCTCGGGCAGCGTGATCTTCGTGCTGGTGCATTCCGTGCTCTGGGCCATCGCGCTGAACACCCATGGCGGCTTCCGCTCGGTGTCCAAGACGCTGCGCATGGTGGGGCAGAACTACGGGCTGACCGGACTGCGGCTGGTGAAGGACATCCTGATCCCCGCCGCCTTTCCCTCGATCCTCACCGGCCTCAAGGTCGGCTGGGCCTTCGCCTGGCGCACGCTGATCGCGGCGGAACTGGTCTTCGGCGTCTCCTCCGGTTCCGGCGGCCTCGGCTGGTTCATCTTCGAGAACCGCAACCAGCTGGAGACGGCCAATGTCTTTGCCGGGCTGTTCTTCGTGATCCTGATCGGCCTCTTTGTGGAAAGCTTCATCTTCGCCAATATCGAGAAGCGCACGATCCGCCGCTGGGGCATGCAGCACTGACCGGCAGCCGTACGAACCGCGTCCAACGATAAGACAGAACGGGAGCGTCCCATGCAACGTCGCCAGATCCTCACCGCCGGTGCCGCCCTTTCCGCGGCGCTGGCCATCCCCGCCCTGCTGGTCCGCCGTGCTCATGCGGAAACCGGCAAGGTCCGCCTCTCCCACGGCTACGGCATCCTCTATCTGCCGCTGATCGTGATGCGCGACCAGAAGCTGCTGGAGAAGCACGCCGACGCGGCCGGCCTCGGCCCCGTCGATGTCTCCTGGCAGATGCTCGACGGCGGCAATGTCATCAACGACGCGATGCTGGCCGGCTCGCTCGACATCGCCGGCACCGGCGCGCCGGGTTTCATCACCCTCTGGTCGCGGGCCCGGGGCATCCCCCGTTCCGAGATCATCGGCGTCAGCGGGATGAGCACCTGTGCCCTGTCGCTCAACACCAACCGGCCGAACATCCGCTCGCTCGCGGATTTCACGCCGAGCGACAAGATCGCCCTGCCCGGCATCAAGACCTCGCTCGCCGCCGTGGTGCTGCAGATGCTGGTGGCCAAGCAGTTCGGCCTGGCCAACTACGCGAAGCTCGACCCGATGACGGTCGGCCTGCCCCATCCGGAGGCCTTCACCGCGCTGATGAGCGGCAAGACCGAGATCGCCGCGCATTTCGCCTCGCCGCCCTATTCCAGCCGGGAACTGGAAGACCCACGCATCCACCGGGTGATCGCCGCCAGCGAGGTGCTGGGCGACGCCACGCTGGACGTGGTCTTCGCCCCGCGCCAGTTCGTCAATGGCAACCCGAAGATCATGGCGGCCTTCCTCGCGGCCCAGGACGAGGCCAACAAGCTGATCACCTCCGACCCGGTGAAGGCGGCGGCGATCTTCAACCGCATCTCCCCAACCGGCAGCACGGATGAAGCGGTGGTGGCCATGCTGAAGGAGCCGGACACCCATTTCGACACGACGCCGCACGGGCTGATGGAGTACGCGAACTTCATGGGCGCCGTGGGCACCATCCGCAACAAGCCGGCGAAGTGGCAGGACCTCTTCATGCCGGAGCTGCACGAGCGCCCCGGTTCCTGAACGGCCTCAGGTCGCGGCGTCGGCCGCCGCGACCTCCCGCGCCCGGCCTCCTTCGGCCATCAGGGTCCGGACGCGGGGAAAGGCCAGGAGCTGGCGGCGATACAGGTTCGCGGCCCCGCCGATCATCGTGCCGCCCCGGCGCAGCAAGGCATCGCCCCATTCGATGATGCGCAGATTCGGCCAGGCCTTGGGCCGGATGCGCAGGATTTCCCCGTAGATCGCCTCCGCCGCCAGCTCCGGCCGGGCCTGCGCCAGGATCAGTGCCATGGCCGCGGTCGAGCGCGAGATGCCGGCATGGCAATGCACCAGCAGCCGCCCGCCCGGTTCCGCCAGCAGGTCCGCGCCGAAAGCCAGGATCTGCTCCACATGTTCCCGCTCCGGACGGATCATGCCCGGCGTTTCCTCGATCACGTCGTGGAAGCGCAGCTCCAGCTTCCGGTGCTCCCCGAAGCGACCGAAACTCTCTGGCACCGGCCATTCGGGGTCGAGGATGGAGAGCACATGGCTCACCCCGGCCTCGCAATGGCCATCCAGTTCCTCGATGCCGCAGATTCCGATGCCGAAGGGTGCGATGGCGTCCATGCCTCCTGGCTTAGCCCCGACACAGGCCGCTTGCCACTCCGTCAACGGGATTGCGTTCCGTCAACCGAGGTTGATCCAAAAAGAGATATAAATATCCCAGGTTGCTGAAACTTGTGACGCATCACGAATGGGTTGAGTGATCTCTGGGCACCCTTTAAGATGCCGTTAATTCCTTGCGGAGAACACAGCCATGGCTGCCTTCGCCAGGAAGCCAGGAGATTGGCGGGAACCGGATGAAGCGCTTGGTGATCGACCTCGACGGCACGCTGACCATCGACGATCCACAACTCGACTATCCCGGCAAGCGTCCCAACCTCGCGGTGGTGGAGAAGCTGCGGGAGTACAAGGCCCAGGGCTTCGAGATCGTCGTCTGCACCGCGCGCAACATGCGCACCCACCAGGGCAATGTCGGGCTGATCAACGTCCACACCTTGCCCGTCATCATCGACTGGCTGCGCCGCCACGATATCCCCTATGACGAGATCCATGTCGGCAAGCCCTGGTGCGGGCATGACGGCTTCCATGTGGACGACAAGGCCCTGCGCCCCGACGAGTTCGTCCGCATGAGCCACGACGAGATCGCCACCCTACTCAACCTCGGCCGGAACGCAGCATGAGCCCCGACGCCCCGCTCGCGCTGATCACCTCGGCCGCTTATGTGAATGCCGAGATCGGCGCTGAATTCGGCCAGCTCCCGCCCTGCTTCCTGCCCTTCGGGCACAACCGGCTCTTCACCCCGCAGATCGCCAGCCTGCGCCGCCTCGGCGAGCGCGTGGTGCTGACCCTGCCGCAGAGCTTCGAGCCGGAGGACTGGGACCAGGCCCAGCTCCTGGCCGCCGGCGTCGAACTCCTCTTCATCCCGGACGGGCTCAGCCTCGGCGAGAGCATCGCCTATGCCCTGACCCTCTCGGACGCACGCGGCCCGGTGCGCATCCTGCACGGCGACACGCTGTTCCTCGAAGCCCTGCCGGAGACGCTGGACGAGGTCGGCGTGGCCACCAGCGCCGATTCCTACAGCTGGGGCGTTCTCAGCGGCGGGCTGCAGGGCAGCTTCGTCAGCCGCCGCCCCGGCACCGCCGCGCGGCAGGACCAGGTGCTCAGCGGCTGGTTCGCCCTCTCCTCCGCCCCGGCCCTGGGCCGTGCCCTGGCGGAGGCGCAAGGCGACTTCCTGCGTGCCCTGGCCCTCTACAACGCCCGCCATCCGCTGACCTTCCGCCTGCTGGATGGCTGGCTGGACTTCGGCCACCTCCAGACCTTCTACCGCTCCCGCGCCAAGGTCAGCACGGCCCGCGCCTTCAACGCCATCGCGGTGGCCGGACGCTCCGTGCTCAAGACGGGCGAGAAGAGCGACAAGCTCTCCGCCGAGGCCGACTGGTTCGAGAACATCCCCGCGCCGCTGCGCCTGCACGCCCCGCCCTTCCTGGGCCGCGAAGGCAATGGCTACCGCATCGGCTATGAATTCAGCCCGACGCTGCACGAGCTCTTCGTCTTCGGACGGCTGGAGCAGGCGAGCTGGGCGCGCATCCTGGAAGGCTGCTTCGACTTCCTCCGCGCCGCGCGGGAGCTCGGCGCCGATGCCGCCCCCGCGCGCCTGCCGCCCGACACGCTGCGCGTCCTGGCCCTCGACAAGACCGCCACGCGGCTGGAGCAATGGGCCCGCGCCAGCCGGATCGACCTCGACGCCGAATGGCGCTCGGGTGGGCGCCGCCTCCCCTCGCTCCGCCGCATCGCGGACGAGACCGCCACCATCGCCGCGGCCACCGACCCCCTGCCCGGCGTCATGCACGGGGACCTGTGCTTCCCCAACACCTTCTTCGATTTCCGGCAGCAGCAGATCAAGGTGATCGACCCGCGCGGCTCCGTCCGCGATGGGGAGCACACGGTCTATGGCGACCTGCGCTACGACCTCGCCAAGCTGAACCATTCGGTCGAGGGCTATGACCTGATCCTCACCGGCCGCTACCAGGTGGAGCAGCCGGAGCCCTATGACCTCACCCTGCACCTGTCCCGTGAAGGGGCCGCCAGCTTCCTGCCTGACAGAGCAGCGGAGATGGACCTGCTCGGCCGCCGCACCAGCGACGCGGGCACGCGGGCGCTGACCGTGCATCTCTTCCTCTCGATGCTCCCCCTGCATGCCGACCGGCCCGACCGCCAGCGCGCCTTCCTGGCCAATGCGCTGCGCCTCTATGCCGGGATGGAGACGCCCGCATGATCGTCTTCCCCATGGCCGGCCTCAGCAGCCGCTTCACCAAAGCGGGCTACGACCGGCCGAAATGGATGCTGCCGCTGGCCGGGCGGCCACTGCTGGATTGGTCCCTGCTCGGCTTCTCCGAAATGTTCGGGAGCGAGACCTTCCTGCTCATCCATCTCGACCGGCCGGGCGTCGCGGAATTCGTGCGCGCGCGGACCGAGGCGATCGGCATCCGGAACCTGCGGATGGTGGCACTGCCGGAGCCCACCCGAGGGCAGGCGGAAACCGTGCAGCTCGGCCTCGACCGCGCGGAAGTGCCGAATGGGGAGCCGGTCACCATCTTCAACATAGACACCATCCGCCCCGGCGTGCGCAAGGCAAGCTTCGACGGCATGGCGGGCTGGCTGGAATGCTTCCTGGGCGAAGGCGACCACTGGTCCTTCGTCCGCCCCGCCGACCCGGCCAACCCGCCGGAGGGCGTGGCCGCCGAGGTGGTGGAGAAGCGCCGGATCGCGCCCTTCTGCTGCTCGGGCCTCTATCACTTCGGCGCCGCCACCCTGTTCCGCGATGCCTATGCGCGGGAACGGCGGCACCCTCGACCAACGAACTCTATGTGGCACCGATGTACCGGCATCTGATCGAGGCCGGGCACGAGGTGCGCTACGGCACTATCCCAATGAAGGAGATCTTCTTCAGCGGGACGCCAGCGGAATACGAGGCGCTATTAAGCAACAACTTTGAATCCGAAGTCAATTTTTCAGAACTACTATTAAAAATTTAGTAAATATAGCGCATTTGGAGCGGTTCTTATGAATGTGATTGCACCATCTAGGAAACCTCCCGCAGAGACCAAGGTCATACTTATAACTGGTGCAATTCGGGAGCCTTTGGAGTTCCTAGCCACAGTTGAAAGATCCATTTCACTAGTGAAGGAAAACCATGCTTCCCATGTTGTCGTTTCAACATGGGAAGGTCAGCTGGATAATATCCCGCAAGCCAGGACACTCCTTGAAGAAAATGGCGTACATATTGTCGAAACAATGCCGCCAGATGATGTGGGAAAGGGTGCCGTAAACGCACAATTCAAAAGTGTGGTTGCGGGAATTTTTGCATGCCCAGCCGGAAGTAAAATTCTACGATGCAGGACAGATAAAACACTAAAAGTCATGAAGGGGCTCGAACCCATTCTAGCCCATCCTTTAGAGAATAGCCAAGATATTGGCCAGTTTAAATCACCTTTCAAGCATAAAATTTATATCCTCGGCTATTCTTCCACTGCGTTCATGTGGATGATCGATTTTTGTTTCATGGGCGAAAGAGATGATCTATTGCGCGCTCTAGGCGTGTCTCGTTGGTTTGAAGATGTTTTCTTCAATCCTATCTTATCACCCGAACTTCGTGTATTATCCTGGCCTTTCTACCAAGAGAATTTATTTCTCCTTCAGTTATTCCATCATTTCTCCCAATATATGCTAAGCCATCTGATCGTCGATTGGGCAGACAGCATCGGTATTGACTTGCCAAAACCTATAGCGCGCCTTATGGCACTACACGCTGCCATTCACACAAGCAGCTTTCTTTGCGCTCGTGATGTCTCTGACACGCTCCCAGCACCAAAGGAATGTTTACTTCGCCTAATGGCAGGGCGGCCACAAAAACATTTAGTCGATGTCGTTTATATTGCTGGTTTTCGCGGAACACGAAATACGTCGTCAAGAAATTTTTCGGATTTGCTGGGCCTTGGCCTTAATCATTCATCTAGCAGTGCTACATTCGATCAAGCTGCGGCGGAAATTCTCGATGGCACCTTCGCCGCCTGGCAATTAGAAGATGCTGAAATTGAAGATCTTCGGCGCGCCGCATATCAATCGTTAGTCCATCATCACCCAATGTCGGCCACAACGAAGGATGCCATCACAAATATCGCCATCAATCGCCCCCGCTCTATTGCACAAGCTGCCAAACCAATGAGAGACGCAGGCTTCAAAAACGTTTTCCTTGAACAAGCACATTCCATTATACTTGCAACTGGCGCCTCCAAGATTGAGACGGTCTACGCGAATATTGCAACAGAGATCGCAAAAAATAGGCATCTAATTATGGCCTCCCTAGAGTCCACTATACTCTTCTGGTGTGGCGTCCACTGCTTACAGTCTAATGAACGAATGCGTCATAAAGATGGTTGGCTTCTTATTTCGGCCGCCTCGAAAGGACGTAACTCTGACGCACAAATGGTGCGCGGATGGGCTTTAAGGGCAGGATTTACGGGTGAAGCTACCTCAACTGAACACGAGCAGTACTATGTGGATACGCTGCGTGATTTAGCTGACGCTGCAAGGAAAAACTTTTGGCCTGCCCTAGTTATGACAGGATTATTACGGCTAGACGGAGCTCAAAGACATTTCGATATAAAAGCAGCCGAAGCTAATTTCCGAAGAGCTGCAATGACGGCCGGTCAGTATGCCGCAGCTATTACGCAGATCGCAGATTTTATCCAAGAAAATACAAACCTTGGTAGCTTTACCCCCCTATTTTGGAAGAAGCACTTTGGCTGCCTTCAAGATTTCATTGCAGCCATTGGTGCCAGCAAACGCATGCCTCAATCCCTAAACAGTGAAATACTACAACTCAATTTTTTTGATAAATGACCCTCGCGAGCGCAAGCAGGAGAGAATTATGGGCCAAGATTCAGAGAAAATTGCCGTTGTTTGCGGCGCTTTGCGCGACACTCTAGAATTCTCTTTTATCCTTGACCGTCTCATAGAAGAAAAAAATAGCGGCAAGCTTAATAGGATTCTTTTTTCAACGTGGAATGAAGAACTCAAACAAGATCATCCGTTGTTTTCGAAGATTATAAACTCTGGGATTGAGGTTATTGAATCTCCCTCTCCTCGAACAGGTGGGTATGGGAACATCCAGCGCCAAAAAAATCTCTCTTCCAGGCACTTATACAACTCCCTTCGGATGCAGTGGTATTAAAATTAAGAACGGACAAATGCGCCGTTTTGCTGGATAGTTTTCTTTCGCGAATGGCAGATCCGCTAATTGCAACACAATCTCCTAACAGCACTTACCAGCGAAAGGTTGTTATTGTCCGCACCGCCTCCACCTTTCCGTTCATGAGTGATGATTTTGCTTTTCTTGGGCGCTGTAGTGACCTCCGTCAGATGACTATGCAAGAAGAGTCCTTACTGATTCACAACCCGCGTTCTGCTCCTACTGCTGAGATGATGTGGATGTACGCAGCTCTATCGCGGCGTTTCCCTCTTCTTGATGCTTTTTTCTCTATGGCACCTTTGCGGCAGTTTTCGCTTCAACTGAGAAAAACCAGCCAACAAAGCATTGCGCAGATCCCTGATTTGGTCTTAGGTTTTTTGTCTTATTATTGGCAAATAAACGCAGATCATTATGAGATTATCCGAAAAAAAAACTTTGAGTATGAAACCGATACAGTTAAAGCTATTTTAAATCCGGTTGAGCAATCGCCTTTAGCTCGAGATCTCGGTATGTATATCACCGTTCATGCTGACGGCGTTCTTCAATGTGCTGCTGGAGCGCTAAAATGCCTACAGAATACAGTCCTTTCGTGTAATCCAACAGAAGTTGTTTCCACTATGATCGAATCTTTATGCCCATCAACAAAGGAGGCAAATGTCGTCCCCATCGTGAAATTGGCTTGCGGAGAGACATCACCCAACGTACAGGAGAAATCTGCGCTAGCAACCGCATTGCAATATCATCAGCACACCCAGGAAAATATTGCTGACATCGATGCGCTAGAAAAAATTATCCTTGAGTGCGGAAATAAAATTGCCTTTCCGCGGTTAATTGCGCAAATTGGCCTCAAGTATTGTCATGGCTCGGATGATTTGCCGAAGCATACCGAACTGGGCCGCGCGTGGCTAAGACTTGCAGCTGGTATGCGCGAGCCTTCGGCTTTTCGTGAACTCGTACACAGCTATCCTTCTGACGAGGAGGCTATTATGGACGCGGAGATACAAAGAATTTTTGCACTTCAAGAGACACGCGATCCAGATATTTTTGTGAGGCTCTGCCGCGCTTTTCTGTTTAAAGGAGTAACACATGCCCTACCTTAAATCATCTGATCTCGTACGCGGGCTTCAAAGCCTTGCCCAGCAAAGCACCACGAACGGCGCTGCGGAATTGCTTCAGGAATTTTCCGAACAGTTAGTTTGTCGGACGAAATAACATCTCCTCATGCCAAGGGCACATGACGCTAAATTCCGCACAGAACAGAGGCGACTTATAATTTTCTAACAAGGCATTGAATAGCAACTGCCTCCTCGCTCCCCGGAAACGCCGCCGCCACAGCCTGCGGCGGCAACCGCAGGTGATCCCGCAACAGTCCCTTGGCCACCGCCCGCAGGTCCCGCGTCGGCGCCAGGTCCCGGTTCTCGAACAACTGCCCGTCGCGCAGGCCCGGCCAGTCCGCCAGCACCCGCCCGCCGGCCACCGCCCCGCCGAGGACGAAGGCCACGCCCCCGGTGCCATGGTCCGTCCCGTTGTTGCCGTTCACCCGCGCGGTGCGGCCGAACTCGGTCATCACCAGCACGGCGGTGTGCGTCCAGGCCGGGCCCATCTGCGCCTTCAGCGCGCTCATCCCACCATCGAGTTGCGAGAGGACGGGGTTCAGCCGCCGCGTCTGGTCGGCATGGGTGTCCCAGCCGCCGATCTCCAGCGCCGCCACGCGCGGCCCGTCCGGCGCCGCCATCAGCTTCCCCGCGATGCCAGCCAGGGCCAGAAAGCCGCCGCGCACCCCCCGCTCCTCCGGCAGGACCTCGGCGGCGAAGCCCCGGCCGCGCAGCCCGTCCTGCACCGCGGGGCCCAGCAGCGGGTCGGCATGCACCAGGTCCGCCACGCGGGCATAGAGGTCCGGCGCCGGGCGCACGGGCCGGGGCGGCGCCCACATCCCCACATGCTGCGGCCCGCGCATCAGCAGCGGCAGGGACAGCCCGACCGCCAGACCGAGATCCGCCTCCCCCTTCGGCCGCGCCGCGAAACCGGCCAGCGCGCGGTTGAGCCAGCCGGAGGTCAGCCCGCCGCGCTCCACGGCGCCGCTCTCCAGCATGTCCTGCGCCTCGAAATGGCTGCGGTTGCGATAGGGGCCGGCCACCGCATGGATGGGCAGCATCTCTCCCGCGCGGAACATGGCGTGCATCGCGCCCAGATTCGGGTTCAGCCCGAAGAAGCCGCCGCAATCCAGCAACCCGCCTTCCTGCCCCGGCTCCGGCATAGCGAGCGAACCGCGCAGCGCGCGGTAATTCGCATCGCCATAGGGCGCCAGGGCGGCCATCCCATCCATGGCCCCGCGCAGGATCACCACGACCAGCCGGTTCTCGCCCGGCAGCACCCCGGCCGGCATGGCGGCGAAGGCGAGGCGGGAGCGCGCGGCGACCGCCGTGGCGGCGAGGCCCAGCAGCAGGCCGCGCCGCCCGATCGGAGGAAGATGGCTCATCGGCGTTGGAACTCCGGGCTGCTGAACAGCAGGGTCAGGGCCTCCTGCGGCGAGCCCGCGCCGCGGATCGCCCCGCGCGTCTCGGCGGAGGCCAGGGGGCCGAGCGCCACCTCCGTCACCGCCATGGGGTCCTTGCGGGCGAAGCGCCCAGCCTGCTGGAAGGACCAGTCCACCCGCTGCATCGCGGCCTCGGGGCCGAGCCAGTCCTTGCCCCGGTCGGGCCAGCCATTGGGCTGCAAGGCACCCCAGATCTCCTGACCGAGGCCGAAGGCGCTCTTGAAGGCCACCTCCCCGAACTGCGCCCCATCGGTGCCGCAGGCGCGATAGACGGCGGTGACATAGTCCAGCGGCCCGCGCAGCTTGGTCAGCGGCGGGTTCCACGCTTCCGGCAGCCGCACCAGGGCGCGGGAGACGGCGCCCAGGTCGCCCTCCGTGTCCCGCAGCACCGCCTCCAGCTTCGCCACCGCGGCGGGCGGCGGGTCATCGGCCACGAAATGCCGGGCCAGCTTGGTGGCGAGATACCGGTGCGTGGCGGGGTGGGCGGCCAGGAAGCGCAGTGCCGCCTCCGTCTCCTCCCGCCCATCCACCAGCGGGCCGCCGCCGAAGCGCTGGCCGAGGATGGTCTTCACGCCCGGCTCATGCGCCTGTTCGCGATACACGGTGCCATAGGGCTCGCGGTCCCGTTCGAAGCGCCAGCCTGTGAGCAGGCGCGCGAATTCCGTCACGTCGCGCTGGGTATAGCCCGCGGCGGGGGAGACGCTGTGCAACTCCATCACCTCCCGCGCCAGGTTCTCGTTCAGCCCCCGCCCCGTCTTGCGGCCGATGGGGCTGTCCGGCCCGATGGAGGCCGCCTGGTCGAGATAGCCGAGCATCGCCGGATGGGTGGTGGAGGCGATCAGCATGTCCACGAAGCGCCCGGTCACACGCGGCCGGATCACGTCGCGGACGAAGGAAGGCACTGCGACAGTGGCCAGGGTGCTGGCACGACGGCTGATGGTGAAATGGTTGGTCCAGAAATCGACCAGCCGCTCGCGGAAAGGGGCCGGTGTGTCGATCCTCCAGGCGCAGGCGGCGATGCTCTCGGCTCGGAAATAAATGTCTACTGGCGTCACTGGTCCCGGTGGCCCCGCCGCATCCCGTTCCCGCCACACGCGGAAGCCGTCCGCGACGGTCGGCATATGGTCGAATCCCGCCGGTGGCGGAGGTTGCGGGGCTGGCTGGTCGATCTGGGCGAGGAGCCAGGCTTCGGCATCGTCGGGGACCGGCAGGTCCGGCCGCGGCCCCAACCCGAAGCGGATCGCGGCCTGGATGGATCGGGCGCTCATGCTCCGCATGATGTCACAGCGCTTGCTGCGCTGCGCAACCACAAAGAGTAACTGAACCGCTATTCATGCACTCTTTACGTGCATTCCATGCGCCCCGCCGGGCTGGCGGGGCGGTGGAATGCCGCATGCTCCCAGGCAGGCATACCCGCCTGGGATGCGGGGGTCTCAGATATGCAGCGCCCGTCCGTCCACGGCCAGCGCCGCTTCCTTCACCGCCTCGTTGAGCGAGGGGTGTGCGTGGCAGATGCGCGCCACATCCTCGGCGGAGGCCCCGAACTCGATGGCCATCACCAGTTCGGCGATCAGCGTGCCCGCATCCGGGCCCAGGATATGGGCGCCGAGCACACGGTCGTTCTCCTTGTCGGCCAGGATCTTCACGAAGCCATCCGTGGAGCCCATGGCGCGGGCGCGGCCATTGGCGGTGAAGGGGAACTTGCCGACCTTGTAGGCCGTCCCGGCCGCCTTCAGCGTCTCCTCCGTCTCGCCGACCGAGGCCACCTCGGGCCAGGTGTAGACCACGCCCGGAATGGCGGCGTAGTTCACATGACCATGCTGCCCGGCCAGGATCTCGGCGACGGCGACGCCCTCCTCCTCGGCCTTGTGGGCCAGCATCGGGCCGGCGATCACGTCGCCGATGGCATAGATGCCGGGCACGTTGGTGGCGAAATGCCCGTCCACCTTCACCCGGCCCCGCTCATCCAGCGCCACGCCCACGGCCTCGAGGCCCAACCCCTCGACATAGGGGCGGCGGCCGATGGCCAGCAGCACGACGTCGGCCTTGATCTCCTCGGCCGTACCGCCCGCGGCGGGCTCGACGGCCAGGGTCACGCCATCCTTGCCCTTGGTGGCACCGGTCACCTTGCTCTTGAGCTTGAACCTGATGCCCTGCTTGGACAGCACGCGCTCGAACTGCTTTGCGATCTCGCCATCCATGCCGGGCACGAGCCGGTCGAGGAACTCGATCACTGTCACCTCGGCACCCAGGCGGCGCCAGACGGAGCCCAGCTCCAGCCCGATCACGCCGCCACCGATGACGACGAGATGGCCCGGCACCTTGTCCAGCTCCAGCGCACCGGTGGAGGTAACGATCTGCGTCTCGTCCACCTCGACGCCCTTCAGGGGCGCGCTGTCGGAGCCGGTGGCGATGATGATGTTCTTCGTCTCGTAGGTCTGGCCCTCGACCTCGACCTTGCCCGGGGCGGTGATTTTGCCTGTGCCCTTCAGCCAGGTGACCTTGTTCTTCTTGAACAGGAACTCGACGCCCTTGACGTTGGCGCCGACCACCTCGCCCTTGCGGGCCTGCATGCGGGCGAGGTCGAGCGTGAGCTGCCCCACGCCGATCCCATGATCGGCGAAGTGGTGCGCCGCCTCCTCGTAGTTCTCGGAGGACTGCAGCAGCGCCTTGGAGGGGATGCAGCCGATGTTCAGGCAGGTGCCGCCGAGCGTCGCGCGCTTCTCCACGCAGGCGACCTTCATGCCGAGCTGAGCGGCGCGGATGGCACAGACATAGCCGCCGGGACCGGCGCCGATGACGATAACGTCGAAGCTCTCAGACATGATGGGTGCTGCGATCCTGTCAGGTGGACGTTGCGGGCAGGCGTAGCAGGGCTGGCGCCGGGCTTGAAGGGCACAGGCCACCAGGAAGACGCCCAGCCCCCGCTTATCCCGCCAGAGGGGTGCCATGACAGCCCGGCGCCGCGCCCGCGGGCGGGAAACAGGGATGCGCAAGGCACGGGTCCGGGCGGGCCCATCACTCTCCCGGTCGGTGCCATGGCCGGCCCTGGGGAAGCGGACGCATGCCAGCTTGCTACGCCACGCCGGCCGGCGTTATGAGATGTTATAACGTTTTGAAAGCCACACCCATGCGCCGCCGCACCGCCTTGCTCCTGGCCCCCGCCCTCCTGTCCCTGGGCGGCATCCTCGCCACCGGGAAGGCCCGGGCGCAGGCCCCGGCCCCGTCATCCCCCAGGCGCCTGGATGTCGTGGCGTCCTTCTCCATCCTGGGCGACATGGTGCAGCAGATCGGCGGCGACCGGGTGGCCGTCCGCACCCTGGTCGGCCCTGGCGGCGATGCCCACACCTACCAGCCCCGCCCCTCCGACGCCGCGGCGATCCGCTCCGCCGGGCTCGTGGTCCGCAACGGCCTCGGTTTCGAGCCCTGGCTGGACCGGCTGGTCCGCTCCTCCGCCACCAAGGCTCCCATCGCGACAGCCAGCCAGGGCGTGACCCCGCGGAAGATGATGGAGGAAGGCCATGGCCACAGCCACGAGGCGACCGACCCGCATGCCTGGCAGGACCTGCGGAATGGCCAGACCTATGCCGGCAACATCGCGGAGGCCCTCGCCGCGGCGGATCCCGGCGGGGCCGACCTCTACCGCCGCAACGCCGCGGCCTTCCGGGCACGCCTCGCCAGCCTGGACACATGGGTACGGGAACAGATCGCGACCGTGCCGGCGGAACGCCGCATCGTGGTCACCAGCCACGACGCCTTCGGCTATTTCGGCGCTGCCTATGGCGTGCGCTTCGAAGCGCCACAGGGCATGAGCACGGAAAGCGAACCCTCCGCCGCTCAGGTCGCCGCCCTGATCCGGCAGGTGCGGGCACAGCATGTCACCGCCGTCTTCATCGAGAACATGACCAATCCCGCCCTCCTGGAGCGCCTGGCCCGGGATGCCGGCGCCAAGGTGCAGGGCGAGTTGTTCTCCGACTCCCTTTCACCCCCGGACGGGCCGGCCGCCACCTACGAGGCCATGTTCCGGCACAATGTCGGGCTGCTGGTGCCCGCGATGCGCGGCTGAGGCCCGCAGGCCCGCTCACGGCCGGGATCTGGTCGCCGCCCCGGTTCCGAAGCCTGCGCTCCGGAACCATCCCACGACGGTCGGCGGCCGAGCGGCGCGGGCCATCCCAGCCGGGAACACGATGCAGGAAAGCCCCACCCTTCATGGACAAGCATCCATGAAAGCGACGACCTGCAATGCCCATTCATCAGATAGATCTACCAGCTGCGACCTATGTCCGCCCCGGCAACCGCGCTAGGGAGACGGCTTGTTCGAACAGGAGAGATCGGATGGATAGCGGCGCAATCGTTGTCGGCGAGCCTCATGAGGTCCGCAAACGCGTCATGGCGATCGTCGGCGCCTCCTCCGGCAATCTGGTCGAATGGTACGATTTCTACACCTACGCCTTCACCGCGCTGTACTTCGCGCATGCCTTCTTCCCCAGCGGCAACCAGACCGTGGCTCTTCTGCAGGCGGCGGCGGTCTTTGCCATCGGCTTCCTGATGCGCCCCATCGGCGGTTGGCTCTTCGGCCGGCTGGGTGACCGCAAGGGGCGCAAGTTCTCGATGCTGGTCTCGGTGCTCATGATGTGCGGCGGCTCGCTGCTGATCGCGATCCTGCCGACCTATGAGACCATCGGCATCGCGGCGCCCCTGCTGCTGCTGCTCGCCCGCATGACCCAGGGCCTCTCGGTGGGCGGCGAATACGGCACCGTCGCGACCTATATGAGCGAGGTCGCCACCTCTAAGAACCGCGGCTTCTACTCGTCCTTCCAGTACGTCACGCTGATCGGCGGCCAGCTTCTCGCCGTGCTGGTGGTGGTGATCCTGGAATTTCTCATCACGGCCGATGAGATGCGCGCCTGGGGCTGGCGCATCCCCTTCCTGATCGGCGCCGCCACGGCGGTGATCGCCCTCTACCTGCGCCGCTCGCTGCACGAGACCTCGACGGAGAAGACGCGGAACGCCAAGGGCGCGGGCACGCTGCGGGCCCTGCTGGACCACCCGCGCTCCTTCCTGACGGTGCTGGGCCTGACCGCCGGCGGCAGCCTGCCCTTCTACACCTTCACCACCTACATGCAGAAATATCTGGTCAACACCACCGGCTTCCCGGTGAAGACCGTGAGCCTCGTGATGACCGCGGCGCTCTTCCTCTACATGTGCATGCAGCCGATCTTCGGCGCGATCTCGGACCGTTTCGGCCGCAAGAACCTGCTGCTGGTCTATGGCGTCGCGGGCATCCTCACCACCATCCCGCTGCTGAACGCGCTGGGGACCGCCTCCTCCCCCGCCGTCGCCCTGGGGCTGCTGCTGATCGCCCTGGCCATCATCAGTTGCTACACCTCCATCAGCGGCGTGCTGAAGGCGGAACTTTTCCCCGCCGAGGTCCGCGCCCTGGGCGTCGGCCTCTCCTATGCCATCGGCAATGCCGTGTTCGGCGGCTCGGCGGAATATGTCGCCCTCAGCTTCAAGAACGCCGGCGTGGAGAGCTACTTCGCCTGGTACGTCACCTTCATGCTGGTGGTCGCCCTGATCTCCGTGATCCTGATGCCGGACATGCAGAAGAAGGGCTTCATGCGGGACGAGCACAGCCGCTGACTGCCGAAGCCTGGGCCGGACTGCACAGATCCTGTGCAGCCCGGCCCAGGCGCCTTGAAATTCCTCGGAAAACAGGAAGGGACGGCACGTTGACACCCGCGCCGTCCGGGGGACAGCCTAGGGGCAATCCAGGAAAGCCCCCGCGCATGACCCACGCTTTCGAACTGACCCGACGCTCCCTCATGGCCGGCTTCGCGACGCTGGCCGTGGCGGCCCCGGCCCTGCCCGGCCAGGCGCTGGCCCAATCCGGGACCGCGGCCGGGCAGGGTCCCGGGGCCCCCTCCTCGGCCATCCGCGGGGGGCGCATGGTCTTCGGCCGCTACACGGACAGCCAGTTCCTGGACCCGGTGACCACCGAGCTGAACGCCGATATCTGGGTCCTCACCAACCTCTTCGACACGCTCCTCTCCCCCAGCCCGGACGGCAAGGGGCTGCAACCGGGCCTGGCCACGGAATGGAAGTGGAGCGACGACCGGCTCGCCCTGGATCTGACGCTCCGCCCCGGCGTGAAGTTCGCCGATGGCAGCGACCTCACCCCGGCGGATGTGGCCTGGTCGCTCGACCGCGCCCGCGGCACCGGCGCCTGGAAGGACCTGATCGGCTCGATCGCGGCCATCGAGCCGGGCGAAGGCCGGGTCACGATCCGGCTCAGCCATCCGGACGCCACGCTCCTGGCTGCGCTGGCCACCTTCAACACCGGCATCATGCCGCGGAAGCTGGTCGAGGCGGCCCCGGGCGCCACGGTGGAAGACAAGATGAAGTCCTTCGCCGAGAAGCCGGTCGGCAGCGGCCCCTTCGTCCTGGTTTCCTGGCAGCGCGGCCAGACCATGCTGCTGCGGCGCAACCCGCATCACTGGCGCATGGCCGGGGACGGCAAGCCTCTGCCCTATCTGGACGAGCTGCGCTTCGACATCGTGCCAGACGACGCCACCCGCCTGCTGAAGCTCAAGGCGGGGGAGCTGGATGGCACGGAATTCGTGCCCTATGCCCGGGTGAGGGAGCTGCAGAACGACCCCTCGCTGCGGATGGAACTCTGGCCCTCCACCCGCATCCGCTATATCGGCCTGAACTGCCGCCCGGAATACAAGGGGAAGAAGAACCCGATGGCCGATGCGCGGGTGCGCCGGGCCATCAACCATGCGGTGAACAAGGACGCGATCATCGCGATCACCACGCAGGGGCTGGGCAAGCCCATGCGTTCCTTCATGTCCTCCACCACGCCCCTCTTCAGCGGCCCGGCCTCGGGCGCCCTCTACCCCTATGACCTGGCGAAGGCCAAGGCGCTGATGACCGAAGCGGGCTATGCCGACGGCTTCGAGGTGAGCTGCCAGACCGTCTCCGGCAACCAGGACGATGTGAACGACCTGACCGCGATCCAGCAGATGCTGGCCGCGATCAGGATCAAGGTGACGATTGAGCAGCTCGACAACGCCACCAAGGTCGCCCGCTACCGCGCCGGCGACTTCCAGCTCCGCACCGCGCTCTGGACCAACGACATCGCCGACCCGGCGCAGATCGCCTCCTACTTCGCCTACTACCCGAATGTGGAGAATGTGCGCTCCGGCTACCGCGACCCGAGGCTGGACGAGCTCTACCTCGCCAGCAGCAAGGAGACGGATCTGGAGAAGCGCACCGCGATGTACCAGGAGATCCAGAAGATCTACGCCGAGGCCGCGCCGATCCTCTTCCTCTACGAGACCCCTTACCCGGTCGCCTTCCGCAGGCAGGCCACCGGCTTCGTGCAGATCCCGTTGGGCAACAACCTCTTCGCGGAAGCCGCGGTCCAGCACTGAGCCGCCGGTGCTGCGCTACGCCCTGCGCCGCATCGGCCAGATGCTGCCGACCCTCGCCCTGGCGGTGGTCGCGGTCTTCTTCCTGGCGCGCGCCATGCCGGGCGATGCCGTCTCCGCCATGCTGGGCGAGCGCGGCACCGACGAGGCCCTGGCGCGCATCACCGCCGAGCTGGGGCTGGACCGCTCGGTGCCGGAGCAGCTCTGGTCCTATGTGACCCTGCTGGCCCACGGTAATCTGGGCATGTCGATCGGCGCGCGGGTGCCGGTGCTGCAACTGGTGGCGGAACGCCTGCCCGCCACGCTGCTGCTGACGCTGATGGCGATCATCCTGTCGCTGCTGCTCAGCCTGCCGCTGGCCTTCATCGCCGCGCTGCGCGCCGGGCGGTGGCAGGATGTGGCGGTGCGCAGCGGCCTCCAGGTCGGTCTCAGCGCGCCGATCTTCTTCCTCGGCCTGCTGCTGCTCACCCTTTTCGCGGCGCAGTGGCGGCTCTTTCCGGTGGGCGGCTATGGCGACACGCCGCTGGAGCATGTCTATCACCTTTTCCTGCCCGCGCTGACGCTGGCTCTCTCCTTCACCGCCGTGGCGACGCGTTCGCTGCGCGCCTCGCTGCTCGGCACGCTGCGGGCGGAACATGTGGCCTTCGCCCGCTCCAAGGGCCTGCCGGAATCCGCGGTGATGCGCTCCCACGTCCTGCGCCCGGCAGCCGCGGCCACGGTCTCCCTGGTCGGGCTGCAGATCGGTGGGCTGCTGGGCGGCGCGGTGATCACCGAGAGCGTCTTCGCCATCCCCGGCGTCGGGCGGCTGATGGTGGACAGCATCTTCGCCCGCGATTACCCGGTGGTGCAGGGGCTGACCCTGGTGCTGGCGGTGCTGGTCTCGCTGACCTTCCTGGCGACCGACCTCACCGTCGCCTGGCTCGATCCGCGCGCGACGCAGCGGAGGCGCCCATGAAGGCACTGATGCTCGGCGGTGCGATCCTCGGGGTCGTGGCGCTCTGCGCCCTGGCACCGCAGCTCATCGCGCCATACGACCCGCTCTTCTTCGACTACAACGCGCTGATGGCGCCGCCTTCCTGGGAGCATCCCTTCGGCACCGACCAGTTCGGCCGCGACGTCCTCTCCCGCACCGTCTGGGCCGCGCGGGTGGATCTGGAGATCGCCGTGCTCGCCGTGGCCGGACCCATGGCGGTCGGCGGCTTCCTCGGCCTGATGGCGGGCTATCTCGGCGGCGTCGCCGACACGCTGCTGGGCCGCGCCATGGACCTCGTGGTCACCTTCCCCTTCCTGGTGCTGGTGATCGCCATCGTCGCCGTGCTCGGCCCGGGCCTGACCAACATGTACATCGCCATCGCCATCGCCGGCTGGGTCCCCTATGCCCGGCTGATGCGGGGCGAGGTCGCGGTGGTGGCGGCCACGGACCATGTCACGGCTGCCCGCGGCCTGGGCTACGGCACCACCCGCATCCTCGGCCGCCATGTCCTGCCCAACGCGGTGCGGCCGGTCCTGGCCTATGCGGTCTCCGACATGGCGTTGGCCATCCTGCTGGGCTCATCCCTCGGCTATCTCGGCCTCGGCGCCCAGCCACCGGAGGCGGAATGGGGGGTGCTGGTGGCGGACGGCAAGAACTTCCTGACCCAGGCGCCCTGGATCGCGCTCTTCCCCGGCATCGCCGTGGTGATCTGCGGCCTCGGCTTCTCCCTCCTGGGCGACGGGCTGGCGGACCGCATGGACATCCGGCGTTGACGATGGCGGGCACCCTGACGTCGCCCGGAACCGCCGCCCTGCCCGCTGCCGGCGAAGGGCTGCGGGTGCGCGGCCTTCGCGTCGCCATGGGCCCCCTGCCGATCGTGCATGGCGTCGATCTCGCCGTGGCGCCGGGCGAGATCCTGGGTCTGGTGGGGGAAAGCGGCAGCGGCAAGAGCGTGTCCCTGCGCGCCATCCCGAACCTGCTTCCCCCCAGGGCCCGCATCTCCGGCGAGGTGCTGTGGAACGGCCGGGACCTGCTGTCCCTGCCGCCGCGCGCCCTGCATCAGGTGCGGGGGCGGGAGGTCGCGATGATCTTCCAGGAACCCGGGCTGGCGCTGAACCCGGTGATGACCGTGGGCGCGCAGATCGACGAGAGCCTGCAGGCGCATTTCCCACGCCTCGGCCGGCCCGCCCGGCGCGAGCGGGCGGAACAGCTCCTGGCCGAGGTCGGCATCCCCAGCCCGCGCGAACGCCTGGGCTCCTACCCGCACGAATTCTCCGGCGGCATGCGCCAGCGCGCGATGATCGCCATCGCCCTGGCCCCCGGCCCCCGCCTGCTGCTGGCCGACGAGCCGACCACGGCGCTCGACGTCACGGTGCAGGATGGCATCCTGCGCCTGCTGCGCCGGCTGGTGGAAGAGCACCACATGGCCATGATCCTGGTCACGCACGATCTGGGCGTGGTGGCCGAGACCTGTGACCGGGTCTCGGTGATGTATGCGGGGCGGGTGGTGGAGAGCGGCCCGGCGGTCGGCCTCTTCGCCCATCCGCGCCACGCCTATACCGCGGCGCTGCTGGGCGCCATGCTGGGCGAGGAGGCGGAAGGCGCGAAGCTCCGCCCCGTGCCCGGCACGCCGCCCTCGCCGCTGCGGATGCCGCCCGGCTGTGCCTTCGCCCCCCGCTGCACCTGGCGGATGACCGGCTGCGAGGCCGGTGTGCCGGCGCTGGAGCCCGTGGAGCCGGACCATATGGCCGCCTGCCTCGCCGCCGACCTCCTGCCGCCACGCTGGATGGAGCAGGACCGTTGAGCGCCGTCCTCCAGTTCGCGCCGCCGGGCGTGTTGCTGCGCGTCAGCGAGGTCACGCGCAGCTTCAAGGCGCCGCGCGGCGGGCGGGTGCAGGCGCTGCGCGGCGTGTCGCTCACGGTGCGCCGGGGCGAGGTGCTCGGCATCGTGGGCGAGTCCGGCTGTGGCAAGTCCACCCTGGCGCGGCTGCTGGTCGGCCTGGATTCCCCCGATGGCGGGCAGGTGAGCTTCGGCGAGGAGGACCTGGCCGCCCTGCGCGGCGCCGCGCGCCGGCGCTTCCATCGCCGGGCGCAGATGGTGTTCCAGGACCCGCACACCTCGCTGAACCCGCGCCTGACCGTGGGGGAGACCCTGGGCGAGGCGCTGCGCGTCCACGGCATCGTCCCGGTCGGGCAGATCGCCGGGCGGGTGTCGGAGCTCCTGGCCTCAGTGAACCTGCCGCCCGAGGCGGCCACGCGCCGGCCCCACGAATTCTCCGGCGGCCAGCGGCAGCGCATCGGCATCGCCCGCGCCCTGGCGGTGGAACCCGAGATGATCGTGGCCGACGAGCCGGTCTCGGCCCTCGACGTCTCCGTGCAGGCCGGCGTGGTGAACCTCTTCGCGGAGTTGCGCGAGCGGCTGGGCCTCACCCTGGTCTTCATCACCCATGACCTGCGGCTGGTGCGCCACCTCACCGAGCGCGTGGCGGTGATGTATCTGGGCAAGGTGGTGGAGGAAGGGCCGACGAAGCGGCTCTTCGCCGCACCGCGCCATCCCTATACCCGCGCCCTGCTTTCCGCCGTGCCGCGCCTCGACCCTTCCGCCGCCCCGCGCCCGGCGCCCATTTCCGGCGAAGTACCCAGCCCCCTCGCCCCACCCTCCGGCTGCGCCTTCCACACCCGCTGCCCGGTCGCGCAGTTCCCGCGCTGTTCGGCGGATGTGCCGGAACTGACCGTCCGCCAGGGCCCCTGGCCGGTGGCCTGCCACTTCCCGGGATAGCCGCGACATCAGGGCTGGAGCGGGTGGCCGTTGTGCCTCTGGCCCGGGACACTGGGCGTGCGCCCGGCCCCCGATGCGCCCTTGGGTCCGAGTCCGTAGCCCAGCATGGGGGCCGGGCGCTTCGTCCCGCAGGGCCCGGCGGTCGCACCGGGTGCCCATGCCGTCCTCACCACCGGTTGCTTCCAACACGCCATTCGGCGTATCCAAAACCGCCAAGGCGCTCATTGCAGCCAAGTGAAAAGATCAGTGGCAAGTCAGATGGTTTGAGCAAGAATGAAGCCGCCACGGCAGCAATTTCAGAATACTTCACCTTGCAATAGATATCACCAAGCAATAGACCGGAAATATCAAAAATGTGGGATTGGTTCCCTATAGTCTTCCTCCCGTTCAAGATTATCGTGTTAGGCACGGGCATGTTCTTCGCCATCAAGTGGCATCACGATGAAGGGAAAAAGAAGAAGAATAACGAAACCAGCGGACCGTAAGCGCCCGCCGGACATTCCCTTGACGCCTCAGATGAGTTCGGCCTGTCGATTGCCACTGAGGGCTGGCGCCCCCTGCCAGGCCATCCACCTCGTCCTCACAGCCTCACCTTCGTGGTGACCGCCTGATAACCAAGTCTCTGTGAACGAGACTGTCTGAGAATTCCCGCATAGCAGCGGTGCGCGGATTGGCGAGGCGGAGGAAGAACCCGGGCCAGATCCGATGCCTGCTGGCCACGGCCGAGATCCATGAGGGCCGCAGCCGCGGCGAGGCGGGCCGGGTTGGCGGCTACCACGAGAACCAACGAAAGCCCGGGGTCCGGGGGCCAGTTTCGGCCCCCGGCGGCACGGGGGTCCGGGCGGAGAGGCGGCGCCTCTCCAACGAGGCCAGCCAGACAGCACGACGCCGAACCCCGCATTCCCTCCCGGAAAGCCGGAACCCGGCAACTCACCCCGGAAAGAACCGATTCCCCGGGCGTGGCAGGCCGAGATGCTCGCGCAGCGTCGCCCCGGCATAGTCGCGCCGGAAGATTCCGCGCCGCTGCAGTTCCGGCACCAGCTTCCGCACCACGGCCTCCAGCCCGCCGGGGAGCCAGGAGAACATGACGTTGAACCCGTCGGAACCGCGCTCCACAAGCCACTGCTCCATCTCGTCCGCGACGGAGCGGGGTGTGCCGGCGAAGGCCAGGCCCGCATAGCTGCCGGCCCGTTGGGCGAGTTGCCGGATGGACAGGTTCTCCCGCCGCGCCAGCTCGATCATCCGCTCCCGCGCGCTGCGGCTGGCATTGGTTTCCGGGATCTCGGGTAGCGGCCCGTCCGGATCGTAGCCGGAAACGTCGTGGCCCAGCATCCCGTTCAGCGAAGCGATGCCGCTGTCGTAATGCACCAGCGAATCCAGCCGGTGCCGTTCCGCCTGTGCTTCCTCGATGCTGTCCGCCACGACCAGAAAGGCCGCGGGCAGGATCTTCAGGTGGTCCGGGTCCCGCCCCAGCCTCTCCATGCGCCCCTTCACGTCACGGTAGAAGCTCTTGCCCGCCTCCAGATTGGGCGATGCGCCGAACACCACTTCCGCCGTCTCAGCCGCGAGCTGCCGCCCCGCCTCGGAGGCGCCCGCCTGCACGATGACGGGCCAGCCCTGCACCGGCCGCGCGATGTTCAGCGGCCCGCGCACATTCAGATAAGGCCCGTGATGATCCAGCACATGCATCCGCTCCGGATCGAAATAGATCCCGCTTTCCGCGTCACGGAGGAAGGCATCGTCGGCGAAACTGTCCCAGAGACCGGTCACGACGTCATAGAACTCGCGCGCGCGGTCGTAGCGTGCATCGTGCTCCATCTGCGTGTCCTGCCCGAAATTCAGCGCCGCATCCGGGTTCGCCGTGGTGACGATGTTCCACCCCGCCCGGCCGCCGCTGAGATGGTCGAGCGAGGCGAAGCGCCGGGCGATGTGATAGGGCTCGTCGAAGGTGGTCGAGGCCGTCGCCACCAGCCCGATCCGCTCCGTCGCCCCGGCCAGGGCGGAGAGCAGCGTGAAAGGCTCGAAGGAGGTGACGGTGTGGCTACGCTTCAGCGCCCGCACCGGCATGTCCAGCACCGCCAGATGATCCGCCATGAAGAAGGCGTCGAACTTCGCCTCCTCCAGCCGGCGCGCGAGATGGCGCAGATGCGCGAAGTTGAAGTTCGCATCCGGCCAGGCCCCCGGATAGCGCCAGGCGCCCGTATGGATGGCCACGGGGCGCATGAAGGCGCCCAGATGCAGTTGTCGGGTCATGTCAGGATGTTCCCGCGCGACGCGGCGGGATTGCCGGTCGGCCCACCGGAGCATTTGGAGGCGGGCCGCCAAGCTTTCCAGGCACGCATGAAAAAGGGCGGGAGCCGAAGCCCCCGCCCTTCCCTTCCAGCAACAGGCCGGTCGCTTCAGACGCCCAGCATCAGGCGGCGCGGGTCCTCGATGCCTTCCTTCACGCGGACCAGGAAGCTCACCGCCTCCTTGCCGTCCACGATCCGGTGGTCGTAGCTCAGCGCCAGGTACATCATCGGGCGGATCTCGATCTTGCCGCCCACCACCATCGGGCGCTCCTGGATCTTGTGCATGCCCAGGATGCCCGACTGCGGCGGGTTCAGGATCGGCGTGCTCATCAGCGAGCCGTAGATGCCGCCATTGGTGATGGTGAAGGAACCACCGGCCAGCTCGTCCAGCTTCAGCGAGCCGTCACGGGCACGCTTGCCGAAGCCCGCGATCGCCTTCTCGATCTCCGCGAAGCTCAGATCCTGCGCGTTGCGCAGCACCGGCACGACGAGGCCGTTGGGCCCGCCGACCGCGATGCCCATGTTCACGAAGTTCTTGTAGACGACGTCGTCACCGTCGATCTCGGCGTTCACCGCCGGCCATTCCTGCAGCGCGGCGACGCAGGCCTTCACGAAGAAGGACATGAAGCCGAGCTTCGTGCCCTGCTTCTTCTCGAAGGCGTCCTTGTACTCGGCACGCAGCGCCATCACGGCCGACATGTCCACCTCGTTGAAGGTGGTCAGCATGGCGGCGGTGTTCTGCGCCTCCTTCAGCCGGTTGGCGATGGTCTTGCGCAGGCGGGTCATCTTCACCCGCTCCTCGCCAGCCTGCGGCGCGCGCGGCGCCTTCGGCGCGGCGGGCTTCGACGGCTCGGAGACCGGGCGGCTCAGGAAAGCCTGGACGTCGCCCTTGGAGATGCGGCCGTCCTTGGCCGTGCCCGCGCCGATCTGCTCGGCGGACACGCCCTTCTCCGCCATCATCTTGGCGGCGGCGGGCAGTGGCGCGTGTTCGGAGGCCTTGGTCGGCGTCTCCACGCCGCCTGGCCGGGACACGGGGCCGGAGGCCGGGCGCGGCTCCTCGACCTTCGGAGCCGCCGGCGCGGCGGGGGCGGCCGCCGGCTTGGCGGCCGCGGCGCCGGAACCCGCGGCGATGGAGCCGAGCAGCGCGCCGACCTCGACCTCGGCACCTTCGTCGGCCGCGATCGCCTCCAGCACGCCGGCCTCCGGCGCGTTGACCTCGACCGTGACCTTGTCGGTCTCCAGCTCCACCAGCGGCTCGTCGGCCTTCACCGCCTCGCCGGCCTTCTTCAGCCAGCGCGCCACGGTCGCGGTGCTGACGCTCTCACCCAGGGTGGGGACCAGGATATCGCTCATGGATTCTTCTCGTTCCGTCTCGTCAGGAAAGGGCGAGAGCCTGCCCCACCAGGGCCTGCTGCTGCTCCGCATGGGTCTTCGCCAGGCCGGTGGCCGGGCTCGCCGCGATGGCACGGCCCACGTAGTCCGGCCGCTTGGCCGCGATGTCGAGGTTCTTCAGCACCTTCTCCAGGCGCCGGTCCATGAAGGTCCAGGCCCCCATGTTCTCCGGCTCCTCCTGGCACCAGATCACCTCGGCCTTCTTGTAGGGCGCGAGGACCGTGG
This sequence comes from Roseomonas gilardii subsp. gilardii, assembly GCF_023078375.1. Lineage (NCBI taxonomy): Bacteria > Pseudomonadati > Pseudomonadota > Alphaproteobacteria > Acetobacterales > Roseomonadaceae > Roseomonas > Roseomonas gilardii. The sequence goes on along the minus strand of NZ_CP095554.1, from coordinate 1,623,616 downwards.
CCAGCGCCTTGGCCGGGAAGGGATACATCTGCTCCACCCGGACGATGGCGACATCCTTCACACCGGCGTCGCGGCGCGCCTGCAGCAGGTCGTAATAGACCTTGCCCGTGCAGAGCACGACGCGCTTGACCTCCTCCTCCGGCGCGATCGCGTCGATCTCGGGGATCACGGCGCGGAAGCCGGTGCCGGGTCCGAACTCGCTCAGGCTGCTCACCGCCAGCTTGTGGCGCAGCAGCGACTTCGGCGTCATCTGCACCAGCGGCTTGCGGTAGTTGGCCTTCAACTGCCGGCGCAGGGCGTGGAAGTAGTTGGCCGGGGTGGTGATGTTCACCACGCGCATGTTGTTCTCGGCGCAGAGCTGCAGATAGCGCTCGAGGCGGGCGGAGGAGTGCTCCGGCCCCTGGCCCTCATAGCCATGCGGCAGCAGCAGCACGAGGCCCGACATGCGCAGCCACTTCGTCTCCGCCGAGGAGATGAACTGGTCGATGATCACCTGCGCGCCATTGGCGAAGTCGCCGAACTGGCCTTCCCACAGCACCAGCGTCTGCGGGTCCGCCAGCGAGTAGCCGTAGTCGAAGCCCATCACGCCGAACTCGGAAAGCAGCGAGTTGAACGCCTCCAGGCGCGGCTGCCCCTCGCGGATGTTGTTCAGCGGGACGTATTCGGACTGGTCCTTCTGGTCGATCAGCACGCAATGGCGCTGGGAGAAGGTGCCGCGCTGCACGTCCTCGCCGGACAGGCGCACGCGGTGCCCATCCAGCAGCAGGCTGCCGAAGGCCAGCGCCTCGCCGGTCGCCCAGTCGATGCCCTCGCCGGTCTCGATGGCCTGCTTCTTGGCCTCGAGCTGCCGGGCGATCTTCGGGTTCACGTTGAAATCGGCCGGCACGCGGGCCAGGGCGCCGCCGACCTCGCGCAGCGTGTCCAGGGAGACGGCGGTCTCGTATTCGGAATCGGCCGTTTCGTCGGTCGGGGCCTTCAGCCCGGACCAGTGGCCCTCCAGCCAGTCCGCCTTGTTCGGCTTGAAGCTCGCCGAGGCCTGGAAGGCATCCTCCAGCTTGGCGTTGTAGGCGTCGAGCATCGCCTGCACGTCCGCCTCGGTCAGCGAACCTTCCGCGACGAGCTGCTTCGCATACTTGACGCGCGCCGTCGGCGTTTCCTTGATCCGGGCATACATCAGCGGCTGCGTGAAGGCCGGCTCGTCCGTCTCGTTGTGGCCATGGCGGCGGTAGCAGACGATGTCGAGCACCACGTCCACCGCGAACCGCTGGCGGAACTCGGTGCAGAGGCGCGCGGCGAAGACCACGGCCTCGGCATCGTCGCCGTTCACGTGCAGGATCGGCGCCTGCACCGACTTCGCCACGTCCGTGCAGTAGAGGCCGGAATAGGCATGCGCCGGGGTGGTGGTGAAGCCGATCTGGTTGTTGGTCACGACATGCACCGTGCCGCCGGTGCGGTAGCCGATGAGCTGGCTCATCGCCAGGGTCTCATAGACCACGCCCTGGCCGGCAAAGGCCGCGTCGCCGTGCAGCAGGATGCCCATCACGGACTTCCGGCCCTTGGTGTCGCCCGCCATGTCCTGGCGCGCCCGCACCTTCCCGGCCACGACCGGATCGACGCATTCCAGATGGGAGGGGTTCGGCTGCAGCGAGAGATGGACCTTGCGGCCCTCGATCTCGATGTCGGTGGAGGTGCCCAGGTGGTACTTCACGTCGCCCGAACCCTGCACCGAGTCCGGGTTGGCGGAACCGCCCTTGAACTCGGAGAAGACCTGGACGTAGGGCTTGCGCACCACGTTCACGAGCGTGTTCAGGCGGCCGCGATGGGCCATGCCGATCACGACCTCGTTGACGCCGTCCTTGGCGCCGGTCTCGATCACCGCCTGCACCGCCGGGATGGTGGCCTCGCCGCCCTCCAGGCCGAAGCGCTTGGTGCCGACATACTTCTTGGCGCAGAAGGCTTCCCAGCCCTCGGCCTCGGTCAGGTCCTCCAGGATCGCGGCCTTCTCGGCCTTGCTGAAGGCATCCTTGGCCTTCCAGGGCGCGCCCTCGATGCGGCTCTGGATCCAGGCCTTCTGGTCCGGGTCCTGGATGTGCATGAACTCGGTGCCGATCGCCCCGCAATAGGAGGCGCGGAGGATCGCCAGGATCTCGCGCAGCGTGGCGGTCTCGCGGCCCAGCGCGCCGTTGATGAAGATCGGGCGGTCGTAATCGGCCTCGGTGAAGCCGTAGCTGGCCGGGTCGAGCTCGGGATGCGGCTTCTTCTTCTGCAGGCCCAGCGGGTCGAGATCGGCCTCCAGATGCCCGCGCACGCGATAGACGCGGATCAGCATCAGGGCGCGCAGCGAATCGAGCACTTCCTGGCGGCTGGCGCCAGCGGCGGGGGCCGCCGTCTCCTTGCCACCCTTGGCCGGCGGCGCGGCCGGCTCCTCTGGGGCGAAGCCGCCGCGCGGGCGGGGCGCCCAGGATGCGCCGGTGGCATCCTCCAGCACGGCGCGGGCATCGTCGTTCAGGGCCGCGAAAAGCTCCTGGAAGGATGGATCGACACTGTCGGGCTTCTCCACCCAACGCGCGTAGAGATCCGCGAGGAAGGCGGCATTCGCCCCCGTCATCGCGGTCGCGAGGATGTCCACACCAGGCATCGGTCTTCCTCCTGCGAGCCGACCCTCCGTCGGGCCAGCCGGCTGACGACATGCAAGAACGCCGCCGCTATACTGCGGCGGCGCCCGTAAACATAGTGACCATGGCCGGAGGATGGCACCCGCGACAGGCGGATCAGGTGCGCGTCACGGAAAACGCTCGCGCCTCCGGCCGGGCATCCGTCCCGGGGCAGGTCCCCCGGGACGGCACGGGCTTCAGCCCTTGATGGCCTTCATCATGGTCGAGCCCAGCGAGGCCGGGCTGTCGGCCACGAAGATGCCGGCGGAACGCATGGCGTCCATCTTGGCCTCGGCCGTGTCCTTGCCGCCCGAAATCACCGCACCCGCATGGCCCATGCGGCGGCCCGGAGGCGCCGTGGCGCCGGCGATGAAGCCCACGACCGGCTTGTAGTTCCTGGAGCCGGGCTTGTTCTCCTGGCCCAGGAACTCGGCCGCGATGATCTCCGACTGGCCGCCGATCTCGCCGATCATCACGATCTGCTTGGTCTCGGGGTCGGCCAGGAACATCTGGAGAACATCCAGGAAGTCCGTGCCCTTCACCGGGTCGCCGCCGATGCCCACGCAGGTGGACTGGCCGAGGCCCGCGGCCGTGGTCTGCGCCACCGCCTCATAGGTCAGGGTGCCGGAGCGGGAGACCACGCCCACCGAGCCGCGCTTGTGGATGTAGCCCGGCATGATGCCGATCTTGCAGGCCTCCGGGGTGATCACGCCCGGGCAGTTCGGCCCGATCAGGCGGGACCTGGAACCGTCCAGCGCCCGCTTCACCTTGACCATGTCCAGCACCGGGATGCCCTCGGTGATGCAGACGATCAGCGGGACCTCGGCCGCGATCGCCTCCAGGATCGAGTCCGCGGCGAAGGGCGGCGGCACGTAGATGACGGAGGCATCGGCGCCCGTCTTCTCCACGCACTCGGCCACGGTGTTGAAGACCGGCAGGCCGATATGGGTCTGCCCGCCCTTGCCCGGGGTCACGCCACCCACATAGTTGGTGCCGTAGGCGATGCCCTGCTCGGCATGGAAGGTGCCCTGGGACCCGGTGAATCCCTGGGTCATCACCTTGGTGTGCTTGTCGACGAGGATAGCCATGGTTCAGGCCGCCTTCTTCACGGCGTCCACCACCTTCTGGGCGGCGTCGGCGAGGTTGTCCGCGGGGATGATGGCCAGGCCGCTCTCGGCCAGGATCTTCTTGCCGAGGTCCACGTTCGTGCCCTCCAGGCGCACCACCAGCGGCACCTTCAGGGTCAGGTTCTTGGCGGCCTGAACGATGCCCGAGGCGATCATGTCGCACTTGGCGATGCCGCCGAAGATGTTGACCAGGATGCCCTTGACGTTGCTGTCCGAGGTGATGATCCGGAACGCCTCGGTCACGCGGTCGGCCGTCGCCGTGCCGCCCACGTCGAGGAAGTTGGCCGGGGAGGAGCCGTAGAGCTTGATGATGTCCATGGTGGCCATCGCCAGCCCGGCGCCGTTCACCATGCAGCCGATCTCACCGTCCAGCGCGACGTAGTTCAGGTCGTTCTTGGCGGCGTCCAGCTCCTTCGGGTCCATCTCCGTCTCGTCGCGGAGGGCCTCCAGGTCCTTGTGCCGGAACAGCGCGTTGTCGTCGAAGGAGACCTTGGCGTCGAGCGCCACGACCTCGCCCGCGCCGGTCACCACCAGCGGGTTGATCTCGACGATCGCCATGTCGAGGTCCGTATAGGCCTGGTACATGGCTGTCACGAACTTTGTGAAGACACCGACCTGCTTGCCCTCCAGCCCGAGGCCGAAGGCGAGCTTGCGTGCGTGCCAGCCCTGGATGCCGGTGGCCGGATCGACGGCGACCTTGAGGATCTTTTCCGGCTGGTGCTCGGCGACCTCCTCGATCTCCATGCCGCCCTCGGTCGAGGCCATCACGGTGATGCGGGAGGTCTCACGGTCCAGCAGGATGGAGAGGTACAGCTCGCGCTTGATGTCGCAGCCGGCCTCCACATAGACCTGATTGACGACCTTGCCCTCGGCGCCGGTCTGCTTGGTGACCAGCGTGTGACCGATCATGGCGGCGGCGGCTTCCTTGGCGGCCTCCGGCTTGACGACGCGCACGCCGCCCTTGCCATTCGGGTCGTCCTTGAAGCGGCCCGCGCCACGCCCGCCGGCATGGATCTGCGACTTCACCACGACCACGGGGCCCGGCAGCTTCTTCGCCGCGGCCTCGGCCTCCTCCGGGGTCTTGGCGACGTAGCCGTCGAGCACCGCGACGCCGTAGCGGCGCAGCAGCTCCTTGCCCTGGTACTCATGAATGTTCATGGAAGTCTCCGCTTCTCTGAATGCGGAAAGGGCCGGGGATCGCCCCCGGCCCAGGATGTTCTCAAACGCCGAGCTTCTTGAAGTCCTCGACGAGCTTCTTCACCGCGTCACAGGACTTGTCGAAGGCCGCCTTCTCCTCCGGCGTGAACTGCACCTCGACGATGCGCTCCACGCCGCCCTCGCCGATCACCACCGGCACGCCCACGTAGAAGTCCTTCAGCCCATACTCGCCGTTCAGCATGACGGCACAGGGCAGGACCCTCTTCTTGTCCTTGAGGTAGGCCTCGGCCATCGCCACCGCGGAAGCCGCCGGGGCATAGAAGGCGGAGCCCTTCTCCAGCAGCTTCACGATCTCGCCGCCGCCATTGGCGGTGCGGGTCACGATCGCGTCGATCTTCTCCTGGGTGGTCCAGCCCATCTTCACCAGGTCGGGCACCGGGATGCCGGCCACGGTGGAGTAGCGGGTCAGCGGCACCATCGTGTCGCCATGGCCGCCCAGCACGAAGGCGGTCACGTCCTCGACGGAGACCTTGAACTCCTCGGCCAGGAAGAGGCGGAAGCGGGAGCTGTCGAGCACGCCCGCCATGCCCACCACCTTGTGCGCCGGCAGGCCGGACTTCTGCTGCAGCGCCCAGACCATGACGTCCAGCGGGTTGGTGATGCAGATCACGAAGGCGTCCGGGGCATACTTCTTGATGCCCTCGGCCACCTGACCCATCACGCCGGCGTTCTTGGTCAGCAGGTCGTCGCGGCTCATGCCCGGCTGGCGGGGGAAGCCGGCGGTGACGATGATGACGTCCGCGCCCGCGATGGCGGCGTAGTCGGACCCGCCGGACATGGCGCTGTCGAAGCCGTCCACCGGGCTGGACTGCATGATGTCCAGGGCCTTGCCGGCCGCCACGCCACCGAAGACGTCGAACATGACGACGTCACCGAGTTCCTTGAGACCGATAAGGTGGGCGAGGGTGCCACCGATGTTGCCGGCGCCGATCAGCGCGATCTTCTTGCGGGCCATGGGGTTTCCTTATGAAAAAGGACCGTCCGTGTGTCGAAAGGCCGCCGGACCGATTAGACCCGTGAGCACGGCCCGACAAGGCGGGGGCTCCGGCGCTCTTCGCAAATGCAACAGAAGATCATTCGGTCACAAAGGCAAGAGGCCCCACGCCCCCTCACCGCCCATGCCCTCCGCATCCGGCCCCGGACCTGCGCGAAGGGCGGCCCGGGCCGGAAACGGCACGGCCCGCCCCCGGGGAAAACCGGGCAGCGGGCCGGCGAAGGCTGGCATGACGAGCGGGAATACCCCCACTCACCGGCTCCAGGCCCTGGGGGCGGGTTCCCCCACCCTCCCCCAGCACCCCAACCGATCAGAGCGGCATGCAGCGGATCGTATCGGTATGGCCACGGGCCAGCGTGGCCAGTGTGCCTTCGGGGCAGGCCATCTGCTCGGCCTCCGGCGCCGGCAGGCCGGCGTGCCAGACGCTGCGGCGCGGCGTCGCCGCCCGGGCGGAGGAGGCGAAGCTGGCCAGCCGCGCCCCCGTGCAGTTGCCCCGTGCATCCCGCCGCAGGCAGGTGCCAGAGGCCATGGCCTTCATCTCGGAACGGCTCATCTGCTTGCTCGCCACCACATGGCGTCCGCCGCCCCCGGCCTTGGCCGCGCCGCGCGTGGAGCGGCTGGCCACGGCCTTGCCACGCCCGGTGGCGGTGCTGGCGGATACGCGGCGCACCGACGGCGCGGCGCTGGCCACCCGCCGGCTGGTCGCCGGCTTCGCCTTGACGCTCCGCGTCACCTGCGTGCCGCGATGGCTGTCGCTGCCCTTGCGGGCGGCATCGGCGTTCCCCGCGCCGAGCACCGCCGCGAGGCCACAGCCCGCCAGCACGAACAGAAACTTCCCCCAAACAGTTCCACGGCGCATGTCTTCCCCCTTCATGCGTCTCAGTCGAGATGTGGCAGCGCCAGGTACTCCCGACTCTGCATCTCCATGAGGCGGGAGGCGGTGCGCTGGAACATCTGCGCGTTCTCCCCGCTCATAGAGAGTGTCCGGCTGCGCGGCGGCACTGGCCACCAGCTTGCAGCGATGCTCGTACAAGGCGTCGATCAGCGTGATGAAACGGCGCGCCTTGTCGTAATTCTCCGGCCCGAGCCGCGGCACCCCGTCCAGGATCAGGGTGTGGAAGCGCGTCGCCAGCGCCAGGTAGTCCCCCGGCCCCAGGAAGGCTCCGCAGAGCTCGTCGAACCCGGCCCGCGCGACGCCTCCATGCGCCTGCGAGACCGAGAAGCTGCGGCCCGGCATCTCGATCCGCGCGGGCTCCCCATGATCCCGCCCGGTCAGCTCCCGGAAAGCCACGTCCAGCGCCCGCTCCGCCCGCCCGTCATCCGGGCTGTGCCAGGTGGTGGTCAGGGACCGCCCCCGGTCGCGCCGGTAATCCTGCCGCGAATCCAGGAACAGAAGCCCGGTCCGTGCCTTGATCAGCGCGATGAAGGGCAGGAAGGCGTCCCGCCCCGGCTTGCCCTTGAACAGATCGTCCGGCGCCGTGTTGGAGGTCGCGACCACCACCACCCCACGCGCGAAGAGCGCCTGAAACAGCCGCCCCAGGATCATGGCATCGGTGATGTCATGCACCTGGAACTCGTCGAAGCAGAGCAGCGCGGCCTTGGCGGCGATCGTGTCGGCCAGCGGCGGGATCGGGTCGTCGCCGTTGGGGTTCTCCCGCTTCCACAGGTGGATGCGCCGGTGGCAGTCCTGCATGAACTGGTGGAAGTGGATGCGCTGCTTGCGCGCGACCTCCGCCGTGTCGAAGAACAGGTCCATCAGCATGGACTTGCCCCGACCGACCTCGCCGACGAGGTAGAGGCCCTTCGGCGCCTCCGGCAGCGCCTCGGCCGCGGGCTTGCGCCGGAACAGCCGGCCCAGCAGCCCGCTGCTTTCCGCGGCCGGCTCAGCCAGAGGCTTCGGGTCATAGCCCCGGATGCGCTGCCAGAGCTCCTGGAGCCGCTCCGCCGCCTCTTCCTGGGCCGGATCGGGACGCAGATTGCCCGCCGCCACCCTGTTCCGGTAGGCGGGAAGCGGCCCCTCCCCTCGGGGGGCCGGGGCGTCGGCAAGCGTGCCCGGCAGCGATCCGTCCATCGGAACAGTGTCCTAGACTGCCGGCCGGTTTATCGCAACCGCGTGATGCAGGGGCGGCGTAACTTTCACGACAGTCGAAGAACACGCGCCAAGCCCGTGTTCTCACGCTGATTTTCCCGCGCCATCCCTGCGGTCCATCCTGTGCCGGGCGTGGAAACGGGCGGGGCAGACCCGGCCGGAAAGCGCAGCCGCCTCGCCGGCCGGCGCTCGCTCGGCCCATCCGGCGGGGAAGGGTCCTGTTCCCCGTGGAACGCCGCCCGTTCCGCGACCGGACCGCGCCCTGTCAGGCGGAGCGCCTGAAGGCGCCGGCCTCCTGCGGATGCCACCACTTGCCGCCGATCACCACGCCCTCGGACAGGATGCGACGGTCCCCGTTCAGCACCTCGCCGGTCACGTCCACATAGTCGAAGCTCCCCTCCTTCACCGAAAGGATGGTGGCATCGCCCACGCTGCCCGGCCTCAGCGAGCCCAGTTCCGGCCGCTTCAGCGCCTTCGCCGCCTCGACCGTGGAGCGCGCGATCACCTCGTCCAGCGGCATGCCGAGGCAGAGGAACTTCGACAGGGTGGTCACCTGGTCGAAGGCCGGGCCGTTGATGCACAGCGCATGCACGTCGGAGGAGATGGTGTCCGGCGGGAAGCCGTTGGCCAGCATGGCCCGGGCGGTCTTGAAGGCGAAGCTGCCCTGGCCATGCCCGATATCGAAGATCACCCCACGCTCCCGCGCCGCCAGCACCACCGGCTTCACCTTGCCCTGGGCGGTGATCGGCGCGTTGGGGAAGGGCCGGAAGCAGTGCGTCAGGATGTCGCCGGGCCGCAGCCGCTCCACCACCTCCTCGTAGCTCGGCGGCGGGTGGTCGATATGCGCCATCAGCGGCAAGCCGGTCTCGTCGGCCACCTGCAGCGCGATATCCAGCGGCACCGTGCCGGAATTGCCCGAGGCATGCAGCCCGACCCGCACCTTGATGCCCACGATCACGTCGCGGTTGGCATCGGCCACCTGCACCGCCTCGATCGGGTTCATCAGCCGCAGGTCGCCGCTCTCGCCCACCATCACCCGCTTGGAGAAGCCGAAGATACCGGCGTGGGAGACATGGAGATAGGCCAGGATGCGCACCTGGCTGCGCTCGATCACATGGTGACGGAAGCCCGGCCAGTTGCCCGGCCCCGCGCTGCCCGTATCGACGGCCGTGGTGACGCCGGAGATCCGCGCGAAATGCTCCGCATTGATGCCGAGCGAGGTGCCGCCATCATAGACATGGGTGTGCAGGTCGATCAGCCCGGGCGAGACGATATACCCCGACACGTCGCGCACATCCGTCTCCGGCCCGGCCTCCAGCCCCGTCGCCAACCCCTGGCCGAGCTTCGCGACCTTGCCGCCGGAAAAGCCGACATCCATGACACCGTCGATCTTCTGCGACGGGTCGATCACCCGCCCGCCGGTGAGGATGAGGTCGTAGGACATGCGCCGCGCTTCCCGAAAATCTGAGGAGGCCGGACGCTAGAGCAGATCGTCCTGGGCTGAAAACCGCGCCAGGGCGCTTTCCTGTCCCGAAATCGTCATCGCCGGCATTTTTCATTTCGTCATAGAATTAAAATTCATGCGGCAAGTCTGGGACGAAGACGGAATCATGCCCTTCTGGTCCATCCCCGGCCGGTTCCACGTCACGGGATACTCGCCCGATGGCGACTCCATCCGTTTCGCCCCCGACGATCCTGCGCAGCTGGGCAGGCTGGGCGGCTTCCGCCCCCGGATCAACGCCCGGGGCCATGTCCAGCTCCGCATCGAGGCGATCGACGCGCTGGAGACCCATTACAGCCCGCCGAGCGGCGGCGGCGTCTATCACCAGCCGCGGCGATGGGCGGAACGGGCGCAGGAGCTGCTGCTGGACTTTGCCGGGATCACCGGGGTGGTCTGGGACGAGGGCCGGAACACCGTGGTCTCGGCCCGGGACAGCACACCCGGCCATATCCTGGCTCGCTCGGTCGAGAAGAACGGCCGCCCGGTCGCCTTCGTCCATGCCGGCTCCTCGCCCTTCGCTGTCGGGGAGCCGGTCTTCCTCGACACGGCCTATCTCGCGAAGAGCTACAATATCATCGCTCTGCGCCAGGGCCTCGCCTATCCGACCTTCTACACCGGCCTGTTCCGCGATCTGCGCGACAGCCTGACTGCGGCCGTGGCCCAGGCCCGGACGGCAGGGCTGGGACTCTGGCCCGAGGACAGGACCAATGCCGGCTTCGATGCCGACAGCCTCGCGGTGATCACGGACGGAGCCTGCCTGCTGCCGAAACTCTTCCGCCGCCTCGTCGAATACATGTCGAGCTACGGTACCGCCTTGGGTTTCCGCGAGAAGATGCAGCAGTCCCGCGAGCCGGTCCTCGACCTGACGCAGCAGAACTTCACGCATCTCGACAGTTTCATCGAACAGGCCGAAGGCAGCACCCGGATCCGGCTGACGCGCCGGCCGGAGGAACTGGTCTTCGACGAGATGCAGAACCGGCCTGCCGACAGCTTCTCCCGCCTGATGGGGGATGCGGCATCCGATCCGGCACAAGGGGTGGCGTCCGGCACTTCGCCCATGGGGCGGGGGGCGGCCTGAGCGTGGCCCAAAGCGGCGCGCTTCCGCTCGCGCGGATCATGCTTTAAGCCCGGCCCTCCGCCGCCCGCGTCAGGATGCGCTCCACCCAGCGCTGCGATTCCAGCGCCTCCTCCCCGGACACGGCGGGCGCCCTGCCCGCCCGGCAGGCATCGAGGAAATCGGCGATCAGCGCCCGGTGCGCGTCATGCGGGAAGTCCATGATGTTCGCCCCGCTGCCGGTGCTGCCCTCGGCCTCGACATGCTCCCGCCGCCCATCGGCCCAGGCGAGGTCCAGCGCCCCGCCGACCAGGCTGGCCGAGCCCCCGGCGCCGATCACCTCGATCCGCTCCGGCTGCCCCGGCGGAAAGGCGGTGGTGGCCATCAGCATCCCCGGCGCGCCATTCCCCAGGCGCAGCAGGGCGGCGACATAGTCCTCCGTCTCCATCCGGTGCAGGGCCGTGGTGCGTGCCTCCGCCGCCGTCACGGCGCTGATCCCAACCAGGGAGCGGAACAGGTCCAGCGTATGGATCGCCTGGGTCAGCAGCACGCCGCCGCCATCGCGCGCCCGCGTGCCGCGCCCGGGCTCGTCATAATAGCTCTGCGGCCGCCACCAGGGCACGCTCATCGAGGCCGCCTGCACCGCGCCCAGCGCCCCACCCTCCAGCACCGCGCGCAGCCTCAGGCTGGCGGGGCGGAAGCGGTGCTGCAGCATCACGCCGAGGCAGAGCCCGGCCCGCCGCGCGGCCTCGACCAGGATCCCTCCCCTGGCCGCGTCCAGCTCCAGCGGCTTTTCCACCAGCACATGCTTGCCCGCATCGAGGCAGCGCCGCGCCACCTCCAGATGCGCCGCCGGCGGGGTGAGCACCAGCACCGCCCGCACCCGCGGATCGGCGATGGCGGCCCCGATGTCGGTGGTGGCGGGAAAGGGGAAGTCCCGCGCGAAAGCCTCCGCCCGCTCCCGCGTCCGGCTGGCGGCCCAGACGACCTCGGCCCGGTCCGACAGGTCCAGCAGGCTGCGCGCATGCGGCTGGGCGGCGGGGCCCAGCCCCACCACCGCGACACCGATCCTTTCCATGGGCCTCTCCCCTCCCGGCGCCGCTCCCGGGCGCCTCCCGGAGAGGAGCCTAGCCCTGGCCCGTTCCCTCCGGCCAGAGCCGCTTCAGCGCGCCGATCAGCGCGGCGGTGGAACCGTCATGCCCCGGCCCCACCGGTCCCGTGAGCTCCGGCAGGATGGCACTGGCGAGTTGCTTGCCCAGTTCCACGCCCCATTGGTCGAAGGCATTCACGTCCCACAGCGCGCCGAGGCAGAAGACCTTGTGTTCGTACAGCGCCACGAGCTGCCCCAGGGTGAAGGGCGTCAGTTCCGGGATCAGGATCGTGGTGCTCGGCCGGTCCCCGGGGAAGAGCCGGTGCGGCAGCAGCGCCTCCACCTCCGCCGCGGACTTGCCGGCCTTCATCATCTCGGCCCGCACCTCCTCGGCATCGCGGCCGCGCAGCAATGCCTCGGCCTGGGCCAGCCCATTGGCCAGCAGCAGGCGATGGCTGGCCGGGAAGTGGTGGTCCGGCCGCGCCACCAGCACGATATCCGCCGGCACCGGCGTGGTGCCCTGGTGCAGCAGTTGCATGAAGGAATGCTGCGCATTGGTGCCCGGCTCGCCGAAGACCACCGCCCCGGTGTTGTGCGTCACCGGCAGCCCCTCCAGCGTCACGCGCTTGCCGAGGGATTCCATTTCCAGTTGTTGCAGATGCGCCGGGAAGCGGGCGAGCCGCTCGTCATAGGGCAGCACCGCGCGGGTGCCATAGCCCAGCCCGTCCACATGCCAGACCTCGGCCAGCGCCATCAGCAGCGGCAGGTTCTCCGCGTCCGGCGCGGCGAGGAAATGCTCGTCCATCGCCCGCGCCCCGGCCAGGAGGCGCTCGAAGGCCAGCCAGCCGCAGGACAGCGCGATGGAAAGCCCCACCGCCGACCAGAGGCTGAAGCGCCCGCCCACCCAGTCGCGGAAGCCGAAGACCTGGTCCTCCGGCACGCCGAACTCCGCCGTGGCCTTCCGGTTGGTGGAGAGCGCCACGAGATGCCGGTTGCCCGCCTCCCCCAGCGTGGCGCGCAGCCAGTCGCGCACGAGATGCGCGTTGGACATGGTCTCGGCGGTGGTGAAGGTCTTGGACGCGATCAGCACCAGCGTCCGCGCCGGGTCGAGCTGGTGCCGCAGCGCCTCCCAGGCATGGCCATCGGCATTGGAGAGCCAGTGCGCCCGCATCGGGCTGTCATGCCGGTGCAGCGCCCGCACCACCATCTGCGGCCCGAGATCCGAGCCGCCGATGCCGATATTCACCACATCCGTATAGGGCTGGCCCGCATGGGTCCGCAGGGTGAAGGCCCGCATCTCCTCCAGCGTGTCGTTCACGCTGGCGGAGGCGTCCTCCTCCCCATCCCGCTCCAGCGCCCGGAAGGTGCCGCGCGGCGCCCGCAGCGCCATGTGCAGCACGGCCCGGTCCTCGGTCGTGTTGATCCGCTCGCCCGCCGCCATGGCCCGGCGCCGTCCGGCCACGTCGCGCGCCCGCGCCAGGCCCAGCAGCGCCTGCATCACCTCCGGGGCGATGGAAGTCTTGGACAGGTCCAGCAGCACCCCGCCGGCGCGGAAGGTGAAGCGCTCCGCCCGGCCCGGATCGGCGGCGAAGAGCGGGCGGATCGCCGAGGCCCCCGGCGCCCGTGCCAGGGAGGCGATCTCCGTCCACTTCGCGGTGGCGTCGGCGGCATCCTGCGGCATGCGATTCCCCTCTCCCATTTCCGGTCCGTCAGGCCCGCTCCGCGCGGGCAATCTCGCCTGACCCAGCGCAGGAACGGGCGCGGGCGTTGCAGGCCCCCCGCCCGACAGAGGTCGCAGCCCAGCCCCGCGCGGCAGGTCAGATCCCTTCCGGCTTCCCCGCCACCACCGCGCCCAGGCGGCCGGGCTGCAGCAGGCGCGCCGCCACCTTCGCCACGCCATCGCGGGTCAGGGCCGCCAGCCGTTCCGGCCGCTTCGCCAGCCAGTCCGCCGGCCTTCCGTTGCGGCGCTGGCCCATCAGGATGGAGGCGGTGCGCCGGCTGTCGGTGAACTGCAAGGGCAGGCTGCCGGTGAGGTAGGAGACCGCCTCCTCCAGTTCCGCCTGGGTCGGCCCCTCCGCCGCCATATGCGCCCATTCGGCGCGCAGCACGTTCAGCGTCTCCGTGACGCGGGCATTCTCCGTGGCCACGGAGCCGGTGACGAGGCCCTGCCCCGCGATCACGTCCAGCCCGGCGCCGATGCCGTAGGACAGGCCGCGCTTGACCCGCACCTCCTGCATCAGGCGGGAGGAGAAGCCACCGCCGCCCAGCACGCGCAGCGCCACCTGCGCCGCCTCCCAGTCCGGGTCGCGCACCGGCAGGCCGGGCTGGCCGAAGAGCACGGCACATTGCGGCGCATCCACCGGCACCACCACCGGTCCCGGCCCGGCCAGGGCCGGCAGGGCGAAGTCCGGCAGCGGCGGCGCCTCGGGCGCCTGGCCTTCCGGCAGGGCGCCGAAGACCTCGGCCAGCAGGGCGGAGAAGGCCTCCGCCGTGATCGCCCCGGCGGCGGCGATCACCAGCCCGTCCCGGCGCAGATGCCGCGCGGCGGCGGCCCGGATCGCTTCGGCAGGCAGGGCGGCGAGGCTTTCCGCCGTGCCGCCGGGCATGCGGCCATAGGGGCTGCCCGGGAAGCTCTGGGCCCAGAAGGCCCGGTTCGCCTGACCGCGCGGGCCTTCGAGCTGTTGCCGCGCGCCGGCGATGGCCCGCGCCCGCACCCGCTCCACCGCCTCGGCATCGAAGCGCGGCGCGAGCATGGCCAGCCGCGCCAGCCGCATCGCCTCCGGCAGCGCATCGCTCAGCGCGCGGAAGCCGCCCTCGAAGCCGTCGCGGTCGCCGTGGAAGGAAAGCCCGATCGCGGCATCGCGCAGCGCGTCCTGGAACTGCGCGGCGGGCAGGTCGCCCGCCCCCTCCGTCAGCAGGGCGGCGGCGAGGGCGGCGGCGCCCTCCTGCCCCTCGGGATCGAGCGAGGCGCCGCCCGACCAGCTCCAGGCCAGCGACACCACCGGCACGGAATGGTCCTCGGCCAGCCAGGCGGAAAGCCCGCCGGGCGCGGTGACCTCGCGGATCGGCAGGGAGAAGCCGGCCTGCGGATGCGAGGGCGGCGGGGTCAGGGAAGCAGAGGTCACGATGCGCTCACGCCCTCGGGCAGCAGCCAGCCCGTGATGGAGGGATGGGTGAAGACGGCGCGGGCGGCGGCGGCCACCTGGGCCTCGGTCACGGCGCGGATGCGGGTGGGCCAGAACTCCACCACCTCCGGCCCCAGCCCGATGGAAAGAACATGGCCGAACATGCGGGGCGCCGAGCCCAGCCCGTCCAGGGCCAGCAGCGCGCCCGCCGTCACCTGCCGCTTGGAGCGGGCGACCTCCGGCCCGGTCACGCCCTGGTCCAGCAGCTTCGCCACCTCGGCCTCCATCGCCGCCTCCAGCTTCGCCGGGGCGATGTCGCGCCGCGGCGTGGCATAGAGCATCAGCGAGCCGGCCCCGAGATCGTCGGAATCGTAGTAGCAGCCGGCCGAGACGGCGATGCCCGTCTCCACCAGCGCCCGGTGCAGGCGCGAGCCGGGGCCGCCGCCGAAGAGGTGCGCCAGCACCTCCAGCGGTTCGGCCAGGCCGGTCTCGCCCCAGGTCAGGCTGGGCGCGATCCAGGAGCGCAGGTACTGCGCCTCCCGCACCTGGGGGTCGTTGCGCACCAGCCGCGCCTCCAGCGGCGCCACGGGCGGCGCGGCACGGCCGCGTCCGGGCTCCTGGGTCGCCAGTTCGCGGGCGGGGATGCCGCCATACTCGGCCTCCACCACCCGGCGCAGCTCCTCCTCGCTCACCGCGCCGCAGACCACCAGCACGCCGTTGCCCGGCGCGTACCAGTGGCTGTGGAAATCCAGCAGGTCCTGGCGCGAGATCGCCCGGATGTCCTGCTCCCAGCCGATGATCGGGCGGCCGTGCCAGTGCTGCGGGCCCCACATGGCGGCGTGGTAGGCCTCCTGGAACCGGGCGCGCGGATTGGCGTCGGTGCGCTGCCGCCGCTCCTCCAGGATCACGTTGCGCTCCGGCTCGACCTCCGCCTCCGGCAGCGTCACCGCCCGCATCCGGTCGGCCTCCATCATCGCCATGAGCTGGAGGCGGGAAGCCTCGACCGTCTGGTGATAGGCGGTCACGTCGCGGGAGGTATAGGCGTTGTCCTGCCCGCCCTCCCGCGCCACGCGCTGGTTGAACTCGCCCGAGGCGACGTTGGGGCTGCCCTTGAACATCATGTGTTCGAGGAAATGGGCGGTGCCGGAACGGCCGGCCGGGTCGTCCCCGGCGCCGACGCCGTAATAGAGGTAGTGCGCCACCACCGGCGCCCGGCGGTTCTCGATATGCGCGACGCGCAGCCCGTTGGGCAGGCGCCAGAGCCCGGCATCGAACAGGCGCTTCTCCCCGGCGGGGGCGCCTTCCGGGGGCTGGGCCCGCAGGGCGGGCGGGGCGAGGGGCAGGCTGGCCGCCGCGGCGAGCGCGGCACGTCGGGTCAGGGACATGTCCGCCCCAAGATGGCGGAAGGTTCCCGGTTTTTCCACCATCCGCCGAAAGGTTGCCGGCGCGGGGTGTGCGGCGGCCCCCGGAGGCAAGGCTCTGCCTCGCCCCCGGCCCCCCACTCCGCCAGGAGCCAGTGGCTCCTGGACCTGCCTTGTGCTGGCGCCGGATGGTGGAGCGTGGGCACTTTAGGATTTTAGGGTTTTAGCCTTTTGGGGCTTCAGGTCCCGTGCCGGGGCGTGGTTCGCCGGGAGAACAGGGTTCTCCGGCATGATTCGATATGGAACATACCACGAACGGAGGGTCCAGGGAACTCAGTTCCCTGGCGGATAGGGGGGATGGGGGAAAGGCGGCGCCTTTCCCCCGGGCCACGGGCGGGGCGCGATGCGCGGGGTTGCGGCGGCGGGGAGCGGCGCCCTAAGTGCCGCCTCTTCGTGCCAGACAGCCAGAGCAGAGGCCAGGGAGTTCAGATGAGCTACAAGGTTGCCGTCGTCGGCGCCACCGGGGCGGTGGGCCGCGAGATCCTCAAGACCCTGGCCGAGCGCCAGTTCCCGGTGGGCGAGGTGGTGGCGCTCGCCTCCGGCCGCTCGGCCGGGGCCGAGGTCTCCTTCGGGGAGGACAAGGTCCTCAAGGTCCAGAGCCTGGACAAGTACGACTTCCACGGCACCGATCTGGGCCTGTTCAGCCCGGGCGCCTCCGTTTCCGCTGTCCATGCCCCGCGCGCGGCCGAGGCGGGCTGCGTGGTGATCGACAACACCAGCCAGTTCCGCATGGAGCCGGACGTGCCGCTGGTGGTGCCGGAGGTGAACCCGCAGGCGCTGAAGGGCTTCCGCAGGCGCCGCATCATCGCCAACCCCA
The DNA here is from genome assembly GCF_023078375.1 of Roseomonas gilardii subsp. gilardii. NCBI lineage: Bacteria > Pseudomonadati > Pseudomonadota > Alphaproteobacteria > Acetobacterales > Roseomonadaceae > Roseomonas > Roseomonas gilardii. The sequence continues at coordinate 1,606,526 of NZ_CP095554.1, read as the reverse complement.
ACTGCTCCACCATCCAGATGGTGGTGGCGCTGAAGCCGCTGCACGACCTGGCGCGGATCACCCGCGTGGTGGTCTCGACCTATCAGTCCGTCTCCGGCGCGGGGAAGGAGGCGATGGACGAGCTTTTCTCCCAGACCCGGGGCGTCTTCGTGAACGATGCCGCGGCGCCGGAGCAGTTCACCAAGCCGATCGCCTTCAACTGCATCCCGCATATCGACCGGTTCATGGAGGACGGCGCCACCAAGGAGGAGTGGAAGATGGCGGTCGAGACCCGCAAGATCCTCGACCCGGACATCAAGGTCTTCGCCACCGCCGTGCGCGTGCCCGTCTTCATCGGCCATGGCGAGGCGGTGCATGTGGAGTTCGAGCGCCCGATCACCGTGGAGCAGGCGCGGGAGGCGCTGCGCGAGGCCCCGGGCGTGATCGTCCATGACCAGCGCGAGGATGGCGGCTACGTCACCCAGATCGAATGCGCCGGCGAGGACGCGGTCTATGTCTCGCGCCTCCGCCAGGACCCGACCGTGGAGAACGGCCTGGCCTTCTGGTGCGTCTCCGACAACCTGCGCAAGGGCGCGGCGCTGAACGCCGTGCAGATCGCCGAGGAGATGCACCGGCAGGGCCTGCTCGGCCGCGGCGGCGCCTGAAGAGGCCGAGTCGGAGGGGATGGGTGCCCGCCCATCCCGCACCGCAGCACAATCCAGGCATGCGCCCCCAGCGGGAAGCAGACTGGAAGCAGGCGGAAGCAGACCGGAAGCGGGTCGGAAAAAACGGCGGGCCCGCCCCAATTCTCCTTTTTGGCGCCCGGCATGTGCCGCAAAGGCGCCCGGACCGGCCCGCAGCCTCCTGGGCATGCGGAAGTCTGCGAAGGAGGAAGACCAGATGCGTCGCGTTCTGCGAACCAGCGTGGCCGTGGCGGTGCTGCTGGGGCTCGCGGCCTGCAGCAATCCCTACAGCCCCGGCCAGCGTGCCCTGGGCGGCGGCCTGATCGGCGCCGGCGGCGGCGCGGCCGTGGCGGGACTGACCGGCGGCGATCCGGCCACCGGCGCCCTGCTGGGCGGGGCGATCGGCGCCGTGGGCGGTGCCATCACCACGCCGCAGCGGCCCTATTACGGCGGCTACGGCCCCTCGCGGGGCTATTATCGCGGCTGGTAACCTGTATTGCGAAGCATTCGCAATTTACTTGCGGGGAGGCCGGGCCTCCCCTTTCTTTTTTGTCCCGCTTCAGGAAGGTTATTCCGGGCCGCGTTGACGTTGTGCGAAGCCGTAACCTAAAAGGCCCCGGACACGGATTATTGCAACACGAGGCCCGGCCGCGCCGGCATTTCCAGGCCGCCCGGACTCGGTGACATGAGGACGAGGAGCGGCATGGCGAGCGGACAAGACGCACGCGAGGCGATGTTCAACGGCCGGCGTTCCGATGGCAAGCCCGTCCGCCGCCCGATTTCCCCCATCTGCAGGTCTACGACATGCTGCAGATCACCAGCGCCATGTCGATCAGCCACCGCATCACCGGCTGCGCCTGGGTGGTGGGGCTGCTGTTCATGGTCTGGTGGCTGGCGGCGGCGGCGTCCGGGCCCCGGGCCTTCGCCTGGGTGCAGTGGTTCGCCGGCTCCTTCCTCGGCGTGATCGTGCTGATGGGGCTGATCGCCGTGGCCTGGTACCACACGCTGAACGGCATCCGGCACCTCGTCTGGGATGCCGGCCATGGCTACGACATCCCCACCACCTACCGCACCGGCCGGCTGGTGCTGATCGGCACCGCGGCGCTGACGGCGGTCACCTGGATCGTCGCCCTGGTGGCCTGGATCCGCTGAGCGAAGGGACGCGACGAGCATGAGCCAACATCACGAAGCACTGCGCCTCCAGACCCCGCTCGGCCGGGTGCGGGGCCTGGGTTCCGCCAAGGGCGGCACGCATCACTGGTGGATGCAGCGGGTCACCTCCATGGCCCTGCTGCCGCTGACCATCTGGTTCACCTTCGGCGTGGCGGGCCTCGCGGGGGCGCCCTATGAGCGGGTGCTGGCCTGGATCGGGCATCCCTTCCACGCCGTGCTGCTGCTGCTCTACATCGGCATCGGCTTCCACCACACCGCCTCCGGACTGCAGGTGGTGATCGAGGACTATGTCCGCCCCGAGAGCAAGCGGAAGCTGGTGGACCTGGTGCAGAAGGCGGTCTGCCTGATCCTGGCGCTCTTCGCCGCGCTGGCGGTGCTGCGGATCGCGGTCTGAACCACGATGCCCTTCCGCGGCCGGTCCCACCGATGGCCCTTCCGGGCTGGCGGAACCGGGCGGCGGGGCCATTTCACGAACACGTGCCGGCCCGGGGGCCGGCTTTCCCAGGAATTGGTGCCGGGCGGCGCCAGGGCGGGCGGACATCCTCTTCCACCCTGCCCAATGACCGCGCGGACGAGCTTCGGACGAGGCGGTTGAGATGAACGCGATCAGCAAGCCGGGTATCGGCGGCGCGGCCTACCGGGTGGTGGACCACACTTATGACGTGGTGGTGGTGGGGGCCGGTGGCGCCGGGCTCCGCGCCACCTTCGGCATGGGTGCCTCCGGCCTGAAGACGGCCTGCATCACCAAGGTCTTCCCCACCCGCTCCCACACCGTGGCGGCGCAGGGCGGCATCGGCGCCGCGCTGGGCAACATGGGCGAGGACGACTGGCGCTGGCACATGTACGACACCGTGAAGGGGTCGGACTGGCTCGGCGACCAGGACGCCATCGAGTACATGTGCCGCGAGGCCGTGCCCTCGATCATCGAGCTGGAGCATTACGGCGTGCCGTTCTCCCGCACCGAGGACGGCAAGATCTACCAGCGGCCCTTCGGCGGCCACATGCAGAACTATGGCAAGACCCCCGCGATGCGCGCCTGCGCCGCGGCCGACCGCACCGGCCATGCCATCCTGCACACGCTCTACCAGCAGTCGCTGAAGCACAACTGCGAGTTCTTCGTCGAATACTTCGCCCTCGACCTCATCATGGAGGAAGGCGCCTGCCGCGGCGTGATGGCCTGGTGCCTGGAGGACGGCTCCATCCACCGCTTCCGCGCCCAGACCGTGGTGCTGGCGACGGGCGGCTATGGCCGCGCCTGGTTCTCCTGCACCTCCGCCCATACCTGCACGGGCGATGGCGGCGGCATGGTGCTGCGTGCCGGCCTGCCGCTGCAGGACCCGGAATTCGTGCAGTTCCACCCGACCGGCATCTACGGCTCCGGCTGCCTCGTGACCGAGGGCGCGCGCGGCGAGGGCGGCTACCTCACCAATTCGGAGGGCGAGCGCTTCATGGAGCGCTATGCCCCGACGGCGAAGGACCTCGCCTCCCGCGACGTCGTGTCCCGCGCCATGTCGATGGAGATCCGCGAGGGCCGCGGCGTCGGCCCGAAGAAGGACCACATCTACCTGCACCTGGAGCATCTGGGCGCCGAGCTGCTGCATGAGCGCCTGCCTGGCATTTCCGAGACGGCCAAGATCTTCGCCGGCGTGGACGTGACCAAGGAGCCGATCCCGATGCTGCCGACCGTCCACTACAACATGGGCGGCATTCCGACGAACATCCATTGCGAGGTGCTGAACCCGACAGCGGAGGACCAGGACCGCGTGGTCCCTGGCCTGATGGCGGTGGGCGAGGCCGCCTGCGTTTCCGTGCACGGCGCCAACCGCCTCGGCACCAATTCGCTGCTCGACCTCGTGGTCTTCGGCCGCGCCGCCGCGCACCGCGCCGCCGAGACGGTCAAGCCGGGCGCGACCCAGGCGCCGCTGCCGGCCGATGCGGGCGAGGCCTCGCTGGCCCGCCTCGACGGCGTGCGCAACGCCAAGGGCGGCACCAGCGTCGCCGCGCTGCGCGAGCGCATGCAGCGCACCATGCAGAGCCATGCGGCGGTGTTCCGCACCTCCGACAGCCTGAAGGAAGGCGTGGACAAGATGCAGACGGTCTATGACGGCCTGTCCGACATCCGCATCCATGACCGCTCCCTGGTCTGGAACAGCGACCTGATGGAGGCGCTGGAGCTGCACAACCTGATGGGCAACGCCATGTGCACCATGGTGAGCGCCGAGGCGCGGCACGAGAGCCGTGGCGCCCATGCCCACGAGGATTATCCCGAGCGCGACGACGTGAACTGGCTGAAGCACACCATCGCCACCTGCGACAGCAACGGGCTCGTCAAGCTCGACTACCGTGACGTGAAGATGCGCACCCTCACGAACGAGGTCCAGGTCTTCCCGCCCAAGCCGCGCGTGTACTGAGGGACGGACAGAGCATCATGGCCAATTTCCAGCTTCCCAAGAACAGCCAGGTCAAGGCCGGCAAGACCCACAAGGCCGAGCCGGGCGCCAAGGACGTCCGTTCCTTCAAGATCTATCGCTGGGACCCGGACACGGGCGAGAATCCGCGCTACGACACCTATGAGATCGATCTGGCGCAGTGCGGGCCCATGGTCCTGGACGCGCTGATCAAGATCAAGAACGAGGTGGACACCACGCTGACCTTCCGGCGCTCCTGCCGCGAGGGCATCTGCGGGTCCTGCGCGATGAACATCGACGGGCTGAACACCCTCGCCTGCCTCAAGCCGATCGAGGACGTGAAGGGCGATGTGAAGATCAACCCGCTGCCGCACATGCCGGTGGTGAAGGATCTGGTGCCCGACCTGAACCAGCTCTACGCGCAGTACCGCTCGGTGGAGCCCTGGCTGAAGGCCGATACCCCGCCGCCGCCCGATGCGGAGCGCCTGCAGTCCAAGGACGAGCGCGCCAAGCTCGACGGGCTGTGGGAGTGCATCCTGTGCTTCTGCTGCTCCACCGCCTGCCCGTCCTACTGGTGGAACGGCGACCGCTATCTCGGCCCGGCGGTGCTGCTGCAGGCCTATCGCTGGATCGCGGACAGCCGCGACGAGCACACCGGCGACCGCCTGGACGCGCTGCAGGACCCGTTCCGCCTGTATCGCTGCCACACCATCATGAACTGCTCCCGCACCTGCCCGAAGGGCCTGAACCCGGCCCAGGCGATCGGCGAGATCAAGAAGATGATGGTCGAGCGCGAGGGCTGAACGCCCCGCGCCGCCACGGAAGGAAAGGGGGGCTCCGGCCCCCCTTTTTTCGTTCCGGCCGCCCCTGCCCCCCGTCCCTGCCCCCCCCCCGGGCCATGCAGCCCGGTGGTGGCGCGGAACGTTGTCTCTTCCCGGTGGGAGGAGAGCGGCCATGGTCGATACCACGATGATCGAGGGCGGCATGCGGGTGGTCGATTGCCGGGGCGAGGCCGTCGGTACCGTCGATCACCTGGATGCCGGGCGACTCCTGTTGCGCCAGGGGCAGGGGGAGCCCCGCCCCGTCCCGCTGTCCGAGGTCTCCGAGGTCCGGAGCGAGACCGTGGTGCTGCAACTGAGCCGGGCCGAGCTCCAGCGGCTGGAACGGAGCCCGGAGCAGGGGAAGCACACCGAAGCCTGAACCCAGGAGCCTGATCCGCCGCCGGTCCGGAAGGCCGGAATGCGGCGCGGGGGGTCTGGCCAGGACGGCCCTCCCTGCCCCATCTACCGGGCATGAGCATCCGCCTTCTTCCCGCCGTCACCGCCGACCGAATCGCCGCCGGCGAGGTGGTCGAGCGCCCGGCCGCGGCGGTGAAGGAGCTGGTCGAGAACGCGCTGGATGCCGGCGCCACCCGCGTGGCCGTCACCATCGAGGGCGGCGGCATCGACCGGCTGCTGGTGGAGGATGACGGTTGCGGCATGGGGCCGGAGGATCTGGGGCTCTGCGTCGAGCGCCACGCCACCTCCAAGCTGCCCGAGGAGGACACGCTTTTCCGCATCGCCACGCTGGGCTTCCGGGGCGAGGCCCTGCCCTCCATCGGCGCCGTGGCGCGGCTGTCCATCACCTCCCGCGCCAGGGATGGGCAGGCCCATGCGGTCATGGTGGAGGGCGGGCGCAAGGGCGAGGTCGTGCCGGCCTCCGGCGCCCCCGGCACGCGGGTCGAGGTCCGCGACCTGTTCTTCGCCACCCCCGCCCGCCGCAAGTTCCTGCGCCAGCCCCGCACCGAGGCGGAGCATGCGGCGGAGGCGGTGCGGCGCCTCGCCATGGCCTGGCCCGGCACCGGCTTCCGGGTGGAGGTCGAGGGCCGGGTGGTGCTGGACGTGGCGCCGGACGACCGGCTGGGCCGCGTGGCGGCGATCATGGGCGAGGAATTCGCCGCCGGGGCCCTGCGGGTCGGCGGCCTGTGGGACGATCTGCGGGTGGACGGGCTGGCCGGCCCCGCCAGCCTGTCCCGCGCCACGGCGGCGGAGCAGCACCTGGTCGTCAACCGCCGCCCGGTGCGCGATCCCGTGCTGAAGGCGGCGCTGCGCGCGGCCTATCGCGACGTGATGGTGTCCGGCCGGCATCCGATGGCCGCGCTGTTCCTGGAGATCGACCCGGCGACGGTGGATGTGAACGTGCACCCGATGAAGGCGGAGCTGCGCTTCCGCGACCCGAACGCGGTGCGCGGCGCGGTGATCGTCGCGCTGCGCCGGGCCCTTGGGATCGGTGCTGGGACCGGAGCTGGGACCGGGACTGGAATCGGGGCCGGGGGCGGAGCCCGTGGAGAGGAGGGCGCGGCGGCCGGGCTGCGCGGCGGGCTCGCGGAAACGGTGCGCGGCTGGAACCCGCCCCGCCCGGAGCCCCTTTCGCCGCGGGCCGCGGAAGGGCCGGGCTGGAGCGGCTTCTCGGAAAGCCGCGCCAGCTTCCCCGCGCCGCCCCCGCTTCAGCCGGGACTGCCCCTGGCGCCGCGCCGCCTGCCCGCGACGTCCTGGCCCGCCGGCGCGGAGGCGGAGGGGGCCGCCATGCCCCATCCCGGACAGGCCATGGCGGAATACGCCGCCCGATCCGGCGACCCGGCCGCGTTGCCTCCGGTGAGAGAAGATGCCGGCGAGGCCCCCCTTGCCGATGGCCCCTTGGGCCGCCCGCTGGCCCAGCTCCTGGACACCTATGTCCTGGCCGAGGCCCCGGATGGCGCGCTGGTGCTGGTGGACCAGCACGCCGCGCATGAGCGGCTGACCCAGGAACGGCTGCACGCCCAGTTCGTGGCCGGCGGCGTGCGCATGCAGCCGCTGCTCCTGCCCGCCGTGGTGGACATGCCGCCCGCCCGCGCCGCCCGGCTGCTGGACCATGCCCCGGAGCTGCTGCGCCTGGGGCTGGAGATCGAGGGGTTCGGCCCCGGCGCGGTCATGGTGCGCGCCCTGCCGGCCCTGCTGGGGGCGCCGGAACCCGGCCCGCTGCTGGAGGACCTGGCCGACGGGTTGGCGGAATGGAAGGGCGCCGAGGCGCTGGAGGCCAGGATCGACGCCGCCATCGCGCGGCTGGCCTGCCACGGCAGCGTGCGGGCCGGGCGCCGGCTGAACACGGCCGAGATGTCGGCCCTGTTGCGGGCCATGGAGGCGACGCCCCGCGCCGCCACCTGCTCCCATGGCCGCCCGACCTTCCTGCGCATGGACAAGCCGATGCTGGAGAAGATGTTCGGCCGGCGGTGAGCCGTCATGCCCCCGGCATCACGTCCCCGGCATCACGTCCCCGGCATCACGTCCCCGGGGAGCTGTCCCGCAGGCTCCCCACGGCGGGCCAGGGCGCCCGTGCGCGCGGCAGGCCGCTTCCGGCCGCGGGCCTTTCCGCACCCCGCCCCGGGCCTTCCTCCGCCAGCAGCGGGGCGAGCCGTTCCACCTGCCGCGCCAGCTCCGCCTGGCTGCGCACCCCGGTCTTGTGGAAGACGCGGCGCACATGGGTCCGCACCGTGTTGACGGTGATCCCCAGGATCTGCCCCACCTCCGGCAGGCCGATGCCCTGTGCCGCCCAGGCCGCCACGCCGGCCTCGGCCGTGGTCAGCCCGTAGATCTCGCGGAGCTGCTGGCAGATTTCCGGCGTGGGCATGGCGCCGCGCGCCGGATCGGTCAGCAGCAGCAGCACGCTGGCCCGTGGCGAGGCCGGCAGGACCTGGCGGTGGCGCTCCACCTCCCGCACCGTGATCGGCATGGCCTGGAGGGCGAGGGAAACCTTTCCCGAGGCCCGCGGCAGGGGCAGCGCCGCATGCTGGCCGAGCGCCGCGCGGTTCACCAGGTCGCGCAGGAGGCGCGTCATGCCCGGCGACCCCGCGCGCAGGTTGCCCTGGCGCTCGGTGCCGATGCCGTCGGCTTCCTCCAGCATCCGGCTGGCGGCACGGTTCGCCCAGATCAGGGCGCCGCGCGAATCCGCCAGCATCAGCCCGCAGGCGAGCCGGTTCAGGATCTCCACCAGCGGCCCGTCCGGGCGTGCGTGGGGCGAGGCCAGCCGGTGGTGCATCTCCGCGGCGCGGCGCAGATGGGGGGCCAGCCGCATCAGCAGGGCGCTCTCCGGCGGGCCGAAGCGCGTGGCGCGCCGTGGCCGCAGCAGGCGCAGCGTGGCCTGCTGCGGCCGGTCCGGCGGGCAGAGGCCGAGGCACAGCCCATCCTCCATCCCGTGCGGCCGCATCCAGTCGGTGAAGAAGCGCGTGCGCTCCAGCGCCGGCGAGATCTGCCGCAGCGTCGCCGGGGCCTTCCAGGCCGCGCCGGCCAGCAGCGCCGGCGTCACCGGATCGAGCGCGTTGTAGCAGCCGCCATAGCCGCGCACCGCCTCCTCGGAGAGGCCATAGGCCATGGTGATCCGGGCCGGCACCCCCGCCTCGCCGACATGCAGCGCCGCGGCGGCGCTGCCGAACAGGTCCGCCAGCCGGCCCAGCGCCTCGGGCCAGCGTTCCGGCGCCATGCCGGCCTCGTAGATCAGGCCGATGACGGTGGACACCGGGTCCTCGCCCTGGGGCGATGCCGGCAGCAGGGGGGACAGGCTGACGGTGGCATGGGCATCCGTGGCCGTACGATCCGGGACCGTCCGAATGGATGACGCTTGGCCTTCCAGCATGGTCTATCCTCTCGGCCGGGCTGGGTCGGCCCGGCATATGGATGATTCGTTGGGGACATCCTGCCGGACGGCGTTCCGGCGGGCTGTGCGGCAGGTCACACCGCTCCGTCGACCGCCGCTTTTTCCCGGGTAATCGGCCTTGCGCCCGGCTGGGCAACCACCTGGGCAACCCGCCCGGCCCTGCGTGCCGCCGAACACGCCTTCACCAAGCCGCTGAATCCTTTACGCTGCCGCAGGACCATGGACAGATTGCGGTATGGATGACGTGCTCCGGTGGCTGCAGTCGGTCGGCCTCGCCCAGTACGCGCCGGATTTCGCGGCGCACGGGATCAGCCTTTCCGATCTGCCGGAGCTCAGCGAGGCGGACCTGCGCGAGCTCGGCTTGCCGATCGGCGCGCGCAAGCAGATCCGCCGGGCGCTGCGGACCCGGGGCGCCCGCAGGGCGCCGAGCGCCGCCCGCTGTCGGTGCTGTTCCTCGACCTGGTCGGTTCCTCCCGCCTCGCGGAGCTGCTGGAGCCTGAGGACCTGATGCGGGTCATGCAGCGCTACCGCGAGGCCTGTGCCGGCCCGGTCGCGCGCTATGACGGGCGCATCGCGCAGTTCCTGGGCGATGGCGTGCTCGCCTATTTCGGCTTCCCCGCCGCGCATGAGGACGATCCGGAACGCGCCGTGCGCGCCGCGCTGGAGGCCGTGGAGGCGGTGCGGCGGCTGCGCGTGCCGCTGCCGAACCTGCCGCCGGGGCAGGAGCCGCTGCGCGCCCGGGCCGGGATCGCCACGGGGCAGGTGTTGATCGGCGACCTGCTGGGCCATGGCGACGCGCCGGGCGACAGCATGGCCATCGGCTCCACGCCCAATCTCGCGGCGCGGCTCCAGGCCCTGGCACCGCCCGGCGGGGTCATCGTGTCCGGCGAGACGCGGGCGCGGCTGACGCCGATCTTCGAGATGCGCGATCTCGGCCCGCAGGTGCTGAAGGGCTTCAGCGAGCCCTGCCCCGCCTTCCTGGTGCGCCGGGAGGCCCAGCGCAGCGGCCAGCGCCGGCGCCTCGCCCGCCCCGACGCCTTCGTCAACCGGCTGGCCGATCTCGCCCGGCTGCAACAGGCCTGGGACAGCGTGCTGGCCGGCGCCAGCCGGACCGTGCTGCTGCGGGGTGAGGCCGGGATCGGCAAGTCGAGCCTGCTGCGCCGCTTCCTGGCGACGCGGCGGGACCGGATCGGCTCGGCCGCGCTGACCTTCATGGCCTCGCCCTTCCACACCGACACGCCGTTCCATCCCCTGGTGACGCCGCTGCGCGCCCTGGCCCGCCTGGCTCCGGACGAGGAATGGCCGGATGCCCTGGTCAAGCTGCGGCACTGGCTGGGCGAGGAGGCGCCGGAGACCGGCGAGCGCGCGGCCGCCCTGGCGGAGCTGCTGCTTGTCGGCGGCGACGGGGCGGGGGCGCGGCCGGCGGCCCTGGCCGCCCTGGCGCCGCGCCGGCTCCGCAGCCTGACCCTCACGGCGCTGCTCGACCAGCTCACCCGGCTCTCGGCGCGGCAGCCGCTCTGCCTGATGGTGGAGGACCTGCACTGGCTCGATCCCAGCTCGATGGAGCTGCTGGAGCGCGCCCTGTCGCGCCTGCCGGGCCGCTGCCTGCTCCTCCTCACCTCGCGCGAGGCCTTCGCCCCTCCCGCCACCCCGGCCTGGAGCGATGTCGAGCTCCTGGAGCTGCGGCCGCTGAGCGAGCCCGACATGGTGCAACTGGTGGAGGCCGTGGCCGGCTCCTCCCCGGATGCCCCGCATCTGACGCGGCGGATCAGCCGGCTGGTCGCGTCGCGCACGGAGGGCGTGCCGCTCTATGCGCAGGAGCTGGCGCGCGCCATCCTGGACGGCACGGTGGAGGCCGAGGCGGAGGTGCCGCCCAGCCTGCGGGAATGCCTCGTGGCGCGGCTCGACCGGGCGCAATCCGCCAAGGCGGTGGCCCAGGCGGCGGCGGCGGCCGGGCGCTCCGTGCCGCGCGACCTGCTCCAGGCGGCCACGGAACTGCCGGGCGAGGAGCTGGACGCCGCCCTGGCGCATCTGGAAATGGCCGGGGTGCTCCAGCGGCGCAGCCTGTCCGGGCGCGAGGGCTGGACCTTCCACCACGCGCTGCTGCGCGACGCCGCCTATGAGAGCCTGGTGCGCGACCGGCGCCGCCTGCTGCATGCGCGGCTTGCCCAGGCGCTGCCGGAGTTCGACCCCGACCGGGTCGCCGCGGAGCCGGAGGTCCTGGCGCATCACCTCGCCGAAGCCGGGCGGGTGGCGGACAGCGTGCCGCTCTGGCTCGCCGCGACGCGGCGCAGCCTGGGGCGCTCCGCCTATGCCGAGGCGACGCGCCTGCTGCGCCGGGCGCTGCGGGCGATCGACACGGTGCCGCCCACCCCGGCGCTGCGCGCGCAGCGGCTGGAACTCCTGGCGCTGCTCGGCCCGGCGCTGATCGCCCTGCACGGGCCGGGCGCCGCCGAGACGCAGGACCATTATGCCGAGAGCTATGCCGCGCTGAACGACACGGCCGCCGACGAGAGCGCGCATTTCCCCATCGCCTGGGGCTGGTGGCGCGTGTCGCGGGACTACAACATCAAGCGGCTGCGCTCCGGCGCCCTGTCCGAACGGGCCCGCCGGCGCGGCGAGCCGGGCAGCCTGCTGCAGGCGCATCACTGCGGCTGGGGCACGCGCTTCGGCCTGGGCGATCTCTGCGGCTGCCGGGAGGACATCGAGTCCGGGCTCGCCATCTACGAGGCGGGTGATTATCGCCACCACGCCACGCTCTACGGCAACCACGATGCCAAGGTCTGCGCCCTGGGCGAGACGGCGCTGCTGGAATGGCTGGAAGGCCGCCCCGGCGCGGCGCTGCGCGCCGAGGCCCAGGCCCGGGCCTGGGCGCTGGAGATCAACCATCTGGGCAGCATCCTGCACGCGCTGGACATCCACGCCATGCACCGGGCCTACCGCCGCGACCCGGCGGAGATGGCGGAGGCGGCGCGGCGCATGATGGAAGCCGCCGAGACGCATGACCTGCCCGACTACCGGGCCAAGGGGATGATCTTCGGCGGCTGGGCGGCCTCGGCGCGCGGGGAGGCGGCGGAGGGGCTGCGCTCGATCGAGGCGGGGCTGGCCGTGCAGCGCGAGGTCGGCACCATCGAGGACTTCCCCATCTTCCACACGCTGCTGGCCGAGGCGCAGACCACGGCGGGACAGGTGCGGCGCGCGGTGGCGGAACTCGACGAGGCGCGCGAGCTGTTCGAGCGCGTCGGGCTGCAGATCTGGATGCCGGAGGTGTGGCGCGTGCTGGGCCAGTTGCGCCTGCAGGCCGGCGGCCCCGGCTCGGAGGCCGCCGCCGAGGCCTCGCTGCGCGAGGCGCTGCGGCTGGCCGAGGCGCAGGGCGCGTCGATGCTGGCGCTGCGGGCGCGGCTGAGCCTCGCGCATCTCGACCTGCGGCTCGGCCGCCGCGGCGATGCGGAGATGCTGCGGCGGATCGCGGCGGCGGCGGAGCGCGCGGAACGGGACGGCGATGGCGAGGTCGAGCGCCTGCTGGCGAGGCTCCGGCGGATCGCCGTCTCCCTGGCGCCGTGACCGGTCTTCCTCCCGGTCTGCCGCCCGAGGACGGGGCCAAGCGCTTCCGCCTCGGCGCGCACCGGGTCTGCGATCCCGGGGACACCCTGGAGCGGGCGCTGCGCCATGCGGAGCGCTTCGGCCTGACGCGGGTGGCGGTGCTGACCGGGCTGGACGTGACGGGCATTCCCGTCGCGGCGGCGGTCCGCCCCAATGCGCGCTCCCTCTCCGTCTTCCAGGGCAAGGGCGCGACCCTGGCGGCGGCCAAGGCCTCGGCGGTGATGGAGGCGGCGGAGGCCTGGCATGCCGAGACCCATGCGGCGCCGCTGCGCTGGGGCAGCCATGACGGGCTGCGGGAGGGCGGGCTGAGGCTGCTGGACCCGGCCCGGCTGCCGCGCAGCGCCGGCGCGGCGCCGGACCTGCTGCCGTGCGCGGTGCCGATGCTCTGGGTGGAGGGGCGCGACCTCGCCGATGGCATGCCGCTCTGGGTGCCGCTGGATCTGGTGACCGCCGACTATGCGCTGGACGGGCCGCCCTCCGGCGGCTTCCTCCAGGCGACCACGAACGGCCTTGCCTCCGGCAACACGCGCGCCGAGGCGCTGGTGCATGCCCTGGCCGAGCTGGTGGAGCGCGACGCGCATGCCCTCTGGCTGGCCCGGCCGCCGGAGGCCCGGGCGGAGACGGCGATCGACCCCGCCAGCATCGCCGATCCGCTCTGCGCCGATTTCCTGGCCCGCTTCGCCGCCGCCGGCATCGCCCTGGCGATCTGGGACATCACCTCCGGCCTCGGCATCCCCGCCTTCCGCGTCCTGGCCCTGCCGGGGCGGGAGGAGCCGGGGGTGGAGGCGGAGCTTGGCCTGGGATGCCATCCCGACCCGGGCGTGGCCCTGTCCCGTGCCCTGGCCGAGGCGGCGCAGGCGCGCGTCACCCGCATCTCCGGCGCGCGGGACGATTTCGCGCCGGAATCCTATGCCGCCCCCGCCCGGGCCGCCCGCCGCGCCGCCGCGCGGCGCGCCATGGCCGAGGCGGCGATGCCCCGGCGGCGCTTCGGGGAGGTCCAGGGCTGCGCGGCTCCCGGGATCGGTGCCGACCTCGCCCTGCTGCTGTCCCGGATCGGGGCGGCCGGGCTCGGGCCCGTGGCCTGGGTGGACCTGACGCGGGAGGAGATCGGCATCCCGGTGGTGCGGGCCGTGGTGGCGGGGCTGGAGGGCACGCCGGGCCCGGCCGGCGGCGGCTATGCCCCCGGCGCCCGGGCCAGGGCGGTGGGCCGGACATGAGGGCGCCGGTCGTCTTTCTCGGCCCCAGCCTGCCGCGGGAGGATGCGCGGGCGATCGCGCCGGAGGCCATCCTCCTGCCCCCGGCGCGGCAGGGCGATCTCTACCGCGCGGCACGCTCCCTGCGCCCCCGCGCGATCGGGCTGGTGGACGGGCTGTTCCGGGAGGCGCCGGCGGTCTGGCACCGGGAGATCCTCTGGGCTCTGTCCGAAGGCATCCCGGTGCTGGGTGCCGCCAGCATGGGGGCCCTGCGCGCCGCCGAATGCGACGCCTTCGGGATGGAGGGGGTCGGCGCCGTCTACCGCGCCTATCGCGCCGGGCGCTTCCCCCTTTCGGCGAAGCCTTCGAGGATGACGACGAGGTCGCCATCCTGCACGCACCCGCCGAGGCCGGCTGGGTCGCCGCCTCCGACGCCATGGTGGACCTGCGCGCCACGCTGGCCGCCGCCTGGAGCGCCGGCGCGATCGGGCTGGAGGGGTGCGAGGCCCTGGCCCGGGCACTCAAGCGCCTGCCCTTCCCGGAGCGGAGCCATGCGCGCCTCGTCCGGGAGGCCGCGGCCATGCCGGGGCTCGGGCGTGAGGCCGTGGAGTGGCTGCGGCACCACCGGGTCGCGCAGAAACGGCGCGATGCCGAGGAATTGTTGGCCCGAATCGGCCTGATCTCCCCCGATCGGAGGGCGCCGGGGTTCCGCTTCATCCGTAGCCTTGCCTGGGAGAACTTCCTTGCCGCGCAGCCGGAGGGGGAGGAGCAGAGGGAAGGCGTGTTGCAGGAACTCGCGGTGTCCGATCCGGCCGCATGGCGGGAGTTGCGCCTGATGGCGGAGGGTCATCCGGGCCCGCCTGGCCATGGGGTGCCCGATGCCGCGCTGCTGGAGGATTTCCGCCGGCGCCATGGCCTGTGGCGGCGCTCGGCGCTGGAAGCCTGGCTGGCGGCCCATGACCTCGACGAGGCCGGGCTGCACCGGCTCCTCGCCCGGGAGGCCGCGATCCGGGAGGGGCTGCGGCGCCCGCCGGCCCCGGCCACCCTGGGCGCGATGCTGGATGCGCTGCGCCTGTCCGGCCGCTACGCCGCGTTGCGGGCCAGGCTGGCGGGGCGGGAGGAGGAAGACCGGGACATGGCCGGCGAGGCGGTGCTCGACGCGGCGCTGCGCTGGTGGTTCGAGACACGGGCGGAGCGGCCGCCCCCGCCGCCCGGCGGGGAGGAGGCCGAGGCGCGGGCCCATGGCTTCCCCGATGCGGACCGCTTCCGGGCCGCCATCTGGCGGGAATACCGCATGGCCCTGACCATGCGGCGCGACGGGGTGGAGGCCTCCCCACCCCAGGGCGGGGGCTGAGGCATGGCCGGGGGCACGCTGTTCCGGCTCTTCCCGCAATGGGCGCAGGGCTATGACGAGCCCGAGCTGGTGGAACTGGCGGCTGCCCCCGGCAGCATCGGCCCGGGGCCGTCGGACGACCGGATGTATGTCGCGCATGCGGTGGACAAGCGGGAGCCCTATGACCCGCCGGCCTGGCTGCCGCCCTACCAGGGCGCGCTGCTGCCGCCCGCCCTGCCGGATGCGGCCGGGAATTTCGACCGCATCCCCTCCGGCGCGCCGGAATTCCTGTCGGCGCATCTCTACGGCACGACCCGGCTCGTGCTGGAGATCTGGGAGGATTATCTGGGGCGGCCCGTCCGGTGGTGGCATGCGGACGTGCTGCCGCGGCTGGAGCTGCAGCCGGTCGTGTACTGGGCCAATGCGCAGTCCGGCTTCGGCTTCCTGGAAACGGGGCTGCGCTGGACCCGCTTCGGGCAGGCGCTGCCGCTCTGCCTCAGCTTCGATGTCGTGGCGCATGAGGTCGGCCACGCCATCCTTTTCTCCACCATGGGCGTGCCGGCTTCCGGCGCGGTGAGCGGCGCCTTCCTGGCCTTCCACGAAGCTTTCGCCGACCTGATCTCGACCGTCGCGGTGCTGCACTTCCCCTCGGTGGTGACGCGGCTGCTCGCCCAGACCTCGGGCAATCTCTACGAGCTGAACCTGGTCAGCCGGCTCGGCGAGATTTCGGATGTCGAGCAGGTACGGGTGGTGGACAACACGGTCCGCCTCCGCGACCTGCGCGGGCTGCGCCTGATGGAGGACGGCACCTGGCGCGACCCGCTGAACCTCGGCCGCAACGCGCATATGCTGGCGGCGCCGCTGACCGGCGCGGTCTGGGACATCCTGGTGGAGCTGTTCCAGGAAGGGCTGGTGGCGGAAGGCGTCATCCCGCCGGACCGCGACACGCGGAGCTGGACGCCGGCGGCGGTCGCGGCCGCGCTGGCGCCGCTGCGGCATGCCTCGGCCGAGGCGCTGGCGCGTTTCGAGAGCGTCTTCCGCCTGTGCCTGCACCGGGCGCGCGACCGGGCCGGGCTGGCCATGGCGCGCACCATCCTGCGGCTGGACCCGGAGGAGGTCAGCTTCGACCGCGTGGCGGCATTGCTGATCGAGGCTCTGACGGAACCGGGCGCCGCCCCGCGCATCACGGTGGACGCCCTGCTCGACATCTTCGACGAAAGGGATATCGACCCGCGCCCCTTCCTGCCGGGGGCTCCGGCCGGACCCCCTTCGTCCGCCTCCCGGACCGCGCCGGAAGCGCTACGGCCCCCTCATGGGCCGGAGCTGGGCCGGCCGAGGCATTGCGCCTGCCACGGCGACATCATCGCCACACGCCGGATGATGCCGCACGGGTCGCGCGCATCGCCCGGTTGAAAACACTGCCGTATCATTCCTGAATGGATATAATGCCGCGAAGCGTCTCGCGGATGGAGATGGAGCATGTCGGACAGCCCTGAAGCGGAACAGGCCGAGGTGGGAGCAGGCAGCGCCGGGGCACAGATCAGCCCCGCGGCGCGGCTCGGGGAAACCCTGCTCGCCCCGGCCGCGATCCGGCTCTTCGGCGTGCCCTTCCTGGGCTTCACCATCAGCGAGGCATCCCGCGCGCCCTATGCCCGGAGCGGAGGGTTCCAGGACCCGCTGATGGCGCGGCTGGCCCCGGATGCCAAGCCGCCGCCCGCCTTGG
Source organism: Roseomonas gilardii subsp. gilardii (assembly GCF_023078375.1). Classification (NCBI taxonomy): domain Bacteria; kingdom Pseudomonadati; phylum Pseudomonadota; class Alphaproteobacteria; order Acetobacterales; family Roseomonadaceae; genus Roseomonas; species Roseomonas gilardii. The sequence goes on along the minus strand of NZ_CP095554.1, from coordinate 1,589,763 downwards.
CCCGGATCTTCGGCTACAGCTATGACGGGCAGTATGTGCCGCTGCCCGCGCCCGCCGTCTTCCTGGTGGAGGGTGAGGGCATTCCCGTGCCGGAACACGGCTCCGTCGCGACGACCGGCTTCATCCGGGATGCGGGGCACTTCATGGACGGGCTGCGGGTCTGGCTCTTCGACCGTGGCGACATGGGGCTGCGCATCGACATCAGCACCGGGATGATCGAGGCGCTGTTGCATGGCGGCCGCGCCGATGCCCTGGCGGGACGGGCCGAGGTCACCGGCCGGGCGGAGGTGACGGGGCGGGCCGAGGTCTTCGGCCGCGCCAATCTGAGCGGGCGGTGAGCATGGCGCGGAAAGCGGGCTGAGGGAGGACAGGAAAGCAGGCGGGGCCGGGCCACGGCATCACCCCGGAACAGATGCGAGGAAGCCGCCGCGGAACCCGCCACGGGTCCGGCCGCGCAGCACCCCCCGGGGGCGATTGCCCCCTGGCGGAATGCCGCGGCTCCGGATAACCGCTGCACCGTTCCCCGGCACCGTTCCGATATTCGGGAAAAGGAGGCCCCGGGCATGTGGAGCCATGGAGTGGATACCGAGAGTCTGGGGCGCCTGGCCCTCTTGCAGGGCGCCGATCCGGGTGCGCTGGAAAAGGCGGCCCGCCATGCGCGCTGCCGTTCCTGCGAGCCCGGCACGGTCCTGATCGATTTCGGCGAGCTGTCGGACGATGTCTACTTCCTCCTCGAGGGGGCCGCGCGGGTCGTGGCGCGCACCGGGGAGGGTTACGAGATGATCCTGGGCGACCTGTCGCCCGGCGAAGCCTTCGGCGAGCTGGCGGCCATCACCGGACAGCCGCGTTCCGCCAATGTCACCGCCCTGCACCGCTCGCGCTTCTGCGTGCTGCCGGGGGCGGCCTTCATGGAACTGGTGCTGGCCTCTCCTGCCGTGTCGCTGCGGCTGATGCGCTATCTCGCGGAGCTCGTGCGCTCGCGCAGCGAGCGGCTGTTCGAGCTGGCGGCCCTGCCGGTGCGGCAGCGGCTCTATGCCGAGCTCCTGCGCCTGTCGCGCGGGCGCGCCGCGCCGGGCCAGACGGCCGAGCGTGTGGTCAGCCCGCCGCCGCCGCACCATGTGCTGGCCGCCCGCATCGGCGCGCGGCGCGAGGCCGTGTCGCGGCAGTTGTCGGACATGGAGAAGGCCGGGCTGATCGATGCGAGCCGGAGCGGCATCGTGCTGCGCCGGCCCGAGGCGATGCGCGCCGAGCTCGACGCGGCGCTGCGCGGCGCCGAGCGGGCGGTGCATGCGCTGAACCTGTCCTGACGCGGCGGCGTCAGGCGCGGCTGGGCCTGCCGTAGCGCAGGCCGCGCAGCCAGCGCCAGGTGTGCCAGACGAGACGCTCGCCAGGGCCGAGAGACGAGGCCGCCTGGGCCTTGCGCCTGTCCAGCCGTTCCAGCCCCTGCCAGACCTGCGCGACAAGGCGCTGCGCCGGATGCGTCGTCATTGCGGGCCCCTCCTCGTCCCTGATGCCATGACGGCATCCTGGCGGCTCGCCGGCCGGGTGGCTGTGTGCCCGGGCACAAGGCCGGTGGATTGGGTTGGGCGGAGGCCCCCACGCCATCCACAGCCGCGGCAGGCGGGGATGGCGGCGGCCTGGAGGGGAGCGCCGGGCATCCGGCCCGGACATCCAGCGGGGACAGGAGGAAGCGGGCGGCGTCATGGGCCCCGCCGCCATGCCATGGCCAGGTCCGGCCCACCAGCGGGGCAGATGCCCCGCGGGTAGCCAGGGTGAGACGGACGCGCAGGCCGCGATTCCCTGCCGGAGAGCGGCGGCGGGGGCGCGAAAGATGAAGTCCTTGTCATTCCTCCGGCGGTGCCGGGAATGGCGGGAAAGCCATCCCGGCGGATCACGGGGGAGCGGCCGGGCGGCGGCGCCAGAGGGGCGGAAGGGGGATGAGGACGCCACCGCAGGAAGAACCGCCACCGTGCCAGCTTGCAGGCCGTTCATCCGGCACGGCGAAACCATCTTTTCCCGGTGACAAAGCATCACAGGGCGAAGTTCGCGGCTCCGTGAGCGGGATGTTTCCGGTATGATCGTTGCAGAACAGGCAGCACCAAAGCTCGCCATTCCCTCTCACGCGGGTGTCGCCCATGCCCTTCGCGCTCCGCGCCCCATCCCTTCCCGGGGCGTCCGTCCGGGCTCCGTCCCGGAAACCAGCCAGCCCTCTGGCCGGAACAATGCCCGTGATCCTTCTTGGCTCGGCGCTTCTCGGCGCGGTGCCTGGCCTGCTGCCGGCGGGCGCACGGGCGCAGGAACGCGGCGGCGGGGCGCCAGCCGTCTCGGTCGCGGTGGCGCCGGCCACGGTGGGGCCGGTGCCGGTGGAGGTGCTGACCAATGGCAATGCCGAGGCGCCCTCGGTCATCTCGGTCCGCTCCCGCGTCGATGGACAGGTGGAGAAGGTCTGGGTCAACGAGGGCGACCGGGTGCAGGCGGGGCAGGTGCTGTTCACGCTGGACAGCCGCCTCATCCAGGCCCAGCTCGCGCAGCAGCAGGCGAACCTGGACCGGGACCGCTCGACGCTCACGCGGGCGCAGGAGGATGCGCGGCGCTATGCCTCGCTGCAGTCGGGGGCCTATGCCTCGCAGCAGCGGCTGGAACAGGCGCAGGCGGATGCGGCCTCGGCGGCGGCGGTGGTGCGGGCGGACGAGGCGCTGCTGGCGCAGACGCGGCTGAACCTGGACTTCGCCACGATCCGCGCCGAGGCGCCGGGGCGGCTGGGCGCGCTGCCGGTGAAGGCGGGGAATTTCGTGCGCGCCTCGGAGGGGGTGGTGCTGGCCACCATCACCCAGACGGACCCGATCCTGGTCACCTTCGCCGTGCCGGAGCGCTGGCTGTCGGAGGTGCATGCGGCGCAGCAGGGCGCCGCCGCCGGGCAGGCCGCGCCGCCCAAGGTGCTGGCGCGGGCGCCGGATGACCAGGGGCCGCGCGCCGAGGGCGAGCTGGTCTTCGTGGACAGCGCGGTGGACAGCACGACGGGCACGATCCGCATGAAGGGGCGCTTCGCCAATGCCCCGGCGCGCTTCTGGCCGGGGCAGTATCTGGAAGTGGTGCTGGTGCCGCGCACCGATCCGAAGGCCCTGTCGGTGCCGGCGGCGGCGGTGCAGCGCGGGCAGCAGGGCAGCTTCCTCTACGCGGTGAAGGGCGAGGGCGAGAATGCCGCCGCCCGGCGGGTCGCGGTGAACGTGGTGCGCTATGCCTCGGGCCGGGCCGTGCTGGCCGATGCCGCGCTCGCGGATGGCGAGCCGGTGGTGACGGAGGGCGCGCAGCGGCTGCAGGACGGCGCGCATGTGACGGTGCACGGTGCCGGAGGCGCCCCCAGGGTCGGCAGCGCGGAGCCGGGCCGCGCGCTGCGCGAGGCGGCGGCGCGATGAACCTTTCCGAACCCTTCATCCGCCGCCCGGTGATGACCGGGCTGCTCGCCGTGGCCGCGGTGCTGGCGGGCATCCTCGGCTATTTCTCGATGCCGGTGGCCGCGGTGCCGCGGGTGGACTTCCCGGTGATCACCGTCTCCGCCCAGTTGCCGGGGGCGAGCCCGGAAACGATGGCGACCTCGGTGGCCCTGCCGATGGAGCGGGAATTCTCGACCATCGCGGGGATCGACAGCATCTCCTCGACCTCCGGCCAGGGCACGACGCAGATCACGCTGCAATTCGTGCTGAGCCGCAACATCGACGCGGCGGCGCAGGATGTGCAGGCGGCGCTGACCCGGGCGCAGCGGCGGCTGCCGACGGAGATGACGACGCCGCCCTCCTATCGCAAGTCGAACCCGGCGGATGCGCCGGTGCTGCTGCTGACGCTCTCGGGCGGCGACGTGCCGCTCTACAAGCTGAACGACATCGCCTCGACGCTGATCTCGCCCGCCCTCTCGCGCGTGCCGGGGGTGGCGCAGGTGGTGACCTTCGGCGAGCAGCTTTATTCCGTGCGGGTGCGGATGCGGCCGGAGCGGCTGGCCGCGATGGGCCTCACGCTCGACCAGGTGAGCAACGCCATCGCCACGGCGAATTCCAACACGCCGGTCGGCACGCTGAGCGGGCCGCGGCAGCAGCTCGTGCTGCGGGCCAATGACCAGCCGCCCGATGCCGAGGCCTTCGGGCACCTGATCGTGGCGGGCCGGGCCGGGGCGCCGGTGCGGCTGTCCGACATCGCCGACACGGTGGACGGGGTGCAGAACGACCGCATCGCCTCCTTCCGCAACGGCACGCGCGGCCTGACCCTGGCGGTGCAGCGGCAGCCGGACGCCAATACGGTGGATGTGGTGGACGGGGTGCGGGCGGCGCTGCCGGCCTTGCAGGCGGCGCTGCCGCCGGGCGCGCGGCTGGACGTGAACCTGGACCGGTCCGTGTCGATCCGCGCGGCGGTGCATGACGTGCAGGAAAGCCTGCTGATCGCCGTCGCCCTGGTGGTGCTGGTGGTGTGGCTCTTCCTGCGGCGGGCGATGGCGACGCTGATCCCGGTGATCGCGGTGCCTGTCTCGCTCGCCGGCACGCTGGGGCTGATGTACCTGCTGGGCTACGGCATCGACAACGTGACGCTGCTGGGGCTGACGCTGGCCGTCGGCCTCGTGGTGGACGACGCCATCGTGATGCTGGAGGCCATCGTGCGCCATGTCGAGGAGGGGATGCCTCCCCTGGAGGCGGCGCTGCGCGGCTCGCGCGAGGTGGGCTTCACCATCATCTCGATCACCTGCTCGCTGATCGCGGTCTTCCTGCCGATCCTGCTGATGGGCGGCGTGGTGGGGCGGGTGTTCAATGCCTTCGCCGCCACCGTGTCGCTGTCCGTGGCGGTGTCGTGCCTCGTCTCGCTGACGCTGACCGCCATGATGTCCTCCTGGCTGCCGGCGCACAGCAAGCCGTCGCGGGTCGATGCGGCGCTGGAGGGTTGCTTCCGCGCGGTGGAGCGGGCCTATGCCTGGGCGCTGGACATCGCCCTGCGCTGGCGGGCCGTGGTCTGGCTCTGTTTCATCGCCTCCCTGGCGGCGGCGGGCTGGATGGCCGTGGCGATGCCCAAGGGCTTCTTCCCGATCGAGGATACGGGGCTGCTCTCCGTCTCCACCGAGGGGCCGCGCGACGCTTCCTTCGACGCCATGCTGGACCTTCAGGGCCAGGCGGCGAAGATCATCCAGGCCAACCCCGCGGTGCAGATGGTGAACTCCTCCGTCGGCGCGGTGGGGACCAGCCTGTCGATCAACCAGGGCCGCATGTTCGTGGAGTTGAAGCCGCGCGACCAGCGGCCGCCGATCGGCGAGGTGGTGCAGCAGCTCCGCCGCGCGACCGCGCGGGTGCCGGGCCTGGCGGTCTATCTGCAGCCGATCCAGAACCTGTCCTTCGGGGCGCGGCAGGCCCGCACGCTCTATATCTACACCCTGCAGGGCCTGGATCCCGGCACGCTCTATGATTTCTCGGAGAATCTGGCGGCGCGGCTGCGGCGGCTGCCGCAGCTCCAGGACGTGAACACCGACCTGACGCTGGATGCGCCGGTGGTCTCGGTGCAGGTGGACCGGGAGCGCGCGGCCTCGCTGGGCGTGAACATCGACCAGGTGCGGCAGGCGCTCTATTCCGCCTTCGGCGCGCGGCAGATCTCGACCATCTATGCCCAGGCCAATGCCTATCCGGTGATCGTCGAGGCCCTGCCGGAGGACCAGCGCAACGAGAACGGGCTGGACAAGATCTACCTCCGCGCCAGCGGCGGGAAGCTGGTGCCGCTGTCCACCCTGGCGAAGGTGACGCGTTCCACCGGGCCGCTGACCGTGGGGCACCAGGGGCAGCTTCCGGCGGTGACGATCGGCTTCAACGTGGCGCCCGGCGTGGCGCTGGGCGATGCCACGGCGGCGATCCAGCAGACGGAGGAGGAGCTGGGCCTGCCCGCCGGAGTGATCGGCAGCTTCTCCGGCACGGCGCAGGTCTTCCAGCAGGCACTGGCGGGCCAGGGCATGCTGATCCTGGCCGCCGTGCTGGTGATGTATGTGGTCCTCGGCGTGCTTTACGAGAGCCTGGTACATCCGCTGACCATCCTGAGCGGCCTGCCGGCGGCGGCGCTCGGCGCGCTGGCGACGCTGTGGTGGTTCAACCTGGACCTGTCGGTGATCGCGGTGATCGGCGTGCTGCTGCTGGTCGGGCTGGTGAAGAAGAACGCCATCATGGTGGTGGATGTCGCCCTGGTCCGGCAGCGGGAGGGCGAGGACCCGCTTTCCGCCGTGCGCGCGGCCTGCCTGTTGCGCTTCCGGCCGATCCTGATGACGACGCTGGCCGCCGCCGCCGGCGCGGTGCCGATCGCGGCGGGCTGGGGTGCCGCGGCGGAGCTGCGGCAGCCGCTGGGCCTGGCCATCGTCGGCGGCCTCGCGGTGAGCCAGGCGCTGACGCTTTTCGTGACGCCGGTGCTCTATCTGGGCTTCGAGGCGCTGGGCCAGCGGGTGAAGCGCCTGCGTGGCGGGCGCAGCGCGGGGCCGCGCATCGGGCCGGCGGCGCAGCCGGCGGAATAGGAACCACGCCTGGGTTGGGGGAGGCACGGCCTTCCCCGCCCCTCATCGGCATGGCCCCGGATGGCGGGCGGCCCTTCGCAGGCAGATGGGGCGCGGTATGATCCCGCCCCGTTCTTTCCGGAGGTGCCACCCCTGCTGCCGAAGCTCCCTCCCCTGGTGGCGCTGCGTGCCTTCCACGCCCTGGCCCGCACCGGCAGCGTACGGGCGGCGGGCGAGGCGCTGGGGGTCAGCCACACGGTGGTGTCCCGGCATGTCCACAATCTGGAACTGGCGCTCGGCGTGCCGCTCACCCGCCCTTCCGGGCGCGGTCTGGCGCTGACGGCGGAGGGTGCGCGCTTCGCCGCGCGGGTGGCGCCACATCTTGCGGGGCTGGCGGAGGCCGCCGCGGATCTGGGGCACCGCCGGCGGCCGCTGACCATCCGCTGCGTGCCGGGCTTCTCCAATGTGCGGGTGCTGCCGCGCCTGCCGGGGTTGCAGCGGCTGCTGCCGGGCCGGGAGGTGGTGCTGGAGCCGCGCCTGTCCCGCGGCCGCCCGGAGGGCGTCGAGGTGGATGTCGAGGTGGTCTATCTGGAACACCTCGCGGTGCTGCCGCCGCTGCGCAGCGAGGCGCTCGCACGGCCACGCGTCTTTCCGGTGATGAGCCGGGACCTGCACCGGCGGCAGAGCATCCGCGACATCGACGACCTGCTGCGCCTGCCGATGCTGCATGACGAATCCATGGACCTGTGGCGGCACTGGCTGCGCGCCATGCGGTCGCGCCGGCAGCCTTTCGGGGCCTGCCTGGGCACGGCGCAACTGGCGCTGGATGCCGCGCGGCTGGGCCAGGGCGTGGCGCTGGCGAACGAGCTGCTGGTGGAGGAGGACCTCCGCGACGGCCGGCTGGTGGAGCCCTTCCCCTCCGAGGTGCGGCCCAAATCCTATCACTTCCTGGCCGATGCGGCGCGTTGGGAGGAAGAGGAGATCGCGACCCTGCGCGCCTGGTTCCATGAGATGTGCCAGATGGGAGACCGGACGGGGGCGGGCGGCGCGAGTGGTGCGGAAAAGGCACCGGTCCTCGCCAAATAGCTGATTGTCCCCGCCAGGGCCTGCGGGATCATCGCCGCTCCACGCAGAGGAGCCTGCTTCGCATGATCGATCCCCAGATCGCCGCCCGGATCGCCGAGGTGGTGGACCGGAACTTCGACGCGCAGATCGAGACGACGAAGCGCTTCTCCGCCATCCCCAGCACGCGTGGCGCCGAGGGGCCGGCCCAGGACATGATGGCCGACCTGCTGCGCGAGCGCGGCTACACGGTCGATGACTGGGCGATCCGGATGGAGGACCTCGCCGCCCTGCCCGATTGCGGCGTGATCGAGCACGACTTCTCCCAGGCCCGGACCGTGGTGGGCACGCTGCGCCCGGCGCGGGAGACAGGGCGCTCTCTGATCCTGCAGGGGCATTGCGACGTGGTACCGGCGGGGCCGCTGGACATGTGGGACACGCCGCCTTTCAGCCCGGTGGTGAAGGATGGCTGGATGTACGGGCGCGGCGCGGGCGACATGAAGTCCGGCACCATCGCCGCGCTCTATGCGGTCGAGGCGGTGCGGCAGGCGGGCTACAACCTCAAGGGGCGGTTGCACTTCCAGTCGGTGATCGAGGAGGAGAGCACGGGCGTCGGCGCGCTTTCGACCCTCCAGCGCGGCTACCGCGCCGATTGCGCGCTGCTGCCGGAGCCGAGCGGCCGGACCATCACCGATGTCTGCGTCGGCGTGCTGTGGTTCCGGCTGAAGGTGCGCGGCATCCCGGCGCATGTGGCCTATGCCAGCGACGGTTCCAACGCGATCAAGGCGGCCTACCGGCTGATCCAGGGACTGGAGGGGCTGGAAGCGGACTGGAACCAGCGGGCGAAGAGCGACCCGCATTACGGTTCGATGGAGCATCCGCTGAACTTCAACCCGGGCATCATCAAGGGCGGCGACTGGGCCTCCTCCGTGCCCGCCTGGTGCGACGTGGACTGCCGCATCGCGATCCTGCCGGGCTGGGACGTGGATGCCTGCCGCCAGGAGATCGCCGATTGCGTGGCGGCCACGGCGAAGGCCGATCCCTTCCTCTCCAACAACCCGCCGGAGGTGGTCTGGTCGGGCTATCTGTCGCGCGGCTATGTGCTGGAGAATGCGGAGGAGCCGGTGGCGATGCTGCGCGCGGCGAACGCGGCCTTCGGCGGTGGCGAGTTGCGCAGCCGCGCCGGCACCGGGCTGAACGACGCGCGTTTCTACAGCCTGTTCTACGGCACCCCGGCCTTCTGCTACGGGCCGAAGGCGGAGCAGATCCACGGCTTCAACGAGCGCGTGGAGATCGAATCCATCCGCGGCACCACCAAGAGTATCGCCGCCTTCGTGGCAGGCTGGTGCGGCGTCGAGGGCGCCTGAGCCTTCAGAGGCAGGCGGTTGCGCCCTTGGCCCGGGGGAGAGGCTCCGCCTTCCCCACGGGCCGAAGGCGCAACCGCCGGCAAGGGCGCGCCGGGGCGCCAGGCATGGCATCGTGACAGGCTATTTCATCGCGAGGCGGCCGGGGCCGCCGGACGCAGCGGAAGGATGACGAAGCATGCAGAGACGCAGCCTGCTCAAGGGAAGTGGCGCGGTCCTGGGGGGAGCGATGGCCTCCCTCGCGGCGCCGGCGAAGCTGCGCGCGGCATCGCAGACCACGCTGCGCTTCATCCCGCAGATCGACCTCGTCTATCTCGATCCGGTCTATACGACGCCCTATGTGTCGCGGAACCACGGCTATCTGGTCTTCGACACGCTCTACGGCATGGACGGCAACTTCCAGCCGCAGCCGCAGATGCTGGAAGGACACCAGGTCGAGGATGACGGGAAACGGTGGGACCTGACGCTCCGGCCCGGCCTGCTCTGGCATGACGGGGAGAAGGTGCTGGCGCGGGACTGCGTCGCCTCGATCCAGCGCTGGGCGAAGCGCGATCCCTTCGGCGCCACGCTGCTCGCCACCACGGAGGAGTTGTCCGCGCCCGACGACCGCACCATCCGCTTCCGGCTGAAACGGCCCTTCCCCCTGCTGCCGGTGGCGCTGGGCAAGACGCCTTCCCCGATGTGCGCGATGATGCCGGAACGGCTGGCGAGGACCGATGCCTTCCAGCAGGTGCCGGAGCTGATCGGCAGCGGCCCCTTCCGCTTCAAGGCCGACGAGCGCGTGCCGGGGGCGCGCAACGTCTATGAGAGGTTCGCCGGCTACAGGCCACGCGAGGGCGGCGCGCCGGACTGGACCGCCGGGCCCAAGATCGTCCACTACGACCGCGTGGTGTGGAACACCATGCCGGATATCGGCACCGCCACCGCCGCCCTGCAGAATGGCGAGCAGGACTGGATGGAATACGCCTACCACGACATGCTGCCGCTGCTGCGCGGCATGAAGGACGTCACGGTGCAGGTGCCGGACCCGACCGGGCTCGTCACCATGCTGCGGGTCAATCATCTCCAGCCTCCCTTCGACAACCCCGCGATCCGGCGCGCTTTGCTGCCCGCGATCGACCAGACCGCCTATATGCAGGCGCTGACCGGCGGAGATCCGGCGCTGTTCCATGTGCCGGTCGGCTTCTTCTGCCCGAAGACGCCGATGGCGACCGAGGCGGGGCTGGAGGTGTTCAGGCCGCCGCATGACTTCGCGAGGATCAGGAACGACATCCGCGCCGCCGGATACAAGGGCGAGAAGGTGGTGCTGATGGTGCCGGCCGACAGCCCGACGCTGAAGTCGCAGGGCGATGTGGCGGCGGACATGCTGAAGCAGGTGGGCTTCAACGTCGATTACCTCGCGCTGGACTGGGGCACGATGCTGACGCGGCGAAACCGCAAGGACGGGGCCGAGCAGGGCGGCTGGAATGCCTTCGTGACGAGCTGGGCGGGCACGGACTGGCTGAACCCGGCGGGGCATATCGCGCTGCGCGGCAATGGCGAGGCGGGCTATGCCGGCTGGTCCACCAGCCCGCGCACGGAGGAGCTGCGCGACGCCTGGTTCCAGGCACCGGACGAGGCGGCGCAGAAGGCGATCTGCGCCGAGATCCAGAAGCAGTGCCTGATCGACGTGCCCTATTACCCGCTGGGCCAGTACATCCAGCCTACCGCCTATCGCAAGTCGATCACCGGAGTGCTGAACGGCTTCCCGACCTTCTGGAACGTCCGGCCGGCCTGAGGAGAAAGCCCATGGAGAAGCACGAGGCCCTGCGCCGGCACGCGCTGGACTGGATCGCCGGGAACGAGGCGCGGCTTTCCGCCTTCAATGCGCGGATCTGGTCGCATGCGGAGCCTGCCTGGCGCGAGTACCGCTCGGTGCGCGACTATGTGGAGATCCTGCGCGCCGAGGGTTTCGAGGTCGAGGAAGGTTCGGGCGGCATGCCCACCGCCTTCGCCGCGCGCTGGACGCAAGGGGGAGAGCAAGGGGAAGGCGGCCCGGTGCTGGCCGGCTTCTCGGAATACGACGCGGTGCCGGGGAATTCGCAGCAGGCCGTCCCCTACCCTGCCCCGCGCGAGGGGCTGCACCCCTATGCCGCCGGGCATACCGACCCGCATTCGGTGCTGGGCACCGCCTCGCTCGCCGCGATGCTGGCGGCGAAGTCGGCGATGCAGGCGCAGGGCGTGCCGGGCACGCTGAAGCTGTTCGGGGAGCCGGCGGAGAAGGTCTGCGGCTCCAAGCCCTTCCATGCCGCGCGCGGCTATTACGACGGGCTGGACGCGGCGGTGGTCTGGCATCCCTGGCCGCTGAACACGGTGACCGGGGAGACGCATTTCGGCGCCTATTGGAGTGCCGTGATCAGCTTCGAATCCGAGGCTCCCGAACGCTGGGTCGATCCCGCGCTGATGCCGATCGACGCGGCGCATGCGGTGGCGCGCTCGCCCGGCGCGCTGGATGCGATGTGCCTGATGTACACGATGACGAAGTACACCAAGGAGGCGATGTTCCCGCATGCCGGCTCCTGGACGCTGAACGAGTTCGTCCTGGGCGATGCGGGCGCGACCTCGGACAACCTCACCCCGCGCTTCTCGCAGATCCAGTATTCCTGGCGCAGTTCGGCGCTGGAGATCCAGGAGCAGATCTGGCGCGTGCTGGCCAACAACGCGCGGCAGGCGGCGGCGACCACGGGCTGCCGCGCCTTCGTGCGCTGGGTGACCAAGACGCGTGTCGGGCTGCCGAACAGCGTGCTGACGCAGGCGACCTGGGAGAACCTGAAGGCTGTCGGCGCTCCGTCCTATTCCGGGGAGGCACTGGAATTCGGGCGGGAGATCCAGCGCAACCTGGGTCTGGCGCCGATGGAGAACCCCTTCATCGAGGGGGTGACGAAGCTGACGCCGCCGGAGGAATACGAGGCCACGCAGCGGGCCGGCCTGCCCTCCTGGCAGAAGCATCTGAGCGCCGACGACTATGTCGAATACTCCTGGCACGCGCCCACGGTGCGGCTGCAGGCGGCGCGGCCCCGGCTGCGGCCACCCTCGCCCGGCTACAGCTATCCCGCCTGGGCCTACAACGCGCTGGGCGGGCTGCCAGCAGTGATGGACCCGGGGATGTTCACGGCGGCCCGCACCATGGCGCTGACGCTGCTCGACCTCGCCGGGCGGGCGGAACTGCTGGAGGCGGCGCAGGCGGAGTTCCGTGAGCGCACCGGTGGCGGGGTGGGCGGTTCGCGCTGGGTGGGGCCGCTGCTGCCGCCCGGCCTCGACCCGCCGGTGGACCTGCGCTGGCCGGAATACGTCATCACGGTGCGGGGGGAGGAATGGTGCTTTCCGACGCCGCATGCCGGGACAGGGGCCGGGGAGCCGCTCTGACTCTCTTTCCCGCCGGGTCCTGCACCCTACGGCCCACCAAAATCTCCTGTCCGGCGATTTTTCTTTGTCATGCTCTCGTGAGTTGTAGCGCAGGCCCATATATCGGAACCTGAAGCGACACATCGGGAGGGTCATGGTGCCGGCCGCCGGCGATCCGCCTCCCATCCGACGGAATATCAGGGCATGGGCCGCCCTTGGGGAATGGATCTCTGCCGATCCGGCCTGCCCCGGGGCCGCCGCGGGAGAACGCGTGCTTGATCGGCCTGATCCAATCCGTCCTTGTGGACCTCCTGCATGAGAGGGGAGGAGAGGCCCTGCTGCGGGACACGCTCGCCCTGGCGGAGCTTCCACCCGATACCGAGTTCCGGATCGACCGCAACTACCCGGATGGCGAGTTCCTGCGCCTGCTGGACGCGGCCACCGCGACCACGGGCCTGGACCGCCCCATGCTGATCGAGGCCTATGCCACGGCCTTCCTGGCGCGGGCGAAGGTGCTGTTCCCCGCCTTCTTCACCCTGCCGGGCGGGGCGCGGGGCTTCCTGCGGCGCCAGGCCGCGATCCATGTCAGCCTGGGTGCCGGATTGCGCAGCCCGGAGGAAAGACAGGGCGTCAAGGACAAGTTCCGGATCGAGGATGGCGAGCATGGCGACCTGATCGTCTCCTACCACTCCGCGAGCCAGCTCTGCGATTTCTACCGGGCCCTGGCGCATGGCGCGGCGCGGGAGTTCGGGGAGATGCTGACGCTGACCAACCTGCGCTGCCAGCGGCGCGACGGCGGCGCCGGCTGCACCTTCCGCCTTTCCTTTCCCATGGCGGCCCCCATGGCGGCCATGGCCCATGGATAACCGTCCGGGGGCACAGGGCTGCGGGACCGAAATCCTCGCGGCGGATGTCTCCCATATCGCGGACCAGCTTTCTTGCACGGTGGACGGCAATTTCGACCTCTACGTGAACTGCGAGTCGAGGGAAGTCTCGGTCCAGAAGCTGTCCATGATGGTCAACTTCCTCCTGGACAATGTGCGCCGCGCCCTGGCCGCGCAGCGGGAGGTCCAGGAGAACCTGGAGCATCTGGTGGCGCAGCGGACCGCGCAGCTCAACCTGATCCTCGAGGGTTCCAATGACGGCGTCTGGGTCTGGGACCTCGCCCAGCAGACACTGTCCCTTTCCGCGCGCTGGCTGGCCATCAGCGGGCTGACCGGGCTGCCGGCCGAGGGCAACCCGGTTTCCGTCTGGTTCGACCATGTGCACCAGCACGACCGGGCCGGGCTGCACGATGCGATCCGCCGGCATCTGGAGGGGCTGCTGCCGCATGTGGAGGCCGAGTACCGCATGCGCTCGGCCGATGGCGCCTCCCGCTGGATGCTCTGCCGTGGCGTCTGCCGCCGCGATGCGCGCGGCGAGCCGGTGATGCTGGCCGGCACCCAGACGGACATCACCCTGCGCCGGCATCTCGATCCTGCCACCGGCCAGCCCAACGAGCAGTTCCTGCTCGACCGGCTGGCCGGGATGCAGGAGGAAGGGCACGACGCCTCTCTCGTGCTGCTCGGCTTCGACGGGCAGGCGCAACTGGCCGAGGCTCTCGCGCCGGCGCAGACGCGGGAATTCCTGCGCCTGCTGCTGCAGCGGCTCACCCAGTGCCTGCCGCTGGCCGCGCCCATGGCGCTGCTGCCCGGCAAGTCCGTGGGCGTGATCCTGCCCGGCGGCGTGCCGGAGACGCTGACGCTGGCGGAGGCGATCCTGGCCCGGCTCTGCGAGGAGCCGCTCCGCCTGGGCGGCGCCGAGCGGCGCTGGCTGTCCCCGAGAGCCGGGCTGGTGCCGCTGCGGGACATGGCGGGGCATGAGGCGGATGCCATCCTTTCCGCCGCCTGGACGGCGCTGCGCCATTCGCGCAAGGGGCGGCGCGAGCGGGTCGCCGTCTATGACCCGGCGCAGCGGCGGCAGAGCGAGAAGGACGTGGCCGACGAGGTGCGGCTGCGCGAGGCGCTGGACCATGGGCGGGTGGAGGCCTTCTTCCAGCCGCTCATCCACCTTTCCGATGGAAGCCTGGCCGGGTTCGAGGCGCTGGCGCGGATGCGGACGGAGGATGGCACGGCCATCTCGCCGGCGGAGTTCATCCCTGTCGCCGAGCGGACCGGGCTGATCGCCGCGCTCGGCGCGCGGATCCTGGAACAGGCGCTGGACCGGCTGGCCGAGTGGCGCCGCCAGGGGCTGGTGGACGAGCGGGCGACGATGGGCGTGAACCTCGCCGCGGCGCAGATCGCCGACCCGCATTTGCCACGCGACCTCGCGGCGGCGCTGGGGCGGCATGGGCTGCCGGCCTCCTGCCTGAAGGTCGAGGTCACCGAGACGGTGATGGTCGAGGATCTGGATCTGGCGCTGGGCAGCCTGAACGCGGTGCGCGCTCTCGGGGTCCGCGTGGCGCTGGACGATTTCGGAACGGGCTATTCCTCGCTGGGCTACCTGCGCCGGCTGCCGGTGGACATCCTGAAGATCGACCGCAGCTTCGTCACCGGCATCGACGCGCTTTCGGACAAGCGGGCGATCACCGGCACGATCTGCGCCCTGGGACAGACCCTGGGGCTGGAACTCGTGGCGGAAGGCGTCGAGACAGGGGCCGAGGAAGAGGCGCTGCGGGCGATGGGCGTGCAGCACGCGCAGGGCTATCGCTACAGCAGGCCGGTCTCCGGCAGCGAGATCCCGGCGGCGATCCCCTGGCTGCTCCGGGCGACGGGGGCGAGGGAGATGCGGGAAAGCCACCCCCTGCCGCATGGGTGCAGCCGGGCGGCCATGCCGGGCGAGGTCTGATAGCGGGCCACGAGGGCAGCGGGCCACGGAAGCTCCGGCTTTCGCGGCCCGGCATGAGGCTGCGTCAGCCGGAAGTCCTGGTGGCCCCTCGGCGTGCTCCCTGCTTCCCGCCTTCCTCCTGGGATGTCCGGGTTCCGGCGATCCGAGAAGGCTGGGGGGCGGCTTCACGCCGTCCGCCGGATTTCAGGAAGGTTTCGTGCATCTCGGCCGCGAGGCCGCGCAGCGACCGGCCGATGGCGGCGTACTGGTACTCGTTCAGGTTGGCGAGCGAGGCGCGGCCCGAGGGGTGCGGCGCGCCGAAGCCCTTGCCCGGCAGCAGGACGATGCCGGTCTCGGCGGCGACACGGAACAGGATCTCCGTCGGGTTCTGCGTGTCGCGCACCCAGTCGGCGAAGTCGCGGCCATAGAGGCCGAGCGTCACCTTCTCCAGATCGATGAGCGTGTAGTAGTCCACCGAATTGGCGTCGTCGTCGATCGGCACGCCGAGTTCGCGGTACAGCGCCTTCTTGCGGTTGCGGATGACCTTCTTCAGCGCGGCCTTGTAGCTGTCCTTGCCGTCCATCAGCGCGAAGAGGGAGAAGAGCAGCATCTGCACCTGCTGCGGGGTGGAGAGGCCCGCTGTGTGGTTCAGCGCGACGCTGCGGCTGTCCGCCACCAGCCGGTCGAGGAAGGCGAGCTTGCGCGGCTCCGGGGTGAGGCTGCGGTAGCGTTCGTCGAGCGCCTTCTTGTCCTTCTCCGGCAGGGAGGCCAGGGCGCGGTCCAGCATGTTGTCGCGGTGCATGGCGATGACGCCGAGGCGCCAGCCGGTGGCACCGAAATACTTGGAGAAGGAATAGACCAGCGCCGTGTTGCGCGGGCAGCGGGCGAAGAGGGATTCGAAGTCGTCGGCGAAGGTGCCATAAACATCGTCGGTGAGGATGATCAGGTCCGGCCGCTTCTCCGCGACGATGGCGGCGATGGCTTCCAGCCCCTTCGCATCGATCTTCACCGAGGGCGGGTTGCTGGGATTGGTGACGAAGAAGACCTTCACCGCCGGATCGGCCAGCTTGTCCAGCTCCGACTGCGGGAATTGCCAGCCCATCTCAGGATCGGCATTCACCGGCACCTCGACGAGCTGGTAGTCGGAGAGTTCCGGGATCTCGATATAGGGGGTGAAGACCGGCATGCCGATGGCGACCTTGTCGCCGGGCGCGATCAGCCGGTTCTCACGGAGCGAGTTGAAGATGTAGGTCATGGCGGCGGTGCCGCCCTCCACCGCGAAGAGATCGACATCGGCGGAGGACAGCAGGCCGCCCACCATCTCCTTCACGATGTATTCGCGCACCACCTTCTCGGTCAGCCTCAGCATGCGCGGGGGCACGGGGTATTCGCAGCCGAGGATGGCCCCGGTGATCTCATGGACGAATTCCGGCTCGGACAGGCCGATCTGGTCGTGCACATAGGAAACGGCGCGGCGCAGGAAGGCGGTGCCGGGATCGTCGCGGTGGCGGGCGACGAAGCTCTCGAAGCGGGCGGTGATGCCGTCCTGGCGTGGCAGGCCGCCCACGCCCTCGGGCATGTAGGAGAAGGACATCTCCGATTCCTCCACCGCGAAGCGGCCCAGGGCGAAGAAGGCCTGGCGCGGCAGGGTGGCGAGGAAGTTCGGGTTGCCGCGCCCGGCATTGAGCATGGTGCGGCTGGCCTGGCTGGACGCGAGGCTGATCAGCGTGTCCTTCAGCTCGAAGGGGCTGAGCTGCGCGAGCCTGGCATAGTCGATCTGGGCCATGGGATGTCCCCGGACGGAGGATAAGGATGGGAGGGCGTCAGGCGAGCAGCATGATGATGACCATGCCCCAGATGGTCAGCAGCGTGTTCCCGACGGCATAGGTCACGGTGTAGCCGAGGGCCGGGATCTGGCTCTTCGCGCGGTCCGTGATCATGCCGAGCGCGGCGGTGGTGGTGCGCGCCCCGGCGCAGCAGCCGAGGATGAGCGCGTCGTCGAAGCGGAAGACGTACTTGCCGATGTAGAGCCCCAGGATCAGCGGCACCGAGGTGGCGAAGATGCCCCAGAGGAAGAGGCTGATCCCCAGCTCCCTCACGCCGGCGACGAAACCGGGGCCGGCGCTGATCCCGACCACGGCGATGAAGACGTTCAGCCCGACCGAGTTCATGAACCAGACCGTGGCGGGCGGGATGCGGCCGAAGGTTGGATGGATGGAGCGGAGCCAGCCGAAGAACAGGCCGGAGATCAGCGCGCCGCCGGCGGTGGAGAGGGTGAGCGGTACGGCGCCGACGCGCCAGACCAGGGCGCCGGCCAGCGTGCCGAGGGCGATGGCGGCGCCGATGAAGGCGACGTCGGCCGTGTTGGTGCGATGGTCGGCATGGCCCAGGGCCTGGGCGGAGGCCGAGATCTCCTGGGTCCGGCCGATCAGTGTCAGGACATCGCCGCGATGGATGCGCGTGGCGGGCAGGATGGGGATCTCGGTGCCGGTGGCGCCACGGCGGATGCGGCGCAGGAAGACGCCATGCGCCGCGGGCTGGTGGCTCAGCTCCGCCAGGGTCTTGTTGTCCACGGCCTTCTGCGTGACGAGGACATCGACGCCCTCCATCGGGACGCTCAGCAGATCCGGGTCATCGACCTCCGTGGCCTTGTTGTTCAGAAGGTCCACCAACACGTCGCGCGGGCCGGAAACGGCGACGACATCGCCCGCCTGCAGCACCGTGTCCGCCTTGGCCTCCAGGATCTTCCCGTCCCGGCGCAGGCGTTCCACGAAGAGGCGGGCCTGGGGATAGCTGGCCTCGGCCTCCGCGGCGGTCCGTCCGACCACGCGCATCCCCGGCTCCAGCCGGTAGGCGCGGAGCACGTAGTGGTGCCAGGCGCTCCCCTCTCCGCCCGGCTCCGGCTTGCCGCCCATGCGGGCCTCGTAGGCCTTGCAGGCGGCCTCCAGGTCGAAGCCCAGCAGCTTCGGCCCCAGCATCGACAGGATCAGGGCGGAGCCGATGGTGCCGTAGATGTAGGTGACGGCATAGGCGACCGGCATGGCGTCCAGCAGTGGCCTGGCCTGTTCCGGCGGCAGGCCCAGCCGGTTCACCGCGTCCGTGGCAAGGCCGAGCGAGGCGGAGATGGTCTGGGACCCGGCGAAAAGCCCCGCCGAGAAGCCCAGATCGTAGCCGGCGATGCGGGCGGCGAGCCAGGAGGCTCCCAGGCAGAGGAGGCAGAGCACGGCCGAGAAGACCGCCTGCGGCACCCCATCCCTGGCGATGCCGCGGACGAACTGCGGCCCGACGCCATAGCCGATGGCGAAGAGGAACATCAGGAAGAAGATGGACTTCACATTGGCCGAAACCGTGATGCCGAGCTGTCCGATCAGGATCGCGGCGAGCAGCGTCGCGGTGACGGCACCCAGCCCGATGCCGCGGATGCTGAAGGCCCCGACGTAGTAGCCGATCGCCAGGGAAAGGAAGACCGCGATCTCCGGATAGGTCCGGAGCGTTTCGACGAACCATGTCCACATCGGCGCGGGGCTCCTGGCCTGGATCTGGCCTCAGGGCAGGATGCCCCCCAGGGTCGACCCCGGGACTGGTCCCTTCCGGCCATGGAAAGAGCCGGCGCCCGGGCGGACGCTGGCCGGGGGTGCAGCACGCCGCGCCGTCTCCCCACGGCGGAACGAGTCCAGCGGCGGGCTTTCGCGAGCCCCTCCCGCACGATGGCCGTGGGATCATGAAGGCGTCCCGGCAACCGCCAACTCACCTCCCGGTGTCCGGGGCAAGGCGGGGTCCGGAACCAGTGGCCCTGGCCCCCGCCGGCATCGGCGATCCCGATTTTTCCAGAGGAAAATCAGTAGCTTGCCGGCACGGAGAAGGCAGGGAAGGTTCGTTCCGGCCTCAGGTCAAATTCTGGGGAGCCGGGATGGCGCCTCCCGCAGTCCAGGCAGATGGAGGCAGCGATTGACCCGGCGGGAGGGCAAACCTACCTTCCCTCCGTGCTGGAACACTTCTTGCTGCTTGTTGGGACATGTCCACCGCGAGCCGAGCCTATCGGGACCAGGAAGGCATGATCTCGAGCAATCTCGAAAAGGCGCTGGATGGCCGCGGGGCCACGATCCTGCGCCAGATCGTGGAACTCTACGTGGAGACCGGGGAGCCGGTGGGCTCGCGCACCCTGTCGCGCCGCCTGCCGCATGCCCTTTCCCCGGCCACCATCCGCAACGTGATGGCGGATCTGGAGGAAGCCGGCCTGCTCTTCGCCCCGCATACCAGCGCCGGGCGCCTGCCGACCGAGCGGGGGCTGCGCCTCTTCGTGGACGGGCTGCTGGAATTCGGCCAGCTGACCGAGCAGGAGCGGGAGGCCATCACCGCGCGCTGCGCGGCCTCCGGGCGCTCGCTGCACGACACGCTGGGCGAGGCGGGGCGGATGCTGTCCGGCCTGGCCGGCGCGGCGGGCCTGGTCGTGGCGCCGAAGACCAACAGCCCGGTGCGGCATATCGAGTTCGTGGCGCTGGGCCCCGGCCGGGCGCTGGTGATCCTGGTGAGCGAGAACGGGCAGGTGGAGAACCGGGTGATCGAGGTGCCGGCCGGATTGCCCACCGGCTCCCTCACCCAGGCGACCAACTACCTGAACCACCGGCTCAACGGCCGCACGCTGGACGAGACGCGTGACGAGGTGAGCCGCGAGATCGCGGCGAACCGCAGCGCGCTCGACGAGTTGACGGCCCAGGTGGTGGAATCCGGCCTCGGCATCTGGTCCGGCGGCGGCGGCGGAGCGCTGATCCTGCGCGGCCAGTCGCGGCTGCTGGAGAACCTGGACCAGACGCAGAAGATCGGGGAAATCCAGGCGCTGTTCGACCAGTTGGAGGCGCAGGAGACCATGCTGCGCCTGCTGGAGCTGGTGCAACGTGGCGAGGGCGTGCAGATCTTCATCGGCGCGGAAAGCGGGCTCTTCGATGCCTCCGGCGTCTCGATGATCGTGGCACCCTTCCGCAACGCGCAGGAGCGCATCGTCGGCGCGGTCGGCGTGGTCGGGCCGACACGGATCAACTACCGCCGGATCATCCCGGTGGTGGACTACACCGCCGGGGTGATCGGGCGCCTGCTGGGCTGAGAGGGATCCGGCCGGGAGTGCGCCTGTGTCCGCCCCCCCGGGGCAAGGCTCCGCCTCGCCCTCCGTCCCCCACTCCGCCGGGGACCGAAGCCGGTCCCCGGACCCCGGGCTTTCGTTGGCGCTGGCGGTAACCGTCAGCCTGCGGACCGATCCCTGGGAGCAGGTGGATCAGTGGGGCTCCCGAAAAGAAAATCACCATTTCCGCGCTGGCGGCACCGGCAGTCGCCGGAGAGCATTGCTCTCCGGCGCGATCCAGCCGCAACAAACACCAACGAACCGGGTCCAGGGCCCGCAGGGTCCTGGCGGATAGGGGGTCCGGGGCGAAAGGCGGCGCCTTTCCCCCGGGAAGCGCAACGCCCGAAGTGACGTCCCGCCGATCCTACATCGTCCAGCCGCCATCGATGACGTGGATCTGGCCGGTGGTGTAGGTGGCGGTGGCCAGATAGAGAGCGAGGTCGGCGATCTCCTCCGGCTGGCCGTTGCGGCCGATCGGCTGGCGGGCGATGAAGGCGGCGCGGGCGCCCTCGTAGTCGCCGCCGGTGGCGAGGCGCTGTTGCAGCGAGGGGCTTTCCACCGTGCCGGGGCAGATGGCGTTGCAGCGGATGCCGCGCGTCACATAGTCGGCGGCGATGGACTTGGTGAGGCCGACCACGGCGGCCTTGGTGGTCTGGTAGGCGAAGCGGTTGGGCACGCCCTTCACGCTGGAGGCCACCGAGGACATATTGATGATGCAGCCGTCGCCACGCTCCAGCATGCCGGGCAGCACGGCGCGGCTGGTGCGGACCAGGGCCTTCACGTTCAGGTCGAAGGCGAAGTCGAGATCCGCGTCCGGCATCTCCAGGATCGTGCCGCCATGCACGATGCCGGCGCAGTTGAACAGCACGTCCACGCGTCCGATCTCGGCCATGGCCTGGCGCACGGCGGCATCGTCGAGCACGTTCAGGGCGCGCCGCTCGATGCCGGGGCCTTCCAGTTCCTCCAGCTTCGCCGCATTGACGTCGGTGGCGACGACCTTCGCGCCCGCGCGGGCGAAGAGTTCCGCCGTGGCGCGGCCGATGCCCTGTGCCGCGCCGGTGATCACGGCGGTCTTGCCATCCAGGCTGAGTGTCATGTGTCGTCTCCCGCTCGGGTGCTTCCGGAGCCCGCCCGCCTCCCCTGGGGTGGAACGGGCTCCCGTCTCTTTCATGGCATGGCCCCACGGAAGGCCATGCCGGTGCGAAGGGTGGCCGCGTTCAGTCCGCCGGATGCATGTGCAGCCCGGGCATCGGATCGTCCGCCCGTGCCTTCTCCGCCATGCCCTGGCCGAACTGCCGGTACCAGAGGCCGGTGAGGACCGGCACCACGAGGGAGGTGACGATGATGCAGATCGCCACCAGCACCGTGGCGGTCTGGGCCACCGGCATGAACTGCGGCGCGACGGCGGCGATGGCCAGCGGGTTGGCCGCGGCGGCACCGGCGGTGGAGGAGGCGGCGATGCCGGCCGTGCCGGTGCCCTTGCCGATGATCCGGTCGGCCAGGATCAGCGGGATGCCGGTGAGCACGATGACCGCCAGGGCGAGCACCACGCCGAGGCCCGCCAGCGGCGAGAGCAGCGTGTTCAGGTCGATCGTATTGCCCAGCGAGAAGGCGAAGAAGGGGATCATCAACTGGCCGCCGGGCGCGAAGAAGGCGCGCAGCTTGGGGTCGAGGTTGCCGAGGGCGAAGCCGACCAGGAAGGGCAGCACGGCGCCGACAAAGACCTGCGGCTCGAAATGCGCGGCCCCGGAGGCGCCGAGGATGATCATGCTCATCAGCGGCCCGGATTCGATGGAGGTGAGGACGAAGGCGCCCGCTTCCTCCTTCGTGCCGTAGCTCTGCATGAGCGAGGCGTAGAGGCCACCATTCGTCATATCCATGGCGCAGACGATGGCCAGGATGGAGAGGCCGGCGAAGAAGCCGGTCTGGATGCCCTCGACCGGGATGAACATCGAGGCGACGAGGGTGATGATCCAGGCGGCGATCAGCTTGGTGAGGACGAGGGTGCCGGATTTCCGCAGCACCGTGCCGGTGGCGGAAAGCTTGATCGAGGCACCCATGCAGAAGAACCACACGGCCAGGATCGGGATCACGCCCGTCATGATCCCCTGGGTGAAGCCCTTGAAGTAGATCGGCGCACCGGGGGCGAAGGTCTTGCACAGCGCGCCGAGCAGCAGCGGCACCAGCATCAGCCCGCCGGGCAGCCGGTCGATCGTATCCTTGATTCTCATGGACGTACCCTCACGCTTCCGGGTTGCGGGGCGAGGGTCCCTGGCCCGCGGGCCTCGACCCCCCGCCCCTCGGCCCCGCCCTTCTCTGGGCCGGTGGCCGGGGTTGTCGGGTGACAGGGGCCGGGGCGCCGGACGGGCGCACCCGGGATGTCCGGACCGGCCGGGCCGGCCTGGGAGGGGCGGTTCAGCCGGCCGAGACGCGCTGCCGCTGCACGCCGAGGCCCTGGATCTCCACGCGCATCGTGTCGCCGTCGCGGAGATAGCGGGGCGGTTTCATGCCCATGCCCACGCCGGGCGGGGTGCCGGTTGTGATGACATCCCCCGGCAGCAGCATCATGAAGCGCGAGATGTAGGAGACCAGGAAGGGCACCTGGAAGACCATGGTGCGGGTGGAGCCGTCCTGCACCGTCTCCTCATTCACGGAGAGGGTCATGCGCAGGTCCTGGGGATCGGCGATCTCGTCCTTCGTCACCAGCCAGGGGCCGAGCGGGCCGAAGGTCGGGCAGCCCTTGCCCTTGGTCCACTGGCCGCCGCGCTCAAGCTGGTATTCGCGCTCCGACACGTCGTTGCAGACGCAGTAGCCGGCGACATAGTCCAGCGCTTCGGCCTCGGAGACATAGGAGGCGCGCTCGCCGATCACCACGGCGAGTTCCACCTCCCAGTCGGATTTCGTGGAACCGGGCGGCAGCAGGACGGTATCGTCCGGGCCGACGATGCAGGAGGGGGCCTTGTTGAAGAGGACGGGCTCGGTGGGCACCGCCATGCCGCTCTCGGCCGCATGGTCCGCGTAGTTCAGCCCGACCGCGATGAAGTTGCCGGTGCCGGCGACGCAGGCGCCGAGGCGGGCGCCCTCGGGGGCCAGGGGCAGGTCCGTCGGCCGGAGGCCGCGCAGGCGGGCGAGGCCGTCGCGGGACAGGACCGGGCCGGCGATGTCGGGCACCACGGCGGAAAGGTCGCGGATGCGGCCCTCGGCATCGACGAGGCCGGGCTTCTCGGCGCCGGGGGAACCGAAACGAACGAGCTTCAAGACGTTGTCTCCCTGAGCAAGGCGGGCTCCGGCCGGGCGTGAGGGCCGCCTTTTCTGAGTCTGGAACCTGGGCGCAGGCTTCCCCCCGATCATGCGCCATGTCAATAGTCTTCGAATATAGTGTGGATTTTCGAAAATCAGGGAGCGGGTCCGGCGTGCAGCAGGTGAAGGAACGGGTGGAGACGCGCACGCTGGCGGGCGATGCCTATGCCACCATCCTGGACGCGATCCGCCGCGGATCGCTGCCGCCGGGGCAGCGGCTCCGCTTCGCCGAGTTGCAGGCGCTCTGCGGCACCAGCGTGTCCCCGGTGCGGGAGGCGCTGGTCCGGCTGACGGCGGAAGGATACACGCAGTCCGACAACCACCGGGGCTTCCGGGTGGCGCCGGTTTCCGCGGCCGAGATGATGGACATCGTGCGCAACCGGCAGCTCCTGGAGGGCGAGGCGCTGCGGCTGTCGATCCTGCATGGGGATGCGGAATGGGAAAGCCGCGTGCTGGCGGCGCATCACCTGATGTCCCGCCTGCCGCGCGAGCGCGACGACATCCCCTCCGCGCTGCGGGACGACTGGGAGGAGAAGCACGCCGCCTTCCATGCCAGCCTGCTCTCCGCCTGCGGCTCGCCCATCCTGACCGGCCTGTGCGGGGCGCTGCTGGCGCGGGCGGAACGCTACCGCCGCATGTCGGTCAGCATCCCCGGCGTGCAGCGCGATGTGGTGCGCGAGCACCGGGAGATCCTCGACGCCACGCTCGGCCGGCGGGCGGAGGAGGCGGTGGCGGCCCTGCGGGAGCACTACCAGCGGACGGCGGATGCGGTCCGGCTGTTCTTCGACCGGCAGGAGCCGGGGTGAGCCCGCTCCCGCCCCACCCGCCTCACTCGTACCAGGTGCGGCCGTCGCGCTCGATCAGGGCGATGGCGGCGGTGGGGCCCCAGCTTCCGGCGGCATAGGGGCGCGGGGTCTCGGGCTTGTCTTCCCAGCTTTCCAGCAGGGGCTCGACCCAGTTCCAGGCAGCCTCGACCTCGTCGCGGCGCATGAAGAGCGTGGCGTTGCCGCGCACCACATCCATCAGCAGCCGCTCATAGGCATCCGGATAGCGGCTGTTGAAGGCTTTCTCGAAGGAGATGTCGAGGCCGGTGGGACGCAGGTGCAGGCCGCCCGGCCCGGGCTCCTTGGTCATCATCTCCAGCCGCATCCCCTCCTCCGGCTGCAGGCGGATCAGCAGGCGGTTGGGCTCCAGGTTGCCCGCTTCGCCGGGGAAGATGGTGAAGGGCGGGCTGCGGAACTGGATGACGATCTCCGAGACCTTCTGCGGCAGGCGCTTGCCGGTGCGGAGATAGAAGGGGACATTGGCCCAGCGCCAGGTGTTCACATAGGCCTTCATGGCGATGAAGGTCTCGGTGGTGCTGGCGCCGTCGCCGAGATCGGCGAGGTAGCCGGCGACGGGCTGGCCGTTCACCGCGCCCGCCGTGTACTGGCCGCGCACGATGGTCCCGCCGAATTCCGACGGCAGCAGCGGGCGCAGGGCGCGCAGCACCTTCAGCTTCTCGTCGCGCACCGCATCGGCGTCGAGCGAGACGGGGCTTTCCATGGCGAGCAGGCAGAGAAGCTGCAGGATGTGGTTCTGCAGCATGTCGCGCATGGCACCGGATTTGTCGTAGTAGCCGCCGCGCCCCTCCACGCCCACCGTCTCGGCCACGGTGATCTGGACATGGTCGATCATGTCCGCGTTCCAGAGCCGTTCGAAGATGGTGTTGGCGAAGCGCAGCGCCAGCAGGTTCTGTACCGTCTCCTTGCCGAGATAGTGGTCGATGCGGAAGAGCTGCGCCTCCGGCACCACCGCGCCGACCGCATCGTTGATCGCCTTCGCCGAGGCGAGGTCGCGGCCGATCGGCTTCTCCAGCACCACGCGCGATTTCGGTGTCAGGCCGCCATGGGATTCGATGTTGCGGCAGATCGGGCCATAGAGATCGGGCGAGGTGGCGAGGTAGTAGGGCCGGACGACATCGGGGCGCTCATCCAGCCGTTCCATCAGCGCGGGCCAGCCATCCTCGCCGGCGCCGTCCACGCGGCTGTAGACGAGCAGGCGCAGGAAGTCCTGCACCGTGGCGGCGTCGAAATCCGCCTTCACGAACTGCCGCAGCCCTTCCTCGGCACGGGCGCGGTAGCCATCGTCGGAGACCTCGCTGCGCGCGGCGGCGACGATGCGGCAGCGGTCGTCGAACTGCCGGTCCCGGAAGCGGTGGTAGAGCGAGGGCAACAGCTTGCGCATCGTCAGGTCGCCGGTGGCGCCGAACACGACATAGTCGAACTGCGGGACGGGAACGATCTTGGCCATCACGGTCTCTTGGGTTCTTTCCTGGCGGTGACGGTCAGAAGACGCTGGCGCCGGTCTCGGCGGAACCGACGCTGGCGCGAAAGGCGGTGAAGAGCTCGCGCCCGGTGCCGCTGTGGTAATGCGAGAGATCGGCCCCGGCATGGCCGCGGGCGGCCCATTCCTCCGGCGCCACCTTCACCTCGATGCGCCCGGCCACGGCATCGACGCGGATGATGTCGCCGTCGCGCACCTTGGCGATGTCGCCGCCCTCCGCGGCCTCGGGCGTGACATGGATCGCGGCGGGTACCTTGCCGGAAGCGCCGGACAGGCGCCCGTCGGTGACGAGGGCGACGCGGTGGCCACGATCCTGCAGCACGCCCAGCGGCGGCATCAGCTTGTGCAGCTCCGGCATCCCGTTGGCCTTGGGGCCCTGGAACCGCACCACGGCGACGACATCGCCGTTCAGCTCGCCCTTCTTGAAGGCCGCCTGCAACTCGGACTGGTCGTGGAAGACGCGGGCGGGGGCCTCGATGACATGCCGCTCCTCCGCCACGGCGGAGGTCTTGATCACGGCGCGGCCGAGATCCCCTTCCAGCACGCGCAGGCCACCGGTCGGCTGGAAGGGCGCCGTCGCCTTGCTGATGATCTTCGGATCGGCGCTTTCCGCCGGCACCTCGCGCCAGGTGAGCGTGCCATCCTCCGCCACGCCCGGATCGGCGACATAGCCGCGCAGGCCGGTGCCCCAGACGGTGTTCACATCCTCGTGCAGCAGCCCGGCATCGAGCAGCTCGCGGATCACGAAGCCCATGCCGCCGGCGGCGTGGAACTGGTTCACATCCGCCTTGCCGCTGGGATAGACACGGCAAAGCAGAGGGGTCACCTCGGCGAGATCGGCGAAATCGTCCCAGCGCAGGGAGATCCCGGCAGCGGCCGCCATGGCGACGAGATGGATGGTGTGGTTGGTGGAGCCGCCCGTCGCATGCAGCCCGACCATGCCGTTGACGAAGGCGCGCTCATCCAGGATGCGGCCGACCGGCATGAACGCGTTGCCCGAGGCGGTGATGGCCAGCGCCCGGCGCACGGCCTCCTTCGTCAGCGCGTCGCGCAGCGTGGTGCCGGGGTTGACGAAGCTGGCCCCCGGCAAATGCAGGCCCATGATCTCCATGAGCATCTGGTTGGTGTTGGCGGTGCCGTAGAAGGTGCAGGTGCCCGGGCCGTGATAGGACCGCGTCTCCGCCTCCAGCAGCGCCTCGCGCCCCACCTTGCCCTCGGCGAAGAGCTGGCGGATGCGCGTCTTCTCCTCGTTCGGCAGGCCGGAGGTCATCGGCCCGGCGGGGATGAAGACGCCCGGCAGATGGCCGAAGGACAGCGCGCCGATCACCAGCCCCGGCACGATCTTGTCGCAGATGCCGAGATAGACGGCGGCATCGAAGGTCTGGTGCGACAGCGCGACGGCGGTGGCGAGCGCGATGACGTCGCGCGAGAAGAGCGAGAGCTCCATCCCCGCCTCGCCCTGCGTGACGCCGTCGCACATGGCGGGCACGCCGCCCGCGACCTGCGCCGTCGCCCCCGCCGCGCGCGCCGTCTCACGGATCAGCTCCGGGAAGCGCTCATAGGGCTGGTGGGCCGAGAGCATGTCGTTATAGGCGGTGACGATGCCGAGATTGGGCGCGTCGCTGCCGTAGAGGCGCTCCTTGTCGCCTGCGCCGCAGGCGGCGAAGGCATGCGCCTGGTTGGCGCAGCCGAGGGCCTTGCGCGGAGCCTTCGCCGCGGCGGCCCCGATCCGTTCGAGATAGCGGGCGCGCGCCGGGCGGCTGCGCTCCACGATGCGTTCGGTGACTTCGCCGACCCTGGCCTGCAACGACATTGTTCTCAACCCATCGGAACCCCGCCCGCAACCTGAGCATTGTTCGGCGATGCCGCAAGCCGATTGTGCGGAGCCGAACGCGGGAAAGGGCGGCCCCCTGCGGGAGCCGCCCTTTCCATCCCCGTATCCCCGGGCCTGAACGTCAGCCCTGGTTGGGCTTGCCCGCCTGCGGCGCCTGCATCGCCACGAAGGCGCCATGGCCATCGCGCAGCACGCGCAGCGCCACCGCGCCGCCATGGCTCTGGGCGGCCTCGCGGATCGCCTTCGCGGCGTCCTCGGGGCTGGCCACCGGCTTGCCGGCGACGCTGGTGATCACGTCGCCCGGCTGCAGCCCCGCCTGGGCCGCCGGGCCGTCCGGCTCCACGGCCGAGACCACGGCGCCCTTGGTGCCACGCGGCAGGTCGAGGCCCTGCCGCTCGGCATCCTGGATGGTGGCGAGGCCGATGCCGAAGCGGGGCTGGCCGCCCTCCTCGTTGTTGGCCTGGGCCTGGGACCCGTCCTGGGCCGGCAGCGAGGCCAGCTTCACCGGCAGTTTCTCGTCCTGTCCGTCGCGGCGGGCGGTCAGCGTGGCCTCGGAGCCGGGGCGGTGGTCGGCGATCACCCGGGCCAGTTCGCGCGGGCTGTGGATCGGGGTGCCGTCCACGGCGGTGATGACGTCGCCGGCCTTGAGCCCGGCGCGGGAGGCGGGGCTGTCGGGCTCCACCTGCGCCACCAGCGCGCCCTGGGCCTCCGGCAGTTGCAGCGCCTTGGCCATGGTGTCGGTCACGGGCTGCGTGCTGGCGCCGAGGAAGCCGCGCTCCACATGACCGTTCTTCTCCAGCTGCGCCACCACCGTCTGGACGATGTTCGAGGGGATGGCGAAGCCGATGCCGACCGAGCCGCCGCTGGGGGAGAAGATGGCGGTGTTGACGCCGATCACCGTGCCGTCCTGGGCGAAGAGCGGGCCGCCGGAATTGCCGCGGTTGATCGGGGCATCGACCTGCAGGAAGTCGTCATAGGGGCCGGCGCCGATGTCGCGGCCACGGGCCGAGACCACGCCCGCCGTGACGGTGCCGCCGAGGCCGAAGGGGTTGCCCACCGCCACCACCCAGTCGCCCGGGCGGGCCTTGTCGGAATCGCCCAGCTTCAGGAAGGGGAGGTTCTTGCCGGCATCGATCTGGAGCAGCGCCAGGTCGGTGCGCTCGTCGCGGCCGACGATCCTGGCCGGCAGCTCGCGCCCGTCATCCAGCGTCACCTTCACCGAGGCGGCGTCCTTCACGACATGGTTGTTGGTGACGATATGGCCCTCGGCATCGACCAGGAAGCCGGAGCCCAGCGCCTCGGCGATGCGCCCGCCCTGGCGGCCACCCTCGGGCGCGCCGAAATAGCGGCGGAACATGCGGTCCTGCGGCGAGCCCGGCGGGAAGGGCGAGCCGGCCCCGGCCTGCTGCTGCGGCTTCTCGATGGCGGTGATGGTCACCACCGCCGGGCGGACCTTGGCGACGAGATCGGCGAAGCCCGGCAGGCCCTGCATGGCCGGGGCCACCACGGCGGCGGCGGGCTGGATCTGGCCGCCGACGGGACTGCCCTCGGCGAAGGCGGGGGCCCAGCCGGCGGCGACGCCGCCCAGGGCCGTGCCCGCCAGCAGCACGGCGGCGAAGGCGGCGTTGCGACGGTTGCGGAAGGGGTTCGACATCCGAGCGGTTCCTCTGGGTTGCGGCCGGTGGCGATGCCACCGCGATGGATGCCATCTGGACCCGCGCCGCTGGAGGCGCTCCGACAGGATCATGAAAGAGTTTTCAGAGTTCCGGATGGGGTTCCAGGCGAGGGCGATCCATGCCCCGTCCCGGGGGAAGCACGCCCGGCGGCGGCGGAAAGGTCCAGGGCGGCGGTGAGGCCCTTTCCTTCCGGCCCGTCGCGGAGTTCGAGCCGGCTGTCATGGAGGCGGGCCACCGCGGCGGCCAGGGAGAGGCCGAGGCCGGTCCCCGGCGTGTTGCGGCTGCGGTCCAGGCGGTAGAAGCGGCGGAGCACCTTCTCCCGCTCCCCGGCCGGGATGCCGGGGCCGTCGTCGGAGACTTCCAGCACCGGGCCGGGGCGCAGCGAGACGCGCAGCGTGCCGCCGCCATGGGCCAGGGCGTTGTCGAGCAGGTTGGCGAGGGCCTGCCGCAGCAGGGTGGCATGGCCGGCGATGCGCTGGCCGGGGGCGATCCCGGTTTCCAGCCTCCGGCCGGCCTCCTCGGCGACGGGGGCATAGACCTCCGCCACCTGGGCCACGAGCGCGGACAGGTCGAGCGGGGCGATGTCGTCCCGCCCCGCCCCCGCCTCGGTGCGGGCGATGCGCAACAGGGCGGAGAAGGTGGCGAGGATGCCGTCGAGTTCCCCGATCGCCGCCTCCAGCGTGGTGGCATCGGCCTGGGGCTCCCGCGCGCCGGCCAGGGCTGTCTCCAGCCGCTGCCGCAGGCGGAAGAGCGGCGAGCGGAGATCATGCGCCACGTCGTCGGTGACCTGCCGCACCTCCGCGACGAGGCGCTCGATGCGTTCCAGCATGGCGTTCATCGTCGCGGCGAGGCGGTCGAACTCGTCCCCGCGCCCCGAGGCGGGCAGGCGGCGGCCGAGATCGCCGGCCATCACCGCGCGGGCGGCGGTGCTGACCCCGGCCAGGCGGCGTTCCAGGCCACGCGCGGCGAGGAAGCCCAGGGCCAAAGCGAGCACGGCCCCCAGGGCACCGGAGATCCAGGGCGTCCAGGCCAGGGCGGCGGCGGCGCGCTCGGCCGGGGCGAGGTCGGTGGCGATGACGAGGCCGACGCCCCCCTGCAGCACGGTGCCCAGGGCGCGCAGCCGGGTGCCGTCCCGCCCCCGCAGCGTGACGAAGCCGCGCAGGCCGGGCGGTACGCCGGGCAGGTCGCCCAGCAGGGGGCGGCCATCGGCGGTCTGCAACTGCACGCGAAGCGGGCCGCTGCGCCGGACATAGGACTGCGCCACGACGGCGAGGCCGGACAGGCCGCCGGCCTCGTATTCGCGCAGGAACCCCTCGGCCTCGGCGGCCAGGATCAGGTCGAGTTGCTGGTTCAGCGCCGCCTGGGCACGCAGCCAGCCCCAGCCGGCGCCCAGGCCGGAGGCGAGCATCACCACGGCGGCGATCAGCAGGGCGGCGCGCGGGGCGAAGGACCGGGTCCAGCGGAAATGGCGGCGCAGGCGCATGGGGCGTGGGGACCGGGCTCCAGGGGTGATGCCAAAGGGGCCAGAGGCGGGGCCCGGAAGCGGAGGATGCGGCCGGCCGCGCCCTTCCGGCGCCGCGATTCCCACGGCGTGGGCACCGGCGGCGATGGCTGTAGGGCGAAACCGGCCCGCGAGGCGAGTCCGGACGGCTGGCCGGGTGCCGGAGCGGCGCGGGCCGTGGCAGGCTGTCCGCACGGCCTTGCCGACAGGGCCACCGGACGACAGACAGGAAAAGGATCGCCAGCGCATGAAGACCGGCACCGCCTCGCCCGCCCCAGGGGTGGCCCCAGGGGTGGCCCCAGGAGTGGCCCAAGAGGTCACCCCAGCGGCGGCCCCCGCCCCGCGCCACCGGCCCGGGGCGCTGCGCGGCTTCGCCACGCGGCTCTTCGGCGCGGCGGGGATGGAGACGGAGAAGGCGGCGGCCGTCGCCGATATCCTGGTGGAGGCCGACATGCTCGGCCACGACACGCATGGCCTGGAACTGGCCGCGCGCTACCTGGGCGAGATCGAGGCGGGGAACATGGTCCTGCGCGGCGAGCCCGAGATCATCTCCGACCGGGGCGCGGTGATGGCCTGGCACGGCCGGCGCCTGCCCGGGGCCTGGCTGGTGCTGAAGGCCCTGGAGGCCGCCTATGAGCGGGCGGCGCGGTTCGGCACCGCGGCCATCGCCATCGGGGACTGCCACCACACGGGCTGCCTCGCCGCCTATCTGCGGCGCGCGGCGGAACGGGGGCTGGTGCTCTCGATCCATTCCTCGGCGCCCGGCGCGGCCTCGGTGGCGCCTTTCGGCGGGGTGAAGGGCGTGCTCTCCCCCGCCCCCTTCGCCTTCGGCTTCCCGACCGGCGGCGACCCGGTGATGATCGATGTCAGCGCCTCGATCACCACCAACAACATGGCGCTGCGCCTGGTGCGCGAAGGGCGGCGCTACGAGCGGCCCTGGCTGATGGATGCGGAGGGGCAGCCGACCGAGGACCCCACCGTGATCCAGCGCGGCGGCACCGTGCTGCCGGCGGGCGGGCAGGACCATGGGCAGAAGGGCTATGGCTGGGCCCTGACCGCCGAGGCGCTGAGCCAGGGCCTGTCCGGCCATGGCCGGGCCGACGGGGCGCCGGGCATGGCGAATGCCGTCTTCCTCCAGGTCTTCGACCCCGCGGCCTTCGCCGGGCTGGAGGCCTTCACCCGGCAGACCGACGCCATCACCGGCAATTGCCGCGCCAGCCCGCCGCGCCCCGGCTTCGGCGCGGTGCGCCTGCCCGGGGAGGCCGGGCTGCGGCGGCGGGAGGCCGCAGAACGCGACGGGGTGGCCCTGCGGCCGGGCATCCTCGACTCGCTGCGGCCCTGGGCGGAGAAGCTCGGCGTCGCCATGCCCTGAGACCGGAAAGGATCGGCGCGGTGCGCCGATCCCCCGGCCCCGGCCCGCCGGCGGGGCATGGCGTTACGGTTTCTTTGTGGGATGATGAAACCGCATCAGGAATTGCGCACGGCAACTTCCGCCGTCAATTTCCGTGATACCCCTCGGAGGATGATCCGAGGTCACGATGACCGTTCCTGTCATTTTTCATCTTCCCGTCCGCCGCTCCATCCTTCCCACCCTCTGGGATCTGCTCGCCCTTCTGCTGGTCACGGGGGCGATCGTGCTGCTGGCCTATGGCGCCGAGGTCACGACGGCGCCGCTCGAGACGCTGGATGCGCCGCCGCTCTCGCTCGATCCGGTTAACCTGCCCGGCTACGCGCTGCGGACCATGCTGCGCATGCTGGCGGCGATCGTCTGCTCGCTGGTCTTCACCTTCCTCTATGCCGCGCTCGCCGCACGCAGCCGGCGGGCCGAGATGGTGATGATCCCGGTCCTCGACATCCTGCAATCGGTGCCGATCCTCGGCTTCCTGACCTTCACGGTCACCTTCTTCATGAACCTCTTCCCGGGCCGGGTCCTGGGCGCGGAACTGGCCTCGGTCTTCGCCATCTTCACCAGCCAGGCCTGGAACATGACCTTCAGCCTGTACCAGTCGATGCGGAACGAGCCGAAGGACCTGGAGGAGGCGGCGCGCAGCTTCCACCTCAGCGGCTGGCAGCGCTTCTGGCGGCTGGACGTGCCTTTCGCGATGCCCGGGCTGGTCTGGAACACGATGATGTCCATGTCCGGCGGGTGGTTCTTCGTCGTCGCCTCCGAGGCCATCACCGTGGGCGACACCACCGTCACCCTGCCCGGCCTGGGCTCCTATGTCGCGCTCGCGATCAAGGAGCAGGACCTGACGGCGGTGCTCTACGCCATGGCCGCCATGCTGGCGGTGATCGCGCTCTACGACCAGCTCCTGTTCCGCCCGCTGGTGGCCTGGGCGGACAAGTTCCGCTTCGAGACCAGCGCCTCCGGCCCCGCACCCTCCTCCTGGATGCTCGATATCCTGCGGCGCGCGCGGGTCTTCCGCCTGCTGACCGCGCCGCTGCGCTGGCTCGCCCGGCTGGTCTGGAACCTGCGCCTTCCGGCCCTGCCGAAACCCGCCACGGAGGCGGCCGGGGCCCGGGCATCGCGCCTCCTCGACAGGGCCTGGCTCGCGCTGATCGCCCTCGCCGCCGGCTGCGGCGCCTGGGCCGGCATCGCCTACCTGCGGACCGGCATCGGCTGGCCCGACGTGGCGACGGCCTTCGCCTATGGCGGCATCACCCTGCTGCGGGTCTCGGTGCTGCTGGTCATCGCCACGCTCATCTGGGTGCCGGTGGGGGTCTGGGTCGGACTACGCCCGGCGATCGCCGAGCGTGTGCAGCCGCTGGCGCAGTTCCTGGCGGCCTTTCCCGCCAACCTCGCCTTCCCGGTCTTCGTGGTGGCGATCGTGCGCTTCGGGCTGGACGCGGATATCTGGCTGAGTCCGCTGATGATCCTCGGCACGCAGTGGTACATCCTGTTCAACGTGATCGCCGGGGCCTCGGCCTTCCCGGGCGACCTCCGGGACGCGGCGCGCAGCTTCCACATCTCCGGCTGGCGCTGGTGGACGAAGGTGATCCTGCCGGGGATCTTCCCCTATTACGTGACCGGCGCGATCACCGCCTCGGGCGGTTCCTGGAACGCCAGCATCGTCGCCGAGGTCGCGAGCTGGGGCGACACGCAGATCTCCACCCCCGGCCTCGGCTCCTATATCGCGAACGCGACGGCGGCGGGGGATTTCCACCGCGTCACCCTCGGCATCGTCGTGATGTGCGTCTTCGTCACCCTGTTCAACCGCGCCTTCTGGCGGCCGCTCTATGCCTTCGGCGAGCGCCGGCTGCGCCTGGGCTGACCCCGGACACTGTCCTGCAAGGAACCGTCATCATGCCCGACGCCGTGACCATCGCGCCGCTGATCGGCCTCCATCAGGTCTGCCGCAGCTTCCCGCAGGGGAGTGGGAAGGACATGGTGGTGCTGGAGAATGTCGATCTCACCATCCGGGAAGGGGAGATCGTGGGGCTGCTGGGCCGCTCCGGCTCGGGCAAGTCCACGCTGCTGCGCATCATCGCGGGCCTCATCCCGCCTTCCTCCGGCCAGGCGCTGTTCCGGGACCGCGCCATCGACGGCCCGCCCGAAGGGGTGGCGATGGTGTTCCAGTCCTTCGCGCTGTTTCCCTGGCTGACCGTGCAGCAGAATGTGGAGCTGGGGCTGGAGGCGAAGGGCGTGAGCCGCGCCGAACGGCGCAGGCGCGCCCTGGAGGCCATCGACCTGATCGGCCTCGACGGCTTCGAGAACGCCTATCCGCGCGAGCTTTCCGGCGGCATGCGCCAGCGTGTCGGCTTCGCCCGGGCGCTGGTGGTGCATCCCGACCTGCTGCTGATGGACGAGCCCTTCTCCGCGCTCGACGTGCTGACCGCCGAGACGCTGCGCACCGACATGATCGACCTGTGGACCGAGGGGCGCCTGCCCATCCGGTCCGTGCTGATCGTGACCCACAATATCGAGGAGGCGGTGCTGATGTGCGACCGCATCCTCATCCTCGCCGCCAATCCCGG
This sequence comes from Roseomonas gilardii subsp. gilardii, assembly GCF_023078375.1. Lineage (NCBI taxonomy): Bacteria > Pseudomonadati > Pseudomonadota > Alphaproteobacteria > Acetobacterales > Roseomonadaceae > Roseomonas > Roseomonas gilardii. Next base: position 1,554,919 of record NZ_CP095554.1, on the reverse strand, counting down.
CCGTGTCGCGCGGGAACTGCGGGTGGAGCTGCCGCATCCGCGCAACCGGCTCGACGGCGAGTTCCGCCGGCTGGTGGACCATATCTACGCGGTCATGACGCAGCGGGCGGAAGGCAAGGCACCGAGCCCGGACGGTATCTCCGGAACCGGCATCGGGATGGTGCTCAACCCGGTCTCGACCAATGTCCTGTCCGGGCTCATCGAGGCCCTGGCCTCGCCGCGCTACCAGGGCCGGGCGGACCTGCCGGTCCTGGCCGCGGCCCTGCAGATGGAGGCAAACCAGCTGTTCCACATGGCCGAGGCGCTGCAACTGCTCCGCTTCGCGCAGCTCGATGACGGCGACCTGACGCTGACCGAGGCGGGCTGGCGCTTCGCCCATCTCGACACGGATGCCCGCAAGAGGCTCTTCGCCGACCAGCTCCTCGCCCATGTGCCGCTGGTCGGGCTGATCCGGCGCGTGCTGGACGAACGGCCGAGCCACACCGCCCCCGCCGCGCGCTTCCGCAACGAGCTGGAGGACCACATGCGGGAGGACCAGGCCGGCCGGACGCTGCGGGCCGCCGTGTCCTGGGGACGCTATGCCGAGCTCTTCGCCTATGACGAGCAGACGGAAATCTTCAGCCTCGACAATCCGGGCTGAGGCCCGGGTGGCGGGCCGGGATCAGGCTCCGGGCCGGGGCTCCGGTGCCTCCAGCGCATAGCCGGCGCCGCGCACGGTGCGGATCATCGGCGGCTCGCCGCCCGCCTCCAGCTTGCGGCGCAGGCGGCTGACATGGACGTCCACCACATTGGTGGTGGGGTCGAAGGAGAAGTCCCAGACCTTCTCCAGCAGCATGGTGCGGGTCAGCACCTCGCCCGGATGGCGCAGCATGTATTCCAGCAGGCGGAACTCGGTCGGCAGCAGCTCGATCGGGCGGCCGCCGCGCGCCACGGTGCGGCGGAGCAGGTCCATGCGGAGATCGCCGAGGGCGAGCCCGGTGGATTCGGTGCTGGCCACGGGGCGGCGTGCCAGGGCGCGCAGCCGGGCACGCAGTTCGGCGAAGGCGAAGGGCTTGGCCAGGTAGTCGTCCGCCCCCGCCTCCAGCCCCTCCACCTTGCGGTCCACCTCCCCCAGCGCGGTGAGCATCAGGACGGGCGTGGCGATGGCCGAGGCGCGCAGGGCCCGCACGATGGCCACGCCATCGGGGCCGGGCAGCATGCGGTCGGTGACGATCACATCGAAGGGCTCGTTGAGCGCCAGGAACAGCCCGTCCTTGCCGTTGCGCGCCACATCCACGACATGGCCGTCCTCGCCCAGGCCCTTGGCGAGGTAGTCGGCCGTGACCGTATCATCCTCGATCACCAGGATGCGCATGCCGCCACCATCTCCAGCCCCGCCCCTCCGTTCCAGGAGGCCCTGGCTGCCGTTGTGACGCAGATCGGACGGGGCGACAACGCGCCGGGCCCGGCGGCGCCGACCACCTCGTTCCCGGCAGGGCCGGCATGCCCCAGGAGCGGGTTGGACCTGGGGCGATGGCGATGCCACTCTGCCGGCCAAGAGTCGCGGGAGCGGCCGGACGGAGGGAATGCCGGGCCCGCCGCCCTTCGGGGCTGGCCGGCCGCCACGGGTTCCGTCCGGGCCGCGGCGTTGCCTGCTCGGAGGAAGGACTGTCCATGGAAACGCACAAGCACTTCATCGGGGGCCGCTGGGTCGGCTCGGAGAAGGCCCTGCCGGTGGTCAACCCCTCGGACGGGCAGGTGATGGCGCAGATCGCACGCGGCACCGCGGCGGATGTGGATGCCGCCGTGGCCGCGGCGCAGGCGGCGATGGAGGGCGACTGGGGCCGTCTCGACGCCGTCACGCGCGGCCGCCTGCTGCTGCGCTTCGCGGAGCTGGTGCGTCGGGATGCCGAGGCGCTGACCCGCATGGAGAGCGAGGATGTCGGCAAGCCGCTGGCCCAGGCGGCGGCGGACGTGGCCGCCTGCGCGCGGTATTTCGAGTTCTATGGCGGCGCCGCCGACAAGGTGCATGGCGAGACCATCCCCTTCCAGGAGGGCTACACCGTCCTGACGATGTGGGAGCCGCATGGCGTCACCGCGCATATCGTGCCCTGGAACTATCCGCTGCAGATCACCGGCCGCTCGGTCGGCGCGGCGCTGGCCATGGGCAATGCGGTGGTGCTGAAGCCGGCGGAGGACACCTCGCTGACGGCGCTGGCCCTGGCGCGGCTGGCCAATGAGGCGGGCTTCCCGGCCGGGTCGTTCAACGTCGTCACCGGGCTGGGCGAGGAGGTCGGCGCGGCGCTGAGCGCGCATCCCGGCATCAGCCATATCAGCTTCACCGGCTCCCCCGAGGTCGGCACGCTGATCCAGGCGGCGGCAGCGCGGAACACCATCCCCGTCACGCTGGAACTGGGCGGCAAGTCGCCGCAGATCGTCTTCGCCGATGCCAAACTGGCGGAGGCGGCGCCGACCGTGGTGAAGGCGATCATCCAGAATGCCGGCCAGACCTGTTCCGCCGGGTCGCGCGTGCTGATCGAGGATTCCATCTACGACAGCTTCACCGCCGACCTCGCCGCGCGCTTCCGCCAGTTGCGCGTCGGCGCGGCGTCGCAGGATCTCGATCTCGGCCCGGTGGTGAACGCGGCGCAGAAGGAGCGGATCGAGCGCTACCTCGCCATCGCGGAGCGTGACGGGCTGCCGATCCTGGCGCAAGGCGAGTTGGGCTCGAACCTGCCGCGCGACGGCTTCTACGTGCGGCCGGTGCTGATCGGCGACGTGCCACCGGACCATGTCCTGGCGCAGGAGGAGATCTTCGGCCCCGTCCTCGTCGCCATCCGCATCCGTGACGAGGCGGAGGCGCTGCGCGTCGCCAACGGCACGGAATTCGGCCTGGTCTCCGGCGTCTGGACGCGCGATGTTGGCAAGGCGATGCGGCTGGCGCGGCGCGTGCGCACAGGGCAGGTCTTCGTTAACAACTACGGCGCCGCCGGCGGCGTGGAACTGCCCTTCGGCGGCATGAAGCGCTCCGGCCATGGGCGCGAGAAGGGTTTCGCCGCGCTGTACGGCTTCGCCACGATGAAGACCATCGCGATCCGGCACGGTACCTGAATGGGGCGCGTGATTCGAGGGAGGAGGTAGCATGAGGCTCAAGGACAAGGTTGCGATCGTCACCGGCGCGGGCAGCGGCTTCGGCGAGGGGATCGCGAAGCGCTTCGCGCAGGAAGGCGCGAAGGTGGCCGTGCTCGACCTGCGGGGGGAGGCGGCGGAGCGCGTGGCGCGCGAGATCGGCGGCGATGCCATCGCCGTCACGGCGGATGTGGGCGACGGCCCCTCCGTGCACCGCGCGGTGGAGCAGGTGCGCGCGGCGTTCGGCGGGCGCATCGACATCCTGGTGAACAATGCCGGTACCACGCACCGCAACCAGCCGGTGCTGGATGTGGACGAGGAAACCTTCGACCGCGTCATGCGGGTGAATGTGAAGTCGATCTACCTCTTCGCGCGCGAGGTCGTGCCGGTGATGCGGGATGCGGGCGGCGGCGTGATCCTGAACATCGGCTCCACCGCCGGGCTGCGGCCGCGGCCGGGCCTGTCCTGGTACAATGCCGGCAAGGGCGCGGTGAACGTGATGTCGAAGTCGCTGGCGCTCGACTTCGCGCCCTGGAAGATCCGCGTGAATGCGATCTGCCCTGTGATGGGGGCGACCGGCCTGCTCAGCGAGTTCATGGGCGTGCCCGACACGCCGGAGAACCGTGCGAAATTCGTCTCCACCATCCCGCTCGGCCGCATGTCGCGGGCGGAGGACATCGCCAACGCGGCGCTCTACCTCGCTTCCGACGAGGCCGAGTTCATCACGGGCGTGGAATTTCCCGTGGATGGCGGCCGCACCGTCTGACGCCGCCCCGCGGAAGCCTTGACTTCCGCGGGAAGGGTTCCACCGGCCGGCGCGGGAAGGCCGCTTCCTCCGCCGGCCAGCTCTGGAAAATGCGCTGGCATCCCGTGCCGCTTGCGCGCAGAATGCCGTGGCCCACGGCCCTCCCTTCCCATGGGCATTCGCATCCATGGATTGCCTCTGCGGATGGAAGCGGGCAAAACTCGCCCCGATCCATGATCCGGATGGGCATCCGGCGAAAGTGCCGGAGCGATCCAGGCGGGAACCGTCCTGCGCGGGAAGCCGGAAAGGCATTCGCATTCATTGTTTGGCCAGGAACTTCGTGACGGAAGACAGATCGGAATGCAGCGTGTGACAGCAGGTGACAAGTCCCCGCCAAGTCCTGCCCTGTCCGCCCTTCGCACAGGTTCTTCAGATATTATGAGAATTCATCGGTGCAACTGACGCGCGAGCAGTATGCCATCGCGGAATCGCTCGGCTGTCGTTTCCTGCCGGCGACCGAATCCCAGATCCACCGCCTGTCCATGCAGCAGCGGATCTTCTGGCTGGATGGAAAGGCCTTCGTCGTAAGCCGCGGGGACGGGTTCCACGAGACCGCCGGCACGCTGCGCCGCCTGCTCGCGCAGGCGCCCGCGCATTCCGAAGAGCCTTCCGGCGGCCATGCCGCTGCCCGGCCGGCCGATGCCCCGCCAGCCGGGGCGGCCCAGGCGCCGGCGCCCCAAGCCCCCGCATCCCAGGAGGCCGCCCTCCGGGACGAGCCTTCCCCGGCGGAGGCCGCTCCGGCTGTGGGGGCCTCCCCTCCGCCTGGGCAGGATGCCCCCGCCCTGCCCCTTCCGGCCACCGCTCCTTCGGCGGAAACCGTGGCGAAACCACGCCGTGCCGGTGGCAGGACAGCATCCAGGGTCCCGTCCCGGGCTCCGGAACAGCCAGGGCTGAACCTCCGGAATGGTTCTCCGGACAGCCCGCCCGACACCACGGAAAGCCGGGCGGAGGCCATTTCCCCACCGGAACCCGTGGCTCCGGAACCCTTATCTCCGGAACCCTTGCCCTCGGAGGCCACGCCCCCGGCGGCGCCCATGCCGGCCGGTGGCGAGGATGTCAGGGCCGATGCCGCCGCCCTCCTGGCCGGCGCCGGGCTGGGGAGCCTCGGCGCCCTGTTGCAGCCGGATGCCCTGACGCGGAAGCGCCCCCGCAAGCAGATCCCCGGGCTGCTGGCCCCCAGGAAGCGAGATCCGGTGTCCCTGACCGTGCAGATCGTGGCGGCCCATGTCTCGAACAACGCGGTGCAGACCACCGACCTGCCCGGCCTCATCGCCGAGGTGCACCGCGCCCTGACGGGCCCGGTGGTCGCGGTGCAGGAACCGGCCCACCCATCGCCCGTGGCGCCTCCCCTGCCCCGGCGCCGGGCCGAGGAGACCCGGAAGGGCTGACCTTCCCGGCTGCCCCCTATTCCCCCGGCCCCGGGAAGAGCGTGGCGCTGCGCCCCATGAGCCGGTAGCCGAGCAGGCCCAGCCATTCATGCACGGCGCCGTCGAGGTTGCCGAGCTTGTCGGGCAGGCTGTTCTCCAGCGTTTCGCCATAGGGGGCGCCGCTGCGGTAATCGACCGGCCAGGGCAGGACCGTCCATCCGGCCCGGCGGAAGGTTCCGACGGAGCGCGGCATGTGCCAGGCGGACGTCACCAGCAGCCAGGTCTCGCCGGGCCGGGGCTGCACCTTCTGCCGCAGGAAGACCGCGTTCTCGTAGGTCGTGCGGGATGCGTCGTCATAGATGACCGGCCGGGTCAGGCCGAGTTCCTCGAACAGGCGGCGCGCCACCTCGGATTCCGTGACATGCCCGCTGACCAGCCGGCCGCTGCCGCCGGTGAAGGCCAGTCTCGCCTCGGGATAGCGCCGGGCCAGGCCCACGAAGGCGGTCATCCGCTCCGCCGCGCCGTTGAGCGAGGGGATGCCATGCACCTCGGTCAGTTCCGTCCGGACCGCCCCGCCCAGCACGATGATGCCATCCACATGGGCCGGGGGCGGGTCGGGTCGCGGAAAGCGGTTCTCCAGCGGCGACAGCAGCCAGGAATCGACCGGCAGCAGGATCAGCAGCGACTGGAACCCCGCCGCCAGGGTGAGCAGCGTGAGCCCGCCGCGCCGCCAGCGGCGCCACACCAGCACCGTCCCCAGCAGGAGGCACAGGAACAGCAGGAAGCTCGGCTGGATGAGCAGGGAGAGGGACTTCGAGACCTGGAAACTCAAGCGGCCATGCCTGCAGCCCGTTGCCCGGGCAGGCTAGCATGGCCATCCGGGGCACGGCGATGCCCCTCGTCCTGCCGCCCCTGCCCCGGCCGCTTCCTCGCGTCAGGCCACCCGCGTCGGCAGGGGCTGCCCGGCGAAATGCGCCCGCAGGTTCTCCAGCACCAGATTTCCCATGGCCAGCCGGGTTTCCACCGTGGCGCTGGCGCGGTGCGGCTGCAGCACCACATTCTCCAGGCGGCGCAGCACCTCGGGCACATGCGGTTCGTCGGCGAAGACGTCGAGCCCGGCACCGCCCAGGCGCCGTTCCTGCAAGGCCGCGATCAGCGCCGGCTCCGAGACGATGGAGCCGCGGGCGATGTTGACCAGGATGCCCTCCGGCCCCAGCGCGTCGAGCACATGGGCATTGACGAGGCCGCGCGATTCCGGCCCGCCCGAGGCGGCGATCACCAGGAAGTCGGATTCCCGCGCCAGCCCCACCAGCGAGGGGACGAAGCGGTAGTCCGGCAGGTCCTCCACCGGGCGCAGGTCGTTATAGGCGATGGTCATGTTGAATCCCGCGGCGCGCTGCGCCACGGCGCGGCCGATGCGGCCCATGCCCAGGATGCCCAGATGCTTGCCGCTGACCTTGTGGCCGAGCGCCAGGGATTCACGCTCCCAGCGCCCCTCCCGCACGAAGCGGTCGGCGGCGCAGAGCTGGCGGGAGACGGCCAGCATCAGGGCGATGCCGAGATCGGCCACATCGTCGGTGAGGACACCGGGCGTGGCGGTGACGGGGATGCCGCGCTGCTTTGCCCGTTCCGTGTCCACCGCATCCACGCCGATGCCGTTGACCGCGATGATCTCCAGCGCCGGCAGCGCGTCCATGATCGCGCGCGGCAGCCCGGCGCTGCCGCTGGTGGCGACGCCGCGGATGCGCGGCCCCGTCTCGCGCAGGAAGTCCTCCCTTTCCCCGCCGGAGGCAGGGGATGAAGGTCGAAGGAGGCCGCGAGCTTGGCCTCGATGGGCGGCATCAACTTCGACATCACCAGGATCGCCGGCTTCTGGCTCATCTTTCCTCTCCCTGTGGCTCCGTGCCCACGCAGATCACATGGTTCCTCCGGCGATGTTTCAACATCTCGCCCGGAGACGGAACCCATGTCCCCCACCCTTTCCAGCCCCCTGGCCGGGGCAGACCGGAAGGCAGGGGGGCATGGTTCCGGCCCGCGCATCCGCCGCCGGGAGGGGCCTCAGCCCAGGCTGGTCCTCACCGTGCCGATGCCGGGGAACCCGGCCTCCACCACCGTGCCGGGCGACACGGGAATGGCGCCGCAGCAGGAGCCGGTGGTGATCACATCGCCCGCCTTCAGCCCGCCGCTGCGGGCGGCGGCATGGTTGGCCATCCAGTGCAGCAGGCGCGCCGGGTCGCCTGCGGGATTGCCGCCCCGCCCCTCCGCCGCCACCTGGCCGTTCAGGCGCAGGGTGAAGGGCTGCTCCGTGGGCACGACGCCGCGCCAGTCGGCCAGGGCCGGACCGACGATCAGGGCGCCATGGCTCTGCTGGTCGGCCAGATGGCTCAGCCGGTCCGTGGTGTTCAGCCCCATGAAACGGGTGTCGGCGATCTCGATGGCCGGGTGCAGGCTGGCCACGGCGTCCAGCACCTCCTCCAGCGCATAGGGCTCGGCGCGGGGCGGCAGGTCGCGGCCCATGCGGTAGGCGAGCTCGGCCTCCGCCCCCATCACCTGGAAGAAGCCCGGGGCGAAGGGGCTGTCGTCGAAGCGCAGCGTGCCGGCCAGGATGGGCGCGGCGAAGGGCGGGGCCTCGGGGTTGGCGGCGCCGACCTTCCAGGCGGCGATGCCGCCCTGTTCCGGCGCCAGCGCCGCCGCCACCGCGTCCTGGATGGCATAGGCCTCGTCCTCGTCCTGCGGCCGGGCGCCGTCGGGCAGGACGGCGATCCAGTCGCGGCTGCGGCGGGCCTGGAGCAGCGCCTCGGTGGCGGCGCGCAGATCGGTCATGAAGCTCGCTTCCGTCAGTCGGGCCGCCCGCACGGTGTTTGGCCCGGGAGCGGCGCTGGGGGTGGTCAGGAACGGGGCGGACGATGCGTGCCCCGTGCGGGGGAAAGGGTAGAGCCTTTCCCCCGGGCCGCAACGCGCCTCAGTGCGAGTGCCGGGGCATGCCCTTGGTGTGCACCACGTCCTGATAGGCCGTGGCGAAGTCCAGGCAGGCGCCATCGGAAAGCTGCCCCACCCGCTCGCGGTAAAGCTGCTGCCAGGGCGTCTGGTTGTTCGGCACATAGGGCTTCAGGGCGGCACGGCGCGCGGCGATCTCCTCCTCCGGCAGCAGCAGGTCCACCCGCCGGGCACGCAGGTCGAAGCGCACGCGGTCCCCCGTCTTCAGCAGGGCGAGGCCCCCGCCCACCGCCGATTCGGGCGAGACGTTGAGGATGGAGGGGCTGGCCGAGGTGCCGCTCTGCCGCCCGTCGCCGATGCAGGGCAGCGAGTTCACGCCGCGGCGGATCAGCGCATCGGGCGGCTGCATGTTCACCACCTCCGCCGAGCCGGGATAGCCGACCGGGCCGCAGCCGCGGATGAAGAGGAGGCAGTACTCGTCGATCTCCAGCGAAGGGTCGTTGATCCGCTTGTGGTAGTCCTCCGGCCCGTCGAAGACGATGGCGCGGCCCTCGAAGGCGTCCGGGTCCTGGGGGTTGGAGAGGTAGCGGTCGCGGAACTCCTTGGAGATCACCGAGGTCTTCATCACGCCGGTGTCGAACAGGTTGCCGCGCAGCACCAGCATCCCGGCCTCCGGCATCAGCGGCGCGGAGAAGGGACGGATCACGTCGCGGTCCTCGACCTCCACGCCCGCCAGGCTCTCGGCGATCGGGCGGCCGCTGACGCCCACCGGCGCGCCATGCAGCACGCCGGCATCCAGCAGCTCCTTCATCACCGCCGGCACGCCGCCGGCGCGGTGGAAGGATTCGCCGAGATAGGCCCCGGCGGGCTGGCAGTTGACCAGCAGCGGCAGGTCGTGGCCGACGCGCTGCCAGTCGTCCAGGCTCAGCTCCACGCCGACATGCTTCGCGATGGCGATCAGGTGCGGCGGGCAGTTGGTGGAGGCGCCCAGGGCCGAGGCCACCATGATGGCGTTCTCGAAGGCTTCCCTGGTCATCACCTTGCGCGGCGTCAGATCCTCATGGACCATCTCCACGATGCGCTTGCCGGTGATGTAGGCCATCTGCCCGCGCTCGCGATACGGGGCGGGGATGGAGGCGCAGCCGGGCAGGCTCATGCCCAGCGCCTCGGCCAGCGAATTCATCGACAGCGCCGTGCCCATGGTGTTGCAGTGGCCGACGCTGGGCGCGGAGGCGGCGGCGAGGGCCATGAACTCTTCGTAGCCGATCTCGCCCGCCGCCATGCGGCGCCGGGCCTCCCAGATGATGGTGCCGCTGCCCGCCAGCTTGCCCTTGTAGTGGCCGTCCAGCATCGGCCCGCCGGACAGGACGATGGCCGGGATGTTCACCGTGGCGGCGCCCATCAGCAGGGCCGGCGTGGTCTTGTCGCAGCCGGTGGTGAGCACCACGCCGTCGAGCGGGTAGCCGTAGAGCACCTCGACGAGCGACAGGTAGGCGAGGTTGCGGTCCAGCGCCGCAGTGGGGCGCTTGCCCGTCTCCTGGATCGGGTGACAGGGGAATTCCAGCGGGATGCCGCCCGCATCGCGGATGCCGGCCCTCGTGCGTTCCGCCAGCTCGATATGGTGGCGGTTGCAGGGGGCGAGGTCGCTGCCGGTCTGGGCGATGCCGATGATCGGACGGCCGGATTGCAGCTCCTGCGGCGTCAGGCCGAAATTCAGGTAGCGCTCCAGATAGAGCGCCGTCATGTCCGGATCCTCGGGATCGTTGAACCAGTTCTGGCTGCGTAGCCTGGCCATGATGCTCTCCTGCCCTTTCCCCGGCGCGTCCGCCCGGTTCCCAGGTCGCCGCTCCTCAAGGGCGCGCATCAAACGACCGGCTCCCGCCCCTGTCCAGCCTCCCGCCTCCGCTTTCCCCGCCATTCCGCGGGCAGGGCTGGACCTCGCGCCCGTGTCCGGCCCGGGGGCAAGGCCCACACCCCTGGGCCCCAACCCCACCGGGGCTTTCGTTGGCGCCGGTGGCGGCCGTCGGTCACCTGAGCATCACCGAGGTACCGGACAGCAGCTGCCCCTGGCGGTCGCCGCACGTTCTGGAACCGGAACTTGCCCGGCGCCATTTCGCGCCCAACTCCACACGCCCGGCCCAGCTCAAAAGAACAGATGCCAACTGATCCGACGACTCTCCGTCAGATCACAGCAAGCCCGACTCATTGCAAAGACAACCGCCGCGAACTGTGCGATTTGCAACAGCGCGCTCAGGATCGAAAGAGGCGGCTATACTGCGTTTCATGCCAAGCGCTCGCCATCGCCAGGGCCGGGGCCAGGTTCCCTATATCGCCATCACTTATGGATTGGGCACGGGCGCTTGCGCGCTCGATCGCAGCCACCGCATCGATGAGGATGCGCTGCCCTGCCGTATGGCCAAGCGGGACCAGCCGAATGGCCGCCATCACCTGTCCTTCGGCGTAGACCCACATCAACCCCTTCAACGCCAGTGGCGGAGCGATGCGCCACTCATAGGCCGCGAGGGCAAAGGCCGCAGGATAGGTCAGGTCGCAACCCTGGTAGTGCCGGGCAGATGGAACGCCGAGATCGACGAGGAGGCGTAGGAGCGCCTCCCCCTGGCGTCTGTCTTCCTGCTGGAACTCGCGGCTTTCGCGGCCTGCTGCAAGCCAGGCATTCGCTGTGCTGAAGCGCTCCCGGTCGCCTGCCTCCAGAGCCGTCACCATGCGCCAGAACAGGGCGCCGTCCAACTGCGCGATATTCGCCTCGAGTGTGCCAAGGATCCACTCACGCGCCGCCTTCTCGTCGCACACCCATCCGGCATGGACGGCTGCTTCGAGGCCCCGGGAATAGGAAAATCCACCAACAGGCAGGCCCTGGCTTACCAGGCGCAGCAAATGCAACAGCGCAGCGTGATCGTTGTCCAAGGCTGTGACGGCATCCATCGCTTACATCTCGGCCAGATCGGTATCCTCGCGAAGCTTCTTCGATAGCCCACCATTCTCGATGATGAAATCGATGACGCTCTCAAGACCTCTGCCGCGCGACAGATCGGTGAAGCCGAACGGACGTGTCCCGCGCATGCGGGCTGCGTCCTTGTGCATGACTTCGAGATTGACATTCACATAGGGTGCCAGATCACTCTTATTGATGACCAGGTAATCGGAGCGGGTGATACCGGGCCCACCCTTGCGGGGGATCTCCTCGCCCTGACAGACGGAGATGACATAAAGCGTCAGATCGGTAAGATCGGGCGAGAAAGTTGCCGCCAGATTGTCTCCACCGGATTCGATGAAAACAATATCCAGGTCGGGGATCTTGCGATTGATCTCAGCGATAGCCTGCAGGTTGATCGAGGCGTCTTCGCGGATGGCGGTGTGCGGGCAGCCGCCCGTTTCAACACCGACGATGCGTTCCTCGGGCAGTGCCTGGAGGCGCGCCAGGATCATGGCATCCTCCTTGGTATAGATGTCGTTGGTGATGACGGCGATGGAGAACCTGTCCCGCATCGCCTTGCACAGCTTCTCGGTCAGCGTGGTCTTGCCCGAGCCGACAGGGCCGCCGATACCGACGCGGAGGGGGCCGTTCTTTGATGTCATCAGTGCAGATACCTTCAGCTTGCCGGATCGATGCTTCAAGGCTTCAGCGGCGATGAGGGCTCTGATCCATGAGGGTGGTGATGGTGTTCATCATGCCCGTGATGGTGACCGGAGGCGCCCTGCGAATGGCCATGCCCGGAATAGGCACCGCGGACAGGGTTGAACTCCGCCTCGATCTCCTCGACCCCGGCACCAAGCCCCTCAAGCATCGCCTTGATGACATGATCGCGCAGGATCAGGATTCGGTCAGCCTCGATAGCCGCAGCGAGGTGGCGGTTGCCGATGTGCCAGGCGAGTTCCGTGAGGTGCAGGGAACTATGGCCGCGGACGGCGTAAAGGGGCTCGCTGGAGGCCGCGATCTCGACGATGCCGTTTCCTTCCAGCAGCAACGCATCGCCCGCCTCCAGGACGACCGGCTCGGGAAGATCAACCAGGACCTTGCGGCCATCGACCAGTTCGATCGCCCGGCGGCGCAAGTGGCGCTCATCGTGCTGGAGCATCGCTCGGCCGAGCACCGGATCATGATGCGAATCCGCCTGCGATGCTCGCCTTACAGCTATCGCCTTCAACATTGGTTCTGGCCTTGACTGATGTTGCCCGCCCTGCAGCGAACGGATTCAGATCCAGTGACGCGTGCGCAATGGACGATGGCCAAGCATTAACGCGAAACATGGGGCCGCACCAGTGATCAATCAGGCATTCGTCCGCCTGCGCGGGACGGAGCGCACAGAGTTGGGACAACAAGCAAATCACTCAGCTTGGTTTTGAATTTGCTCCGTTTACACTTGCCGGAACGGGCAGCGCATGCAAAATGGACAAGCTGAGGGAACAGTTCATGCACGCAGCCGTGTCAGATACTCCTCCTGAAGCCGTGCATCCGCAACTCGTTTCGGGTGCGCGGTCGGGCTGCGTACAGCCAAGCCAGTGGCTCGCCGAACTGGAACTGTGGTTTGCGGTGAGTGCTGGCAAGAGCCGGCTCATGCGTCGAAGACATCTCGGCCCTCTCGCAGTGCAGCATCCGTTTCATCCGGAGCGGGACGGCACCTGCCATGTCTACCTGCTTCACCCGCCCGGCGGAGTCGCGGGCGGTGACCGGCTCGATCTGCGCTTCCACATGGCCGCCGATGCGCGGGTGGTGCTGACCACGCCGGGCGCCACGAAATTCTATCGCAGCGAGCGGAGCCGCAGCACGCAGAGTTGTTCCATCGAGGTTGCCGCGGGCGCGGTCTGCGAATACCTGCCGCAAGAGGCCATCGTCTTCGACGGCGCCGATGCGTGCCTGGAAACCCGGGTTTCGCTCGCGCCCGACGCCACCTATGTGGGCTGGGATTTCGTGTGCCTCGGCCGCCCCGCCGCCGGCGAGCGTTTCGCGACGGGCCGCATCAGCCAGCGCATCGAGCTGTGGCGGGACGGGAAGCCGATCTGGTTCGAGCGCCTGGCCCTTGGCGGCGGCTCCCCGCTGATGGAGGCGGCCTTCGCCCTGTCCGGCCAGGTGACCTGGGGAACGATGATCCATGCCGGCGCGATCGCCGAGGATGCGGCGGAGCAGGTGCGCGCCGCGATCGGTGAGAGTCGCGTCTTCTCGGTCAGCCAGCTCGAACAGGCCGTGGTCTGCCGCTATCTCGGCCCACGGGTTTCCGAGGGCAAGGCGCTGTTCGTGCAGGCGTGGAACGTGCTTCGCAGGCTGGGCCAGGGCAAGGCAGCCAACCCGCCCCGCATCTGGGCGACCTGAAGATCAACCATGTGACGATGGGGAAAGACAATGGAGCTGCTTCCACGCGAAAAGGACAAGCTTCTGCTCTTCACCGCGGCGCTGCTGGCCGAGCGGCGGAAGGCAAAGGGCATCAAGCTGAACTACCCTGAGGCCGTCGCCTATATCTCCGCCGCCATTCTCGAAGGCGCGCGGGAAGGCCGCACGGTCGCGGAGCTGATGTCCTATGGCGCGACGCTGCTGACGCGGGACGATGTGATGGAAGGCATCCCGGAAATCATCCATAGCGTCCAGGTCGAAGCGACCTTCCCCGACGGGACCAAGCTGGTCACCGTCCATGATCCCATTCCGTGAGGGCGTGCCATGACTCCAGGTGAAAAGTTCATCGAGGATGGCGAGATCGAGCTCAATGCCGGGCGCCAGACGCTGTCGATCGACGTCGCCAATGCCGGCGACCGTCCGATCCAGGTGGGTTCGCATTATCATTTTTACGAGACCAACACGGCTCTCCAATTCGACCGCGAGCCAACCAGGGGCTTCCGCCTGAACATTCCGGCCGGGACGGCCGTTCGCTTCGAGCCGGGACAATCGCGGACGGTCGAGCTCGTGGCGCTGGCCGGCGACCGCGTCGTGTACGGTTTCAACGCCAAGGTCATGGGAAAGCTGGAGGCTTGAGATGGTACGCATCCCTCGCGAGAACTACGCCTACCTCTACGGTCCCACAAAGGGCGACCGCATTCGCCTCGCCGACACCGAACTCATCATCGAGATCGAGAAGGACCACACCGTCTATGGCGAGGAGGTGACCTTCGGCGGCGGCAAGGTCATTCGCGACGGCATGGGCCAGGGCCAGCGCAACGCGGCCGATGTCGCGGACCTCGTCATCACCAACGCGATCATCCTCGACCACTGGGGCATCGTGAAGGCCGATATCGGCATCAAGGACGGGCGCATCGCCGGCATCGGCAAGGCGGGGAATCCCGACATCCAGCCGGGCGTGACCATCGTCATCGGACCGGGCACCGACGTCATCGCCGGCGAGGGCATGATCCTGACGGCCGGCGGCATCGACACGCATATCCATTTCATCGCCCCACAGCAGGCCGAGGAAGCACTGGCCAGCGGCACCACCACGCTGGTTGGCGGCGGCACCGGGCCATCGGTCGGCACCCTCGCCACCACCGTCACGCCCGGGCCCTGGTACATCCACCGCATGCTGGAGGCGACCGAGGATCTGCCGATCAATGTCGGCCTGCTCGGCAAGGGCAATGCCAGCCTGCCCGAGCCACTGCGCGAGCAGATCCGGGCGGGCGTCATCGGCCTCAAGCTGCATGAGGATTGGGGCACGACCCCGGCGGCGATCGACAACTGCCTCGCCGTCGCCGACGAAATGGATGTGCAGGTCGCGCTGCATACCGACACGCTGAACGAGAGCGGCTTCGTCGCCAACACCTTCGCGGCGATGAAGGGCCGTGCCATCCACTCCTTCCACACGGAAGGCGCCGGTGGCGGCCATGCGCCGGACATCATCACGGCGGCGGGGCAGGAGAACATCCTGCCCTCCTCCACCAACCCGACGCGTCCCTACACGGTCAACACCGTGGACGAGCACCTCGACATGCTGATGGTGTGCCATCACCTCAGCCCGCAGATCCCGGAGGACGTCGCCTTCGCCGAATCGCGCATCCGCAAGGAGACGATCGCGGCGGAGGACATCCTGCACGATCTCGGCGCCTTCTCGATGATGTCGTCGGATTCCCAGGCGATGGGGCGCATCGGCGAGACGACGCTGCGCTGCTGGCAGACCGCGCACAAAATGAAGGTCCAGCGCGGCCCGCTGCCGGAAGACAGCGAACGCAACGACAATTTCCGCTGCAAGCGCTACGTCGCCAAATATACGATCAACCCGGCGATCACCCATGGCTTCGCCCATGAGATCGGCTCCATTGAGGTCGGAAAGCGCGCGGATCTCGTGCTGTGGAAGACGGCCTTCTTCGGGGTCAAGCCGTCGCTGGTGCTGCTGGGCGGCATGATCGCGACCGCGCCGATGGGCGATCCGAATGCCTCGATCTCCACGCCGCAACCGGTGCACTACCGGCCAATGTACGGCATCCTCGGCCGGGCGCGTGGCAAGACCGGCGTGACCTTCGTCTCGCAGGCCGCCCTCGATGACAAGATCGGCGAGAAGCTGGGACTGCAGAAGCAGATTGCCGCGGTCAAAGGCACGCGGGGGATCCGCAAGAAGGACATGATCCACAATTCGCTGACGCCGAAGATCGAAGTGGACCCGCAGAACTATCAGGTGCGCGTCGATGGCCAGTTGATCACCTGCGAACCAGCGAAAATCCTGCCGATGGCGCAGCGTTACTTCCTGTTCTGACAGGGCCGCCGGCGAAGGCTGAGGGAGAGAAGCGTGACCCAGACAGAAGTCCCCTTCCTGGACCGGTTCCGTGACCATCCGGCCCTTGGCTTCGTCGACTGGAACCTGCGCGGTATCGGCCAGGTCGTGTTCCAGAACAATCCGCTCTCGGGATTGATCATCCTGCTGGCGTTGTTCTTCAACTCATGGATCTACGGTACGATCTGCATCCTCGGCGTCGTCGTGGCGACGGCGACGGCGAGGATGCTCGGAGCCGACAGAGGGCTGATCCGCGACGGGCTGTTCGGCTTCAACGGCGCACTGGTCGGGCTTGCGCTCGTCGCCTTCACCAGTGCCAATTTCCGCACCGGCGCCGTGCCGTCGCCGCATCTCGCAGTCTATATCGTCTTCGCGGCCGCCATGACGGCGATCGTGTTCCAGGCGATCGGCACGCTGCTCGCGCCGCACAAGGTCGCGGCGCTGACGGCGCCCTTCGTGCTGACGGGATGGCTGTTCCTGTTCGCCGTGCTGAAATTCGCGGCGATCGAGGCGGGGCCATTGGCCAAGCCGGTCTCGCCCGAGCAGTACGACGCGGCGGTCGCCTATGTCCTGCCAACCTGGTACATGGGCATCGGCAACGCTATCGGGCAGATCTTCTTCCAGGACAACTGGATCTCGGGCTACCTCATCATTCTCGGTATTGCCGTGAATTCCCGCATCTCGGCCGGTATGGCGCTGATCGGAGCGGCCGGCGCCGCGCTCGTCGCCGCCATCTTCGGCGGGCCGGAAGGCGCGATCCGTGACGGGCTGTTCGGCTACAACGCGGCACTGACCGCGATCGCGCTCGGCGGCTTCTTCCTGGTGCTGACCTGGCAGAGCTTCCTCTACACGTTGTTCGGCATCGTCGTGACAACCTGGCTCTGGGCCTCAGTCGCGATCTTCCTGAAGCCGATCGGCATGCCGGTGCTGACCTCGACCTTCGTGCTGGTCACCTGGCTGATGCTGCTCGGCCAATATGGCTTCAAGGCGCTGATTCCGGTGTTGCCGCCGGATGCCACCACACCGGAGGATAATCGGCGCCGCCATCTTTCGGGCGCCGACAGGGCGGTGGGTTAAGGCGAAATGGCCCAATGAAGGAGCCCCGTTCGTGGGATTGATTGGAATTCTTGTCTCTCTGGCCCTGTTGATATGGCTGGCGTATCGCGGCTGGAGCGTTCTCATGGTCGCGCCCGCAGCGGCGCTTCTGGCCGCGTTATTCTCGGGCGAGCCGTTGCTGGCCCATTGGACATCGACCTTCATGGGAGGAACCGCGCGCTTCGTTTCGCAATGGTTTCCCCTGTTCCTGCTCGGCGGCATCTTCGGGAAGCTGATGGACGATACGGGATCGATCAAATCGATCGCGCGTTTCCTGACCAGCAAGCTCGGGGTTCGCCGGACGATGCTTGCGGTGGTTCTCGCTTCCGCTGTTGTGACCTATGGCGGCGTCAGCGTCTTTGTCGCCTTCTTCGTGCTGGTGCCCATGACGCGGGAGATGTTCAGGGCAGCGAACATTCCCGCGCGGCTGATGCCCGCGGCGATCGGGCTGGGTGCCTTCACCTTCACGATGTCGGCCATGCCGGGAACGCCTTCGACCAACAATGCGATCCCGATGCCGTATTTCAATACGACGACCTTCGCGGCTCCCGGCCTCGGCATCATTGCCTCGATCGTCACCTTCCAGTTCGGCATGTGGTGGCTCCACCGGGCTGAAGCCAGGGTCCGGGCGGCTGGCGAAACCTATGTGGATGATACGGCCGCGGGCGTGGCCGAAATCCCGGAAAAGCTGCGCGAACAGGCAACGCTCGACGGCAATTTCGACCCGGCGGAATTCCATCATGGCCAGCGGAGCGATCAGTATCCGCCCTTCATCGTCGCCATCATGCCCTTGCTGACCGTGATCGTGGTCAACTTCCTGATGGCGCTCATCATCCTGCCCCGGATCGACTTCTCCTTCCTCGAAGGCGCGCCGTGGGGGATCAACGTCAGCTCGACCATTGGCGTCTGGGCGGTCCTGATCGCGCTGGCGGCGGCGAATGTCGTTGTCATCGCGCTCAACTTCAATCGCCTCGGGAAGATCAGGGAAAGCCTGGACGCAGGCGCGAATTCGGCGGTCCTGCCTATCCTGATGATCGCGAGCCTGGTCGGCTTTGGCGCCGTCGTGGCGGCCCTGCCGGCCTTCACCGTCGTGCGGGACGCGGCGCTGGAGATACCGGGAGGGCCATTGGCCTCTCTCGTCGTCTCCATGAACGCGCTGGCCGCGTTGACCGGAACAGCCTCGGGCGGGATGGCCATCGCTCTCAACGCGCTGGGGGGCGAGTACATGCGTATGGCCACGGAATACGGCATCAACCCGGAGCTGATGCACCGCCTGACCGTCATCAGCGCAGGCACACTCGATGCGCTGCCACACAACGGCACGGTCCTGTTGCTGCTGCAGATCAGCAAGCTCACCCATTCGGAGAGCTATGCCGACATGGTCATGACGGTGATTGTCGGCGTCATCCTCTCCCTGGTGGTGGTGCTTATACTCGGATCGATCTTTGGATCCTTCTGAAGGATCCAGATCCGGGACTCCTTGATTGCCTGGAGCAACGTGACGGGACATGCTTCCGGATGTGGCGGATGCCCCGCCATGTCCACGCTGCCACCTTCGCATTCTGGGTCAATCGGTGAGACCCGGCCCCGGTTGTGACACGGCCAAGTGCCCCATCAACCGCTTTGCTCTTCTTCGACTTCCCGGATGGCTTTCGCCCTTTCGACCGGACGGGCGGGCAGGATCGCCTGGCGTAGATGGATCAAGGCAGAGGGCAGATATCCGTCGCCGAACGGATCCGTGACCTCTTCGGAACGGCCGCCCTGCATCACGTAGCATCGGTCGGCGAAGCCCTTCAGCAGCCTCAGATCGTGGGTGATGAAGAGATACGCCACGCCATGCTCCTGCAGCCTGCGAAGCAGCGCCATCACCTGGGCCTGGGTCTCCACGTCGAGGCTGTTCACCGCCTCGTCCAGCACGATCAACCGCGGTGACGGTGCCAGGGCCCGGGCGATACACAGGCGCTGCAACTGCCCGCCGCTGAGACTGTGTGCCGGCCGGTCCATGATGCCGGCGGGCAGTCCCACCTGCTCCAGGAGGGCTACCACGCGATCACGCAGCGCCCCAGTGGGCATGCGGTCTGTCAGGAGGGGTTCAGCAACGACCTCGAAGGCCGAGAAGCGTGGGCTCGTCGCGCCCTGCGGGTCCTGGAAAACGGCTTGGATCGCCCGCCGCGTCGCCCTATCGATACGGCCTCGCCGATCATGCAGCGGCAGGCCGTCGAAGCACACTGTGCCGGCATCGGGCGTCTCCAGCCCCAGCACCAGGCGGCCAAGGGTGCTTTTGCCGGAGCCGGTGGGCCCAAGCAGCGCGACGCATTCGCCCGACCCCACATGCAAGGAGGCTCCCGTCAGAACCGGGTGACGCGCCCGGTTGCCGAAGAAACCTCCCTGGCGGTAGGTGCGGTACACATCCCGCACGTCGAGCAGATTCATGCCCGGACAGGACATAGGGCCTCGCCATACAGTGCAAGATGCGCCTTCAGCAGGGCCCGGCTGGTGGGATGGCGTGGTGCCTCGAACAGGGCCGGAACAGGTTGCTGCTCCACGATGCGGCCACCCACCATCACCGCCACATGATCGGCGAGCCGCGCGACCACGGACAAATCATGCGTCACCAGCAGCAGCCCTATGCCCCTGCGCACCACCAACCGTTCCAGGAGGTCGAGGATCTGCGCTTGCACCACAAGGTCGAGATCCGTGGTCGGTTCGTCGGCCAGCAGGAAGTCGGGCGCGCGGCAAAGGGCAAGCGCCAGCATCGCCCGCTGGAGCATTCCACCACTGATCTGTGATGGATAGAGGGGCAACAGCCTTCCGGGATGCTCAAAGCCGACCTCACGCAGCAGATCGGATATTCTGGCCTCCGCCTCGGCGCCACACAGCCCATCGCAGGCCAGGGTTTCACGGAAGTGTCGGCCGATCGTGACCAGCGGGTTGAAGCCACCGCGTGGCGCCTGCTGCACGAAGCCCATGACGCGCCCCCGTAACGCGTCCTGTCCCGCGGCATCCAATATCCGGTCGCCGAGCGCGACCGTACCGGCCACCCGCCGCACGCCGGGTGGCAGCAGGTTCAGCAATGCCAGCGTGGTCAGGCTCTTGCCGCCACCACTGCTGCCGACCAGCGCCAGCACCCGCCCCCGCTCCAGCGCGAGGGAAACATCCTTCACCAGCTGTGTGGGCCGCGAAGGCGGACCGGCCTCCAGAACCAGGCCGGATATCGAGAGCGTGCGGGTGGTCAATGGCCCTGTCCCCGCAGAGCCGGGTCGAGGTGGTCGCGCAGCCCATCCCCGAGGAGGTTGAACGCCATCACTGTCATCAGGATTGCCATTCCGGGGAGCAAGACCAGCATCGGCGAGACGCGGAAGAAGGGCCTCGCATCATTGATCATGATCCCCCACTCCGCCGCTGGCGGGGCGAGGCCCAGGCCGAGGAACGACAGCCCTGCGACATGCAGCATCCAGTGCCCCAGATCGAGACTGGCCAGCACCGCAAGCTGCCCCGCCACCACCGGGAGCACATGTCGCCGCACGATGGCAGCCCGTGACAGCCCGGCCAGCCGGGCGGCGGCGATGTGGTCCCGGCCACGCAGCGACATGGTCATCCCGCGGACCAGGCGCGCGTACCAGGCCCAGTGCGACAGGGCGATGGCAATCACCACATTGGTCAGCCCGGTGCCCAGCGCTCCGATCAGGAACAGCGCCAGCACGAGTGTCGGCACGGTCATGAAGGCATCGCAAAGCCGCATCAGCACGGCATCCACCACGCCGCCGGCCATGCCCGCGACCGTTCCCACGGTACAGCCGACCGCCAGCACCAGCGCCAGGATCGCGGCGACCGAGCCGAAAGAGGCGCGGGCACCCCAGATCAGCCGGGAGAACAGATCCCTGCCCAGGTGGTCCGTCCCCAGCCAATGGGCCGCGGAGGGTGGCAGCAAACGCTGCGACAGCGCGGTCGCCTCCGGGTCAAGGGGGCGATCCAGGGTGCCAGGATCGCCGCACCCAGCAGCAGCGCCACCATCAGCGCGGCGACAGGGATGAGAAGCCGCCTCACGCTTCACGCTCCAGCCGGATGCGTGGGTCGAGCCAGGCATAGAGCGCGTCCACCACCAGGTTGCCCATCACGAAGATCAGCATCAGCACGATGACGAAACCCTGCAGGGCGGGATAGTCACGGTTGGCGATGGCGGTCAGCGCCCAGCGTCCGAGACCGGGCCAACCGAAGACGCTCTCCACCACCATCGAGCCGCCGATCAGCTCTCCCAGATGCAATCCGACCGCCGTCAGCGGCGGCACCATGGCGTTCAGGACGATATGACGCCCGAGAAGGGTGCGCCACGGCAGGCCACGCGCCCGGGCGAAACGCAGATGTGGCTCCCCCATGGCGCCCAGAACCGAGGCACGCGTCAGGCGAAGCATGACGCAGGCGGACATGGTGGCGGTGGCGATGGCCGGCAGCACGATGCTCTGCGGTCCGTCGCGCCCCATCGCTGGCAGCCAGCCCAGCGTCACGGCGAAGAGCAGCACCAGCAGGAAGCCGAGCCAGAAGTTGGGCAGCGAAACACCGAGAAATGTCATGAGGCGCGTCGCGTGGTCCGGCCAGCGGTCGCGCCGCAGCGCCGCCCAGATCCCCAGCGGCACACCCACCGCGAGTACCAGCGCCATCGCCGTGCCCGCGAGTTGCAGCGTGGCCGGCAGGTACTGGGCGATCTCCTCCGTCACCGGACGCCGCGTGAACCAGGAGGTGCCGAGGTCACCTTGCAGGGCGCTCATGAGCCATTCGGCGTATTGCGTCAGAATCGGCTGGTCCAGGCCCAGTTCCACCCTTGCCGCAGCCAGCGCCGCGTCCGTGGGCGGAATCTGGGCGAGGCGCAGATAGTCCAACGCCGGATCGCCCCGGCCGAGCCGCAGCATCACGAAGAAGACGAAGGAGGCGAGCAGCAGCAGCGGCAGCAGGGAGGCGAGCCGGCGCAGGAGGAAGCCGGTCACGTCCCCTGGCCGATCTGGTCGAAGGGAATCTCGTAGCGCGTGTCGCCAAAGGGCATATGCGCCAAGGTAGATCGCTGAACGAGTTTGTTGGTCAGGAAGGAGATCGGGAAGTAGACTCCCTGCTCATGCAGTGTGGTCAGCAGCCAGCGGTATTCGGCAGCGCGCGCCGCCTCGTCCGTCGTGGTCAGGACCGCCCCGATGCGGCGGTCGATTTCCGCCTTCATCGGCAGGCCGCTCTGTGCCTGGTAATCGGCATGGGCCGGCTGCCGCATCGAAGCCAGAAAGGCGTGCGGGTCATAAGGCGCGCCCCATGTGTCGCCAAAAATCATCCCGAACTCGCCGCTCTTCTGTCGGCCGAGGAAGCTGCTCTCATCCTCCCCGATCAGCCGTACGGCAATGCCCAGGCGGGCAAGATCGCCCTGGACCGCCTCCGCCAGTGTCTTCTGCAATATATCGGAGCCGGTGAAGCACAGGTCGAGCGACAGCGCGCGGCCGTCCTTCATCCTGACATGCCCACCGGAAGGAAGGGTCCAGCCCGCCGCCTCCAGCTCCCTCGCCGCCATGGCGGGATCGAAGGCAGGCGCGCGGAGGCCGAGACCGGTATAGGGAAAGTTCCCGGCGAACAGCGTCTCCGCCGCGGGTTCCATGTCCAGCAGCACGTGGCGCACCAGTGCCGCCCGGTCCACGCCCTTGGCGATGGCCTGGCGCACGGCGGGATCGTCGGTCGGAAAGCGTCCGGAATTCACTGCCAACAGCCGCGTGGCCAGCGGCGGCGAGATGGCGGTGCGGAAGCGCCGGTCAGCGGCGAAGCGTCGGAAGGTATCGGCATCGAGTTGGTCGGTGCCGTAGGCAAGGTCGATCTCCCCCGTCTCCAGCGCCAGGGCGCGGGTGTTGGCGTCGCCCAGCACACGGACCAGAACCTCGCGCAGGGCTGGCTTCGTGCCCCAGTAGGTTTCGTTGCGGAGGAAGCGGTCGTGCTGCCCCCGCAGCGTTTCCGCCAGCCGCCAGGGGCCGGTACCGATGGGAGCAGCCAGGCTGCCGTCCGGGCGCAGCGCCGCCGGCGAAGCGAAGCGAAGCGGCCGGATCAACGCCAGCTCCAGCAGGGTAGGATAGTAAGGGCCTCGCAGGTGCAGCCGCACCGTGCCCGGGTCGATCGCCTCCACGCCCTCGATCTGGGCCACGAGTTCCAGCCAGGCATGGCGCCCGCGATTTTCCAGCACGGCCTTCACATTGGCCACCACCGCGGCGGCGTCGAAGGGCGTGCCGTCGGAGAAAACCACGCCGGGACGCAGGTGGAAGGTCCAGGAGCGACCATCCGCCTCCTGCTGCCAGGCGGTGGCGAGAGCCGGGGCCACATGGCCGCCTTCGACATAGCGGACCAGAGGCTCGTAGAGCATGGCCTGGGCATACATCTGGTTGGGCGAGTAAAGATGTGGGTGCAACGGCCCGGCATTGCTGGGCCAGGAGAAGGTCAGACGGCCCGGAAGCTCGGCTCGCGCTGGCGAAACCGGCTTCAGCCCTGGAAGGCCGAGCGAGAGACCGAATACGGAAGCAGCGGTCAGCAAATTGCGGCGCAGCATGATGTGCTCCTTCTACCCAGGACCGGACGGAACGCTCCACGTGGTGCTGAGGAGAGGCAGAGGGTATGCAGTCTTGGACGATTTTTCATACCAGTGCGCTCCGAAGCCTGTCCAGAGGCAAGCGGAGCAGAAGGAAGGCAGGGCAAGCGAATGCAGAGGATCACCATCACCCTCGACGATGCGTTGCTGGGGGAGATCGACGCACTCGGCTATGGCAACCGCTCCGAGGCGCTACGTGACCTCCTGCGCGCCGGCCTACGCCAACGGGTCGGCGATGGCGCCGTGAACGGGCGCTGTGCCGCAGCGCTGGCCTATGTCTATGACCATCACCGGCGCGATCTGCCGGACCGGCTGACCAACATCTTCCACGACCACCACGACCTCTCCGTCGCCATGCTGCACGTCCACCTCGACCATCATGCCTGTCTGGAAGTCGCGGTGCTGAAGGGGGAGGTCCAGCAGGTCCGGCAGGTCGCGGACGCGGTCACCGCTGAGCGTGGGGTGCAGCATGGCAACCTGCTTGTGATGCGTGCCTGCGGCGATTGAGGCCGGACGGAGGATTGAGCGCCACGCCAGCCTGCCAGACCCTCTCCTTGCCAACCGCCTGTGGCTCAGGAGGCGGGAGGATCGTCTTGCCATCCGGCTCATCCCGATCGGCTGATGATCGGTGC
Organism: Roseomonas gilardii subsp. gilardii; assembly: GCF_023078375.1. Taxonomy (NCBI): domain Bacteria; kingdom Pseudomonadati; phylum Pseudomonadota; class Alphaproteobacteria; order Acetobacterales; family Roseomonadaceae; genus Roseomonas; species Roseomonas gilardii. Next base: position 1,530,668 of record NZ_CP095554.1, on the reverse strand, counting down.
CACTCACCTCAAGGCACATCGCATGGCGGCCAGCCTGCTCAAAAAGGGATGTCCCCCCGTCGTATCGGGTGCGCCAAGGGCACTGCCCTACCTGCCGCGGGCCGGGGGGCGCAGGCCGGCCTCCGGCACTTTGATTCGGCACTCGCGATCAGGCGCTGATCCGCTGCCCCGAAGCTGGCCAGCGCAGCACCGAACCGGGGGACATCGCCAACGCATCCGGTCCGGGCGCGGAAATCGCTTGCCGCCGGGCGGCGCCCCGGCTGTGCTGGCCGGGCCGTGGCGAGAGGAGGTGGGCGGATGACGGGCCGGACCGGGCTGGCGGGCGGGGAGCGCCACCGCTTCGAGGATCTGCGGCACCTGCTGGCGGCCGCGACGCCACGGCGCTCGGGCGACGAGCTGGCGGGGATCGCGGCCAGCTCGGATGCGGAACGCGTGGCGGCGCGGCGGGTTCTGGCGGATCTGCCGCTGAAGGCCTTCCTGTCCGAGACGGTGGTGCCCTACGAGACGGACGAGGTGACGCGGCTGATCCTCGACACGCATGACGCGGCGGCTTTCTCGGCCATGTCGCACAGGACAGTGGGCGATTTCCGCGACTGGCTGCTGTCGCACGAGGCGGATTCCGCCGCGCTGGCGGCGCTGGCGCCGGGGCTCACGCCGGAAATGGTGGCGGCGGTGTCGAAGCTGATGCGCAACCAGGACCTGATCGCCGTGGCGCGGAAATGCCGCGTGGAGACGGCATTCCGCAACAGGATCGGGCTGGAGGGCAGGCTGGCGAGCAGGCTGCAGCCGAACCACCCCACCGACGATGCGCGGGGCATCGCCGTCTCGGTGCTGGACGGGCTGCTGCACGGCTCAGGCGATGCGGTGATCGGCATCAACCCGGCCACCGACAGCCTGCGCAACGCGGTGGAGCTGCTGCGCATGCTGGATACGCTGCGCGAGCGCTACGGGATTCCGACCCAGACCTGCGTGCTGACGCATGTGACGAACTCCATCCGCGCCATCGAGCTGGGCGCGCCGGTGGACCTCGTCTTCCAGTCCGTGGCGGGGACGGAGGGTGCCAATCGCGGCTTCGGCACCGATCTCGCCACACTGCGCGAGGCGCATGAGGCGGCGCTGTCGCTGAAGCGCGGCACGCTGGGCGACAACGTGATGTATTTCGAGACCGGGCAGGGTTCGGCCCTGTCGGCCGAGGCGCATCACGGGGTGGACCAGCAGACGCTGGAATGCCGCGCCCATGCGGTGGCGCGGGCCTTCCGGCCGCTGCTGGTGAACACGGTGGTCGGCTTCATCGGGCCGGAATACCTCTATGACGGCAAGCAGATCCTCCGCGCGGGGCTGGAGGATCATTGCTGCGGCAAGCTGCTCGGCCTGCCGATGGGGGTCGATGTCTGCTACACCAACCATGCCGAGGCCGATGGCGACGACATGGACGCGCTGATGGTGCTGCTCGGCGCGGCGGGGGTGAACTTCCTGATCGCCGTGCCGGGCGCGGACGACATCATGCTGAACTACCAGAGCCTTTCCTTCCACGACATCCTCGCGCTGCGCTCCATGCTGGGCCTGCGGCCCGCGCCGGAATTCGAATCCTGGCTGGAGCGCATGGAGATGCTGGAGCCCGGCGGGCGGATGCGCCCGCCCCTGCCGCAGAGCCCGCAGGCGGCGCGGCTGCTGACCATGGCACGGGACGCCTAGGAGGATGGCGGCGGATTTCTGGGAAGGGCTGCGCCTCGCCACGCGGGCGCGTGTCGGTTTGGGGCGCAGCGGCGATGCCATGCGGCTGTCCGATGTGCTGGATTTTCAGATGGCGCATGCGGTGGCCCGCGATGCCGTGCACACGCCGCTCGATGTCGCGGCGCTACGGGCCGATCTGGCGCCGCTGGAGAGTGTGGAGGTGCGAAGCGCGGCGGGGGATCGTGGCACCTATCTGCGCCGCCCCGATCTCGGGCGGCGGCTGGCGCCGGAAAGCCGGGCGCTGCTGCGGCGGGGCGGGTACGACGCGGTCTTCGTGATCGGCGACGGGCTCTCGGCCCTGGCGGTGCAGAAGCATGCGGCGCCGGTTCTGCATGCCACGCTGGAGCGGTTGCGCGGCTGGCGCATCGCGCCGGTCGTCGTGGCGACCCAGGCGCGGGTGGCGCTGGGCGACGAGATCGGCGAGGCCCTCGGCGCCACGCTCTGCGCCATGCTGATCGGGGAGCGCCCGGGCCTGAGCGTGGCGGAAAGCCTGGGCGTGTACCTGACCTATGCGCCGCGCACGGGCTGCCAGGATTCCGGCCGCAACTGCATCTCCAACATCCATGGGCAGGGAGGGCTGTCGCATGAGGGGGCGGCGGAGAAGCTGGCCTGGCTGATGCGCGAGGCCCGGCAGCGCAAGCTGAGCGGCATCGGCCTCAAGGACGAGGCGCCGGCAGCATTGCCGGGGGCTGAGGAGAGACCGGGTGGAGGCAGCACCTCCACCCGGGATCACCGGAAGTGCCACGCCCTCAGCGCAGGATGCCGGTATGGCCCAGGGAGTAACGGCCCGGCATCGGCCAGACGGTCAGGCCATGCGGCTCCGCGCCGACCTTGATCTGCTTCACGGCCCCCGTGGTGGTGTCGAAGGCATAGACCACATCGTCGAAGCGGCCGGAAAGCCAGAGCGTCTTCCCGTCGGCGCTGACATTGCCCATGTCGGGGCTGCCGCCGCCAGGGATGGGCCAGTTGGCGACGATCCTGCCGCTCGCGAAGTCGAGCACCGAGACGCTGCCCGGCCCCTTTCGCGCGCCATGCACCTTATGCGAGCCGCGGTTGGCGATGTAGAGAAACTTCGCGTCGCGGCTGGGATAGAGGCCATGTGTGCCCGGGCCGGTGGGGACATAGCCCGTCTCGGTGAAGCTGTCGCCGTCGAGGACGAAGACGCCATCGGCCATCATGTCGGCAACATAGAAGGTACGGCCATCCGGCGCCACGCGGATGTCCTGCGGCATGCCGCCCTTGGAGAGCTTCAGGTAGCCCGCGACCTTGTGCTCCACCATGTCGATCTTGGCGAGGCGCCCGCCGAACTCGCAGGTGAAGATGGCATAGCGCCCGTCGGCGGAGAAATCGGCATGGTTCACGCCGCGGCATTCCGGCGTGTCGATGGAGAACTGCATCGCCATCGTGTGCGGGTCACGGAAGTCGAGGCGCTTGCGGGCCTCCGCCACCACGATCGCCGACTTGCCGTCGGGCGTGAAATACATGTTGTAGGGGTCGTCCACCGGGATGGGCTCGCCCGGTTTGCCGGTGGCGGCATCGATGGGCGTGAGGCTGCCATCCTCCTTGCCCTCGGCATTGTTGGTCACCCAGAGCGTGCGCAGGTCCCAGGACGGCACGACATGCTGCGGACCGCGCCCGACCTTGAAGCGGTCCACGACCTTCATCGTCTCCGGATCGATGACATAGACATCGTTGGAGCGGAGGTTCGGCACGTAGATGCGCGGCAGGTCGCTGCGCACCACCGGCGCCAGCTTGTCGCTGGTCGTCTCGCTGTAGATGTTGCCGGGCACGGTCACGGGCGGCATGCCGGGCACGGTCTGCACGGTGGCCGGCGTCGCGTCAGGAGCCCTATTTTGGGCCATGGCCGGGGCGAGGGGCGCGGCGAGCAGCGCCAGGAGAAGGAGCCGGGAAGCGGGGCGGGACATGAGCAGGCGTGTTCCTCGATACGGGCCCGGGGTCACGGGGACCGTTCCCGGAGCGGAGCAAGCCTGTCCGGAAGCGCGAATCCCGTTCTCGGGCAAGGGGGTGGCGGCGCGGGGCGCGGGCATGTGAAGCCGGGCCGGGCGCCGCAGGGAAAGGCGGGTCAGCGGCGTGGCGCGGTGGCCTGCCGGATGGCGGCCACGGTCTGGGCGACGATGGCACCGGTGCCGATCTGGCCGAGCTCGGCCGTGGCGGGGCGCGGGTCGCCGCCATAGACGCCCTGCGCCGTGCCGGGCTTGGCCGCCGCCTGGAGGGCCTGCTGCCGCACCAAAGCGGGGCGTGTGGCCAGTGTCAGGGCGGTGTCCATGAGGTCGGCATGGGTGCCGATATCGTCGCCCAGCCCGCGGGCGCGCAGGGCCGGGGCGAAGCTGCTCTCGATGGTCGTGTAGTATTGCGGGATGTAGTGCGCCCGCACCGGCCCCTTGGCCCATTGGCGGTTCAGCCGGTCGGCCACGCGCTGCAGGTTCTTCTGATAGCCGCCATGGTCGCCGATCAGCACGATGTCGGTGAAGCCATGCGCGGCGAAGCTCTCGGCGGCGGAGGTCAGCAATCCCTCGAAGACCTCGGGCGGGATGCTGATCGTGCCGGGGAAGCGCATATGCGAGCTGGGCGGGTCGATATTGCCCTCGGGCACATAGGCGATCACCGGGGCGAGCAGGGCATTGCCGAGTTGCCGGGCGATCTGCTCGCCCAGCACGGCCACGCGGGCATTGTGCTTGCCCACGGCGATGAAGGGGCCGCTCTGCTCGGTGCCGCCCACGGGGATGATGACGGTGCGCTTGCCGGCCTGGGTGGCGGCGCGGATCTCCGTCCAGGTGAGCTGGTCGAGCCAGACCGTGTCGGGCTGCTGCGCCCAGGCCAGGGGGGCGAGAACCAGGAAGCCGGCCAGGACCGGAATCTGGAGAAGGGCCAGGTGTCGCTTCCGGAAGGCGGATCGGCGGGACATGGTGGAGCAGGAATCTCCGGCAGTGAGATCCTGTCTACTCCCCTCCCCGCCCGCCTGCCCAGCCTTCGCAAACGCGGCAGAAGCCACGCCCGAACCCCGGAAAAGCCTGGAAATTCCTGCTTTTCCTTGAGATGGCCGCGGCCCGGCTCACTTCATGAACGATAATCCACCTTGTCGTCATCGACGAGGCGCAGCGCAGCGGTCCAGGCGAGGTCGTAGATATGCGGGGAATCGGAACGGTTGAACTGGGCCGCGGTCCGCAGCCGCACCTCCTCCGGCGGGAAGACGATCTGGTCCATGCCGGCCGAGAGCGCCGCCACCTGCGCCTGGCAGGCGCGCTCCAGGTAGTAGATGTTGTTGAAGGCCTCCGCCGCCGTGCGGCCCGTGACCAGCAGGCCATGGTTGCGCAGGATCATCGCCCGGTGCTGGCCAAGATCGGCGACCAGCCTCTCGCGCTCGTCGAGATCCAGGGCGATGCCCTCATAGCCGTGATAGGCGAGGTGGCCGTAGAACTTCAGCGCGTGCTGGCTGATCGGCAGCAGCCCCTCCTTCTGCGCCGAAACGGCGATGCCGGCGCTGGTATGGGTATGGACGACATAGGCCGCATCCTCCCGCGTCATGTGGATCGCGGAGTGGATGGTGAAGCCCGCGGCATTGACCGGCTTGGAGGAAGCGTCCTCCTCGACCACGTTGCCGTCCAGGTCGATCTTCACCAGGTCGCTGGCCCGCATCTCGTGGAACATCACGCCATAGCGGTTGATCAGGAAGTAGTGGTCGGGCCCTGGCAGGCGGGCGCTGATATGGGTGTAGATGAGGTCCGTCATCCGGTGATAGGCGACGAGCCGGTAGAGCGCCGCGAGCTCGCAGCGGATCTTCCATTCCTCCGCGCTGATCCCCCGGAGGCTGGCAGGCGGCGTGGTCACGTTCATCGGGCTTCTCCCATGTGGGCGTCCATGTGGGCGTCTCTGGCGGAACGGGGATGATCGGCGGGCCGGAACTTTCCGCCCCCCGGCGGCGGTGCGTCAACCGTCCGGCATGGCATGGCCTCTTGCCCTGGCTGGCGCTCGGGTGTCTTTCGGCCCGTATCGTGGGCAGGCTTGCCCCGCGCATGGGCAGAGGCCGGAAAGGGACGCGGAGATGGGAACGGATCTGGATTTCATCGCGGCGACCAGCGCCAATGACGGCGGGGTGGCGCGCATCCGGCGCGACCTGCACCGTTTCCCGGAACTCGGCTTCCTGGAATACCGCACCGCCGCGAAGGTCGCCGCCACGCTGGAGCGCCTCGGCTGGGCGGTGAAGGCGGGGCCGGAGGTGATGGTGGAGGGTGAGATGCCCGGCCGCCCCTCCCCCGCCGAGATCGCGGCGGCGTGCGAGGCGGCGCTGGCGGCCGGGGCACCGCCGGAATGGGTGGCGCGCATGCCCGGCGGCCAGACCGGGGTGGTGGCGGAGATGCGGCGCGGCGAGGGGCCGGTGCTCGCCTTCCGCTTCGACATGGACGCGCTGCCGGTGCGGGAAACGGCGGCGCCGGAGCATGCGCCGAACCGCGAGGGCTTCGCCTCCGCCCGCCCCGGGGTGATGCATGCCTGCGGCCATGACGGGCATACCGCCATCGGCCTCGCCCTCGCCGCCCGGCTCACGGCGCCCATGGCGCGCTGGCGGGGCACGATCCGCCTGATCTTCCAGCCCGCCGAGGAAGGCGGGCGCGGCGCCCGGCCGATGGTGGCGGCCGGTGTCGTGGACGGGGTGGACCATTTCTTCGCCGGGCATCTCGGCTGCCTGCTGCCCTCGGGCACGGTGGCGCCGGTGGCCACGGGCTTCCTCTATTCCAACAAGCTGGACGCCTTCCTCGAAGGGCGCGCGGCACATGCGGCGATGGGGCCGCAGGAAGGGCGCAACGCCCTGCTGGCCGGCGCCACGGCGGCGCTGAACCTGCACGCCATCAGCCGCCATGCGGAATCGCCCACGCGGGTGAATGTCGGGAGGATGGTGGCGGGCAGCGGGCGCAACGTGATCGCCGATTCCTGCCATCTGGTGCTGGAGGTGCGCGGCGGCTCGCAGGAGGCGCTGGACTACATGGACCGCCGGGCACGGGAGGTTCTGGCCGGGGCGGCGGCGATGCAGGATGTCACGCTGCGCATCGAGGAGATGGGCGGCAGCATCGGCGCCATGCCGAGCCCGGAGGCCGCCGCTATCGTGGCCGAGGTGGCGCACGCCGTGCCGGGGATCGCGCGGATCGAGCCGGAATGGCCGATCGGCGGTGGCGACGACGCCACGCTGATGCTGCGGCGAGTGCAGGAACAGGGCGGTAGCGCGACCTATTTCCTGCTGGGGGCGGACCTCAAGGGGATTCACCACGCGGTGGACTTCGACTTCGATGAGGCCGCGCTGCCGCAGGGCGTGGACCTCTTCGCCGGCATCGCGGAGCGGGTGCTGGCGCCCGCGGAGGCGGCGCGCGGCTAAGGGGCGCGGACAGGTTTCAAGAAACCGCCATGAAACCGAGGAGGTATTGTCACATCCCGGCGCTAGCTGCCCCGGGTCAGAACCGGACCTCTTCCATGCTTCGCAGATCCGTCATTGCCGTCGGCCTCGCCCTCGGCCTGCTCTCCCCAGCCCTCCCCCAGGGTCAAGCGCAGGCGCAGGCGCCGCGCCAGAACGTCACCTTCTGGTACGGGCTGACCGGCCAGCTTAGCGAGGTGGTGCAGCAGGTCTGCCAGCGCTTCAACGACAGCCAGGCGCAGTACCGCATCACCTGCGTCAGCCAGGGCGAGTACGCGCAGGCGCTGCAGAACACCATCGCCGCCTTCCGCGCCGGCGAGCAGCCCACCATCGTCCAGGTCTATGACATCGGCACCGCCGACCTGATGCTCTCGGGGCAGTACGTCCCGGCGCGCGAGCTGATGGCGCAGCAGGGCTACCGGATCGACTGGACGAACTACCTCCCCCCGATCGCCGCCTACTACGCGACCTCGGAGGGCGAAATGCTGTCCTTCCCGTTCAACTCCTCGACCGCGGTGATGTACTGGAACCGCGCGGCGGGCCGCAAGGCGGGCATCGAGCAGGCCCCGGCCACCTGGCAGGATCTCGGCCGGGCGCTGCGCGCCATCAAGGCCTCCGGCCGCGCCTGCCCGATGGCCATGGACTTCGACAGCTGGGCGCTGTTCGAGCAGTTCGCGGCCATCCACAACCTGCCGATCGCCACCAAGCAGAACGGCTATGGCGGGCTGGACGCGGAGTACATCTTCAACCAGGGCCTGATCCGCGAGCATTTCAACACGCTGCTCGCCTGGTACAAGGAAGGGCTGGTCCAGATCCGCACCAAGCAGGCGGGCCAGGACCCGGTGACCTCCTTCGCCGCCGATGACTGCGCGGTGGCCTTCGCCTCCATCGCGAGCCACCAGAGCATCCGCAAGACCGCGGTGTCCGGCCTGGACTGGACTCCGGCGCTGCTGCCGGTCTGGGAGGGCCACAGCCGCATCAACAGCCGCGTCGGCGGCGCCTCGCTCTGGGCGCTGCGCGGCCGCCCGGCCGAGGAATACAAGGGGGCCGCGGCCTTCTTCGACTTCCTGGCCAAGCCGGAATCCGAGACCTTCTGGGCGACCGAGACGGGCTATATCCCGGTGACCCGCACCGGCTATGACAGCCTGAAGGCCCAGGGCTTCTTTCAGCGCCCCGAGAATGTCGGGCGCGAGGTGGCGATGGAGAGTCTGCTGCTCACCGAGCCGACCGAGAATTCCCGCGGCCTTCGCCTGGGCAACATGACGCAGTTCCGCGCCGCCTATGCCAACGAGATCCAGGCGGCCTTCGCTGGCCAGAAGACCATGGACCAGGCGCTGAGCGCGCTGCAGGACCAGGGCAACCAGCTCCTGCGCCGCTTCGAACAGACCTATCGCGGCAAGCGCCTGCCCTGATCCGGACCGGCCGGGCGGCCCGCGCCGCCCCGCCACCCCGAGCATGAACCAGATGCAACGACGCGCCCTGTTCCGCAGCCGCTGGCTCCCCTGGGCCCTGGTGCTGCCGCAGCTGCTGATCATCTTCGTCTTCTTCTACTGGCCGACCGGCGAGGCCTTCTACTGGGCCTTCACGCTGCAGCAGCCCTGGGGCGGCGGCAACACCTGGGTCGGCTGGCAGAACTTCGCCGAGGTCTTCGGCAACGCCGCCTACTGGCATTCGGTCGCCATCAGCATCTTCTACGCCTTCGCCACCACGGCGCTGGCGGTCGCGGCCTCGCTGCTGCTCGCCGTCTTCGTCGACCGGGAACTGCGCGGCAGCCGCGCCTACCGCCTCGCCCTGGTCTGGCCCTATGCCATCGCGGCGCCGGCGATCGGCATCATCTTCCGCTTCATCTTCGACCCGCGCGCCGGCCTCTTCTCCTTCCTCAACGCCGTGGCACCGGGAAGCTGGGACCCCACGCTGGTCGGCTCGCATGCCATGACCATGCTGATCATGGCCGGGGCCTGGCAGCTCGTCTCCTACAACTTCGTCTTCCTGCTGGCCGGACTGCAGGGCATTCCCCGTTCGCTGACCGAGGCGGCGGCGATGGACGGGGCCGGGCCGCTGCGCCGGATGTGGGACATGCAGGTGCCGCTGCTCTCGCCCACGCTGTTCTTCCTGGCCGTGATCAACCTGACGGACAGCTTCACGCACAGCTTCGCGCTGGTGGACACGATGACGCAGGGCGGGCCGGCGCGCTCCACCGAGCTGATGGTCTACAAGATCTATTCCGACGGCTTCAAGGGCCTGGACTATTCCGGCGCCGCCGCGCAGAGCATCGTGCTCATGCTGCTGGTGATGGCGATGACCTTCATCCAGTTCCGCTTCATCGAGCGGCGGCTGCACTACAAGTGAGACCGTGCCATGGTTGAACGCCGCCCGCTGACGGATCTCGCGACGCACCTGCTGCTGCTGCTGGGCGTGCTGTCGCTGCTGGGCCCGCTCTGGCTCGCCTTCGTCGCCGCCACGCAGGACATCGCCGGCGCCAATGCCGTGCCGATGCGCCTGCTGCCCGGCCCGCATCTGTGGGAGAACCTCCAGGCCGCCTGGCTGCGCGGCGATCTCGGCACGCGCTTCCTCACCAGCTTCGTGGTGGCGGTGGGGGTCATGGCCGGCAAGATCCTGATCGCCATGCTGGCCGCCTTCGCCGTGGTGTTCTTCGACTGGCGCGCCAAGGCGCTGGTCTTCTGGCTGATCTTCGTCACGCTGATGCTGCCGCTCGAGGTCCGCATCGTGCCGACCTATGCGGTCGCCACCAATGCGCTGCGCCCCTTCCAGGCGATCCTGGACCTGACCGGGGCGACCTGGCTGGTGCGGCAGCTCTCCGGCATCGAGATCGCGCTGCAATGGCGGATGCTGAACTCCTATACCGGACTGATCCTGCCGCTGGTGGCGACCGCCACGGGCACCTTCCTCTACCGCCAGTTCTTCATGACCATCCCGGAGGAGCTGGTGGAGGCCGCGCGCATGGATGGCGCCGGGCCGATCCGCTTCCTGCGCGACATCCTGCTGCCACTCTCGCGCACCAACATGGCGGCGCTGGCCACCATCATGTTCGTCTATGCCTGGAACCAGTATCTCTGGCCGCTGCTGGTCACCACCGAGCCCGACCGCAGCACCGTGATGGTGCAACTCGCCCGCATGATCCCGCGCGGCGACGGGCTGCCGGAATGGAACATCGTCATGGCGGCCGCGCTGGTCGTCATGTTGCCGCCGCTGCTGATCGTGCTGCTGATGCAGCGCTGGTTCGTGCGCGGCCTGATCGCCACCGAGAAATAGGGGCCGCACCCGCCGATGCCAGCGATCGTCCTGGACAGCGTCCGCAAGCTCTATCCCGGCGCCACCACCCCTTCGGTGAGCGATGTCTCGCTCAGCCTGCCCGAGCGCGCCTTCACCGTGATCCTCGGTCCCTCCGGCTGCGGCAAGTCCACGCTGCTGCGCATGATCGCGGGGCTGGAGGGCATCAGCGGCGGCGAGATCCGCATCCATGGGCGGCGGGTGAACGAGGCGGAGCCCAA